>CABSLQ010000046.1 GCA_902478605.1 uncultured Oscillospiraceae bacterium
AAAAGAAGAAGGCGCTTCGCCTGAGCAAAACGCCTCCTTCTTTGACAAGCTGAAGGGGGCGCCGCAGCGTGTGCTGCGGCGCCCCCTTTTTGGATCTTACCCGCGGATATAGCGGCTGCTGGCATAGCCGACGGTGCCGTTATAGTCCACCACGTACCAGTCCTGCCACCGGCCGAGGACGGTGACCGCCGCCCCCCGGGGGATGGACCCGATGATGTCGCCCGCCATGCTCGGCTTGCTGCGAATGTTCAGATTGCCCCGCGCGGTGTCCACCGTTCCCTGCCGCGGCTCCTGCGCTTCAATAAAGGGGATCCCGAAATAGGCGGCCAGCCCCTGCACCAGATTGCGGGCGATGGCGTCGATGTTGTCCCGGATCCAGGTGGCGTCCTCCACGTTGTCGTGGTACGCGATTTCCATCAGCACAGCGGGCGCGCGGGTGCGCACCACTTCGGCCAGCGCGGTGGTGGGCAGCGTCCGCACCCGGTCGGGCAGCGGATAAATCCGCTTGAAATACGCGGCGAGGACGTCCGCCGCCCGCTGCCCCGCGGCGCTGCCCGGGTAATAATACACGTCGGTACCCCGCACCTGTCCGGCGTTCGCCTCCCCGGCGGCGTTGGAATGCAGGGCCAGATGCAGATCGTAGTCCCCGGCATTGGACGCGGCAATCGCCTGCGAAACCGTCTCGTCCGGGTTGTTGCGGGTGAACGAAATGCCGGTGGACCGCAGATAGGGCTCCATCGCATCGGCGATCCGGTTCATATACTGCTCCTCGTTTCCGCCGATGACGTACGGGTTGTTCTGCTGGGTGGAAGGGCTTAAATAGATGGATGGCATAGGGATTCTCCTTTTCCTGATAGGTTAAGCGGGCAGCTTCACGGTCTTCGTAAAGTACCGGGCCGCGTCCGGCCCGCTGGGCCGCAGATAGCGCCCCAGGCTGTACAGGCAGTCGGGGTCGCGGGTGATGACATTGGTGCGGCTTTCGCACACAAGGGTCGCCCGGAAGCCCAGCTCCCTGAGGATGGGCAGCGATTCCCGGCTGACCGCGCCGAGGGGATAGGTAAAGGTCGTCGGCTGATAGCCGGTCATCTCCTGCATGCGCTGCTGCATCTTGGTCACGTCGTCCGTCAGGGCTTTCCGGTACTGGTCGAGCGTTTCGCCCGCGGTCTTTTTGGCGCCCTTGCGGTGGGCCGTATCGTTCGCGTGCATGTCGTAGGAGTGGTTCTGTATTTCCACCAGGCCGGACTGCATCATCTCCCGTATCCTGTCCCATGTCACATAGCTGTAGTTGGCGTTCTCCTCCCCCGATGCGCTGTATTCGTCGGTATAGCGGCCCACCGGGGACAGCACCATTCTGGCATGGTATTGCTTGAGCAGCGGGAAGGCATAGACATAGTTGTTGTAAAACCCGTCGTCAAAGGTCAGCAGGATCGGCTTTTTCGGCAGGGGCCGTCCCTCGTCCACGTAATCGATCAGATCCTGCATGACCACCGTGGTATAGCCGTGCTCCTGCAGATACCGCAGATCCCCCTCGAAGGTATCCGGCGTAATCACATACGGCCCCGCCCGCTTGGGATCCTTGAGGATGCCGTGGTACATGATGATGGGGACCTCGACCCCCTCCTGCGCCGGGCCCTCCGCGCCGGCGGCCTGCGTGGAAAACAGCGCCGCGCTCAGGCACAGCGCCGCCGCACAGACGGCCGCGATCACCCCATGCTTTGTGCGGATATGCCAGGTCTTGAACATGCCGACTCCACGCCCTTCTGCAAGCTGGTTGAAAACGCCCTATTCTTGTATATGGCGGACAGGCGCGCATTTATACCTGCCTTCCGTAAACACCGCCGTCCTTTCGCGCCGGGCCGCTGCCGCCCGCCGTGTATCCGCCCCGCCCGGGACCAGGACCGCAGCCGCCGTCTCCCGCGATGTCCCGCCGCGGCATAAAAAAGCCCGCGCATACCAAAAGGGAAGCTTCCCCTTCGTATGCACGGGCGTGCTGTGTGCGCTGTCTATTGGGCATTCTGGGCCTTGTACGCTTCTCCCCACTGCTGCATCGCGTCGAGGATCGGCCGCAGGCTCTGCCCGAGCGGGGTGAGCGAGTATTCCACCCGCGGCGGCACCTCCGCATATACCCGGCGGCTGACCAGGCCGCTTTCCTCCATATCGCGGAGTTGGGCGGTCAATACCTTCTGCGACACGCTGCCGATGGATTTTTTCAGCTCGCCGAAGCGCTTGGTCCCCGGAAGCAGATCCCGCAGAATCAGCACCTTCCACTTATCCCCGATTAAGCCCAGGGTGGTCTCCACCGGGCAGGCCGGCAGGGCCGCCGTTTTGGGTTCCTCCATATCGATGCCTCCCGTCTCATCGTCATGCTGCCCTCATTGTACCACCTTCTCCGCTCCGGGTCAATGCCGCCGAAGCCCGCCGTCATCCAATGGTTTCTTTTCGGTAACTACAGCACAATAAAGTGCTTACTTTACAAGCGGGGATTTTGCGCTTACACTATACCACAGAAGGACAAAAGCCGCGGGGACGGCCGCTCCGCAGCCCGGATCCGAACCATTAAGGAGGAACCTGTTATGAACAAAAACACCTATCAAACCGTTGCGCTCGAAAAGGGCGAAATGCATATCTATGATTTCGGTACCGTCAAGCTGCACGCCTATCAGACCAACGATCCCCTCGCCGATGAGGTCTTCATCGTGGAAAAGGGCGGCAAGGCCGTCGTCATCGAATCCCCCTGCTTCTTCGACAATATCCGGGAGCTGACCGGCTATCTGCAGGATATGGACGTGGCGGGCATGCTGGTGGCTTACCACGGCGCGGGGGCGTCCTTCCTGCCGGGGGTGCGCAAGTACGCGACCCGCCATGCCGCCGACTATACGGAAAACGGCGGCGGCAAAAATCTGATCGACGGCTTCACGGCCGCCTTCGGCGAGAGCTTTGACAACACCATCCACCCCATCACCGACTTCATCGGGGAAGGCCGGGTGACCATCGGCGGCATCGATTTCGTCATCAAGGAAACCGCCGAGGCCTTTGATGTGGAGATTCCCGAGATCCAGGCCGTTTACACCCACATGCTGGGGCATGACTGCCATTCCATCGTGGCGGGCGCGGCCCACGCCGACGGCATCATCGCCGAACTGCGGCACTATATCGACAAGGGATACGCTCTGATTCTGACCTCCCACTACACGCCGGAGGATCTCAAGGACGCCGAAACCAAGATAGCGTACCTGGAGAATCTGAAGCGCCTGGCGGCCGCCAGCCCGGACGCCGACAGCTTCAAGGCAGAAATGCAGCGGCAGTATCCGGCATACAGCGGCCAAAATTATCTGGATATGACGGCCGGGTTCTTCTTTGGCTGAACACGGACCGAACACATGAAGAAGGGGACCGCCCATGGAGGCGGTCCCCTTCGGACGCCTGAAAAGAGGGACATCACGATGACTCAGAACGAACGCCGACACTATCTGATCGAATGGCTTCTCCGGGAACGGCCCGCGGTCTGGGCCGGCGGCATCCCCGCCGGTGAAGAGGAACAAAAGCGCCTGCTGCGCGCGCTTTTCAATACCCGCCCGCCGCGGCCGGCCGACCCGGCCTTTCTCGCGGTGCAGGACGCCTACCTGCGCGAAGCGATCCGGGAGAAGGGCATCACCGACCTGGCCGGGCTGAAGCCGCGGCGCGGGGGGCTGTATCTGTGGCAGGGGGACATCACCACGCTGCGCTGCGACGCCATCGTCAACGCCGCCAACAGCCGCATGCTGGGGTGTTTTGTGCCCGGCCACCACTGCATTGACAACGCCATTCACACCTACGCCGGCGTGCAGCTGCGTCTCGCCTGCGCCGAACAGATGCAGCGGCAGGGGCACGAGGAGCAAACGGGCGGGGCGAAAATCACCCCGGCCTTTAACCTGCCCAGCCGGTATGTCCTGCACACCGTGGGCCCGATTGTCCGGGACCGCCCCACCGAACAGGACGAGGCGCTGCTCGCCTCCTGCTACCGCGCCTGTCTGGAGCTGGCGGAGCGCCGCGGCCTGAAAAGCGTGGCGTTCTGCTGCATTTCCACGGGGGAATTCCGCTTCCCCCATGATCTGGCGGCCGCGGCCGCCGTCCGAACCGTGCAGGCATACCTGGCCCGCACCCACAGCGAACTCGAGGTGATTTTCAATGTTTTCCAGGACGTCGATTACGCCCTCTACCGGGAGCTTCTCGGATAAGATGGAGCGGCTGGAACGCGAGCTGGCGGCCGCCGACGCCGTGGTCATCGGCGCGGGCGCGGGCCTGTCCGCTTCGGCCGGCCTGACCTATGACGGGGAACGGTTTGAACGGTATTTTTCCGATTTTGAGGAGACCTGCGGCTTCCACGACATGTATACCGGGGGCTTCTATCCCTTCAAAACCCGGGAGGAATACTGGGCCTACTGGAGCCGGTTTATCCTCATCAACCGCTATATGGACGCGCCCCGGCCGGTCTATGCCGATCTGCTCCGTCTGGTGCAGGCCAAAGACTATTTTGTCCTGACCACCAACGTCGACCACTGCTTCCAGAAAGCCGGCTTTGCCAAGTCCCGCCTGTTCTATACCCAGGGGGACTATGGCCTGTGGCAATGCTCCATCCCCTGCCACAGCAAAACCTACGATAACGAGGAAGCCGTCCGGCAGATGGTGAAGGAACAGAAGGACCGGCGCGTCCCCACCGCGCTGCTTCCCCGCTGCCCGGTCTGCGGGGCGCCCATGGCCATGAATCTGCGCAGCGATATGTCCTTTGTCGAGGACGAGGGCTGGCACGCCGCCGCCGACCGGTACGCGGCGTTTATCCGCCGCCACAGGACGGAACGCCTGCTGTTTTTGGAACTCGGCGTGGGCGGCAACACCCCCTCCATCATCAAATACCCCTTCTGGCGCATGACGGCGCAATGGCCCCAGGCGTTTTATGTCTGCATCAACCGGGGCGAGGCCTTCTGCCCGCGGGAAATCGCCGGCCGCGCCCTGTGCATCGATCGGGACATCGGCGAGGTCCTTACGCATCTCGGCGCCGCAAAGCCGTAAAAAGGGCGCTGACCGCCCGCCAAAGGGGAGGCGGCAAACGCCCCGGGCCTTCTGTGGGGCCGCGTACAATAACCCAGCCGGGAAGCGCGCCCATGCGATGGCCGGGATAATCCGGCGGGGCGCCGCACGCGGCGGGGAACCGCGGACCGCTCGCGTGCCCGGTTATTTCCGCGCCCTTCTAGAAAAAAGCGCCCGAGGCCATAGCAACGGCCCCAGGCGCTTTTTCTTCTGTCTCCGGCATCGGCAGGCCGGTCAAGTCCGCTTATGCTTCCGCCCGGGCGCGGACGGCCGCCATCACCTGCCGGCCCGCCTCGTCGTTCGGGTCGGCTATCACCGCGTCCACCCCTTCCTGCAGGGCCGCCGCGCCAAGCGCCGCGGCCGCCTCCGGCGTCAGGGCGGCGGACAGGGCGGTGATATCCAGCAGGGTTTTCAGCCCCAGCTCCCGCTTCACCCGGCGCAGCGTCTCCAGCGTCGTTTCCGCGTCCGGCCCTGTGCCGGGCGTCGGGCCCAGCGGATCGATAAGCAGGTTCTCCGCCCCGATACCGCACCGGACCGCTTCCTCCCGGAGCCGCTCCGCGATGCGCAGGCGGCCCTCCGCCGTCTGCGGCACGCCGTTTTCGTCCATGGCCGCCGCCACGGCCACGCCGCCGTACCGCTTTACGAGAGGGAACAGCCGTTCCGCCGCTTCCCGGCCGCCCGCGGCCGGACGGACCAGCGGCTTGCCGTTGTATACCCGCATCGCCTTTTCCAAGGCGTCGGGATCCGCCGCCTCGAGCAGCAGCGGCAGCCGGAGCATGCCCTGCAGCGCGCCGACCGCCTGCGGAAGACGGACGCTTTCCTCCACGCCAGGCAATCCCGCCCCCACGGCGAGCACCTGCACGCCGCTGTCCTGCTCGTCGAGGCCCTCGTCCACCAGCGTGTCCATATCGCCTTCCCGCAGGGCCTGCTCCACCATGGGACGGCCGGGGCGGATGCCGCCGCCGATGACCACCGGTGCGCCGCCGAACGTCACCGCCCCGGCATAGGACGCCATCACGGTGCGCCGCTTTGGCGTGAGCGCCGGCGGGGTAAGCCCGCGGCACCGGGCAGCCATCGCGGCCAGATGCGCCGGCGTCGTGCCGCAGCAGCCGCCGGCCAGCCAGGCCCCTTCCCGCACAATCTTCTCCATCACATCGGCAAACTGCGCGGGCGTCACGTCGTAATGCACCTCGCCCCCTTCGCTGCGGGGCAGGCCGGCGTTGGGGTTGACCGCCACCGGCACCGAGGCGCAGGATAGCAGGGCGGGCAGCAGCGCCAGCATCTGCTCCGGCCCCATGCCGCAGTTCACCCCGATCGCGTCAACGCCCAGCCCCTCGAGCAGCGCCACCGCCGCCGGAACGTCTCCCCCGGTGAGCAGCCGGCCGTTCTCCCCGAAAATCAGGGTGGCGATCACGGGCAGCCGGGTGGCTTCCTTCGCCCCGAGTACCGCCGCCTTCATCTCATAGGTGTCGCTCATCGTTTCGATCAGAATGCCGTCGGCTCCTGCACGTGCGCCCGCCGCGGCCATTTCGGCGAAGAGGGACACCGCGTCCTCAAACGCCAAATCCCCCAGCGGGGCGAGCAGCTTGCCCGTCGGGCCGATGTCCATGAACACGGCCATATCCGGCCGCCCGCTCTCCCGTACGGCCCGGCGCGCCAGCGCCACGCCCGCTTCGATGAGCTGCGGCGCCTCTTCGCCGCATTTGAGGCGGTTGGCGCCAAAGGTATTGCTCTTCAGAATGTGGCAGCCCGCCGCCGCATACGCGGCATGAATCGCCAGCACCGCCTCGGGGTTATCCACGTTCCACCGTTCGGGCAGCGTTCCCTGCGGCAGCCCCGCCTGCTGCAGCATGGAGCCCATCGCCCCGTCAAAAAACAGCAATTCCCGTCCGAGACGTTCGATTATGGCTGGTTGATTCATGATTGGTCCGCCCTTTCTCCTTCAAATGTCCAAGCGGGCGAAGGCCCGCGCTGCCGGTCAGATAGAGTATTCCGGGGCGCTCTGCTCCTCGTACTGCCTGGCCAAATCGGCCAGCGTGACGCCGTCCACCACCCGGTCGATGGCCTCCTTCAGCTGCCGCCATACCCCGATGGTCACGCAGTAGGCGGAGCGCTCGCATTCGCCCTCGTCCACGCAGTCCACCGGGGCGAGGCTCCCCTCCATCAGACGGAGAATGCGGCCCACCGTGAAGTTTTCCGCCGGTTCCGCCAGGCGGTAGCCCCCCTGCGCCCCGCGTATGCTTTTGACAAAGCCGGCGCGGCTGAGCTGGGTGATGATCTGCTCAAGATATTTATCCGAAATCCCCTGGCGGGACGCGATTTCCTTAAGCGGAATGTATTCCCCCGTATCGTGTACGGCCAGATCCAGCATCAGACGCAATGCATAGCGCCCTTTGGTCGATATTTTCATGGACACAGGCGTCCTCCCCTTTTTGCCGTTTTCGTGCCGCCGGCCGGCGGCCCTTCCCCGCCGCTTGGCCGGCGTACTGTCTGTATTGTACCATATCCCCCCTGGAAGAAGCAAGCGCAGCTTCCGCCGCCGTCCGCTTTCTTCCGCGGGGCGGCACGCACCGCCCCGCGCCGCATAAAAAGAAGCCGCTGCAAAATGCACCATCTTACAGCAGCTTCCCACCGGGGTTTTCCGCCCGGCCGTTTTATTTTGCGCCGGCTTCGGCGTGCCGGTGCACATCGGTCTTGTCGGCACCGCGGCCGGCCACGTTCTCCGAGATGCTCTCGGCGCCGTTCAGCCGGGTGTCGAACACCTTTTTGGATTTCTGCAGCTCGTACAGCGTCGCCGGGCCGCCCATGCAGCCGCCCGCGCAGGCCATGCCCTCGATGAAATCCTCCGGGAGCCTGCCCGCCTTGAGCAGCATGAGCGCCTTGCGGCATTCGTCCGCCCCGCTGCAGCGGGCCACGTGGACCTCTTCGTCAATCCCCTTTTCCGCCAGCACGCGCTGCACCGCGGCGGCCACGCCGCCCGACAGCGCGAAGCCCTTGCCGTACCGGGTCGCGTCGTCCTGCTCGTCCGGCACCTCCATGGCCTGCGGATCCAGCCCCTTGGCGCAGAGCATGGCATACACCTCTTCAAAGGTCAGGGCGTATTCCAGCTCCTCGATATACTGGGACATCACCTCGTTCTTTTTGGCGATGCAGGGGCCGATGAACACGGTGGTCACCTCGGGCGAACGGCTGCGGATATACCGCTCGGCCGCCACCATGGGCGACACCGTCGTGGACACAAAGGGCAGCAGCGCGGGGAAATGCTTACGCACCAGGCTGACAAACGCGGGGCAGCAGGAAGAGGTCATCTTCTCCCCGGCCGCCTTGCGTTCGGCCAGCTCCTGCGCCTCGTTGAAGGCGACGATATCCGCGCCGAGCGCCACCTCATACACATCCGCGAAGCCCAGCGCACGCAGCGCCTGCTTAATCTGCGGGAGGGTGGCGGTGCCGAACTGCCCTTCAATGGCGGGGGCCACCATGGCGACCACCGGCTTTTTGCCGCTGCGCAGCGCGTCGATGACGCTGGCCATCATGGACACGTCGGAAATCGCACCGAAGGGGCAGCCCGCCACACAAGCGCCGCAGTTGATGCATTTCTTCGGATCGATGGTGGCGATGTCGTTTTCGTCCATGTTAATCGCCTTGACCGGGCAGCTGCGCATGCAGGGGCGTTCGATCTCCACAATCGCGTTGTAGGGACAGGCCGCCACGCACTTGCCGCATTTGCGGCATTTGTCCTGATCGATGACGGCGCCGCGGGGGGTGCAGGTGATGGCGCCGAAGGGGCAGGCCTTGGCGCATTTTTTGGCCAGACAGCTCTGGCAGTTCTGGGTCACGGTGATCTTGGTGATGGGGCAGCCCTCGCAGGCGCAGGGGATGACGTGCACCACCTGCGACGGATCCGCGTCGGTGTACAGCACGTCCTGGGGCAGCTTGCCCATGGCCATGCGCACCCGCTGGCGCACGATTTCCCGCTCCCGGTACACGCAGCAGCGGAACTTGGGCCGGATCCCCTCGATGATCTCATAGGGGATCGCATCGTATTCGTCGTGGAGCCGGCCCTCAAACGCATACCGCGCCGTGGCCTTGAGCACCTCGTGCTTGATTTGGACAATGTCGGTCATTTCGGACATGGAAAACCTCCTGCTGCGCGGCCGCAAAAAGATTTCACCGGCCTGCCGTCCCGCCGCGCGGGGACGGCCGCCTTGTACGGACAGCGCCGCCGTAACGGCGCCCCCTGAAAAGCCGGTCACGGCGGAGGGCACGCGCTGCGCGGGCGCCGGCCGGCTCTTCCTTCAGCCGGCACGCCCGGACGGGGTATTTTCCTACTCCCGCGGCGGTGTCCGCCTGCTGTCATGGCGGCGACGGGCGGGACTGCTCCCGGCCCGCTCGCCTTAATAATATTGTATATGGACCACCTTGCCCACGCTGCGCATCATCTGCGCCAGCTCCTCCAGCAGCCGGATCTTGATGCTGAGATCCACGGGCAGCTGGGGGTTCTGATGGGCAGGGTTGATGGCCTTGCCGATAAAGAGATTCAGATGGGTGCAGTGCTCGAGCATGATACCCGCGATCATGGCCGCGCCGTTGTGCTTATCCAACTCTTTGAGCGTCTGCTCGTCGGCGGGATCGTCCAGATACCGGCGGATAAGCTTGTTCGCTTCCCGCAGGGTGAGCACCCCTTCGGTGACCAGATCGAGGCCCTTGATATGCGCCACCGGGGGCAGATCCCCTTCGTATTCGAGGTCGGTCGTCACCTCGCGGCCGAGCACCCGCGCCACCAGGTTCGCGCTGCTGCCGCCGCAGACGAGCTTGAGCCCCTCGGGCGCCATGAAATCCGCCACGGCGCGCTCGTCGTCCTCTTTATGAAGGGGCGGGCCGGCGAACATGCTGACCACCTGCCGCGGCATGACGCTCGCCACCGCCACGGTGGTATCGTCGCCCGGGCGGCGCATGTACAAATCCTCGCACGCGCCCAGCAGGGCCGCCGTCATGCGGGCGGCGGTGTTCTCCTTCGCGCAGTTGTCCTGCACAAAGTCGCACACGTTCTCCCAGTCCCAGCCCAGGTTCATCAGCTCGCCCAGGCCGGCGTAAATCACCCCGTCGCTGAACATCAGGAACATGTCGCCCACCGACAGGTCGAATTCGGCCTCGCGGATGGTTTTGCCCCCCACCTCGCGGGTGGTGTATTCGATGGGCAGCACCACCCCGTCGTGCACCCAGACGCAGCCGGGACAGTCGAACTCGGTCAGGTAGGCCTTGCCCTGCGCGGTCAGCTTGAGGATGGTGAAGGTGGAATAGGCCATGTGGCGCACCTTGCACACCGGCAGGGTGTGGATGATGGTGTCCACCGTGTCCTCGAGGGTGGCGCCCGCCTTCATCATGGTGGCGATGATTTTGGAGGTCAGGGTGGCGAGGATATTGGCCTTCACCCCGCTGCCCAGCCCGTCGGAGAGCACCACGATGGCGTCGTCGCCCGTGCGCACGATCTCCACCTTGTCGCCGCACAGCTCCTCGTTCTTTTTATTCAGGCTTTTGGTGGCTACGTCGAAATACAGACTGCCCATTGCGTTGTTCCGCCCTTTCGGGAGAGGGGGTCAGGCGTTGCCGTCCCCGTTCTCGGTCATCATCAGATCCTTGAGCATGTTCAGGGTCACCTTGGTCTCGGCCGTGGTCTCGCCGAGCAGGCTGGCGATCTCCTGGGCGGCGATCATCTGCTTTTCGATGACCTTCTGCGCCATCTCGGCCGATTCCAGGCGGGCGCGGAACCGTTTTTCCTTCGCCTGCTCCTCCTCGGTGACGTCCTTGATGAAGCCCATGACCAGATCCTGCTCTTCCAGGTAGATCAGCGTCTGCAGCGTGACAAGGCCCAGCTCCTTGATGTGGACCTTTTTATCCACGATATTGCGGTGGGTCTGGAACACCTCCTCGAAGTCGGAGGGATCCATGAACTCGAACAGATCCGCCTTGAGCGCCATCTGCCGCGTGACGCCGAACAGCTTCTGCGCCGTCAGGTTCATCTCCATGATGCGCAGATCGCGGTCCACCGCCAGAATGAGGTTGGGCGACACGTTGAGCGTCACATTGCTCAGCGACTGCGCCAGCTCGTTCATGTACGGCAGGCACATGTACAGCTCCGCCTTTTTCTGGTAGACGGCGATGGCCTTTTCCCGGCAGGTGGGATACCCGCAGGAGCCGCAGTTGAGCTCCTTGTCGGGGGTGGGCTTGCCGATTTCGGTGAGGATTTTGCGGATGGTGGCCTCGTCGGGCACGGGCGCCTCCAGCGGCTCCCCCTTAAACTGCAGGTCGAGCGCCGGCCCGGCCGGCGGGCAGTCCTGCGGTCCCGCCGCATACCGTTCCACCTCCAGCTGGCTGCGGTAGGCGGCGCGCCGTCCCTCCGCGATCAGCGGCCCGTTGACGCAGCCGCCGTCGCAGGCGTTGAGCTCGACGAACACCTTATCCACCTGCCCGGCGCGCAGCTCCTCAAGGAATTCCATCACGTTTTCCACGCCGCACACGCTCATGAAGCGGTAGCCGGCGTATTCCCGCTGCGCCGACCCGGCCGCATGGCGCACGTCGCGCACCACGCCCTCCGGGATGGGATAAATGCGGGAGAAGGGCGCGGGCCGGCCGCCGTCCTTCGCCTGAAGCTCCTCGAGCACGATGCCGCGCTCGGCCAGCAGCTGATCCAGCAGGCGGAAGGATATCACCCCGTCGGCCGATTCCGGGTGCTCCGCAATCTCCTTGATTTTGGCCAGGCAGGGGCCGACAAAGACCACCTTGGTCTGGGCCCCCTGGGCCTCCTTTATCATGCGCCCGTGGGCCAGCGCCGGCGATACCACCGGCGCCATATAGGGGATGAGATCGGGGTAATATTTCACAATGAGATCGTTGACCGCCGGGCAGCAGGTGCCGAGGATCACCGGCATGGTCCCCTCGTCGATGAGCTGCTTGTACCGGTGGGTGACCTCATTGGCGCCCAGGGCGGTTTCCTGCACCTCGTCAAAGCCGAGGCGCTCGAGCGCCGTGACAAGCCGGCCGGCGTTTTCCGTCCCGTACACCCCCGCGTACGAGGGGGCGAGGCTCGCCACTACCCGCACGTGCGGATCGGCAAGCATATCGAGCACGGCGGCGGGGTCGTTGACCACCGTCTTGGCCTTCTGCGGGCATATGTTGACGCACCGGCCGCACAGAATGCAGCCCTCCTCGATGACGTCCACCTTTTCGTCGATATACCGGATGGACTTGACCGCGCAGTGCTTGAGGCATTTATAGCAGTTTTTGCAGTTGGCCTTTTTTACGCGGATATAGCTCATGCGGTTTGCCCTCCGGCCACCTTCTCGGCAAAAAAGGCGTCCACATTGTCCATCGTCAGGCTGTAGATTTCGTCGCCGAACTTGACGCAGACGCCTTTATCCGCACAGTGGCCCATGCAGAAGGAGCCCTTGAGCTCCACCGTATCCTCCAGATGGTTCTGGGCGATCAATTCCTTGAGCCGCCCGATGAGTTCCCGGGAATTCTGCAGATGGCAGGAGCTTCCCACGCAAACCAGGATATCCATAGGTACACCTTCCCTGTTTCCCAATTATTTTCGGGTTAGGACGGGCCGCATCGAACCCCGCCCGCCGCGGCCGGTACAGGACATTGTACACCGCCGGAATGCGCAGCACAAACGTCCTGCGCCCAGGCTGATTTCTTTGCTGTTCCCGTCGTCCCCCGCCTTACCGGCCGTTCTCTGTTATTATACCGTTTTGTTATTTTTCTGTCAATTTGTTTTGCCGCATTTCCAGCAAAAAACGCGAAAAAAACCGCCGTCTCTGTAACAGGCAGAGACGGCGGCCGGCACTCACGATGGCCCGCTTGCCGCAAGAGGGCGGTAGGGCGCCCGCCGCGGTTATTCCACCGCGGCGATGAGCTCCACTTCCACCAGCACGTTTTTGGGCAGCTGCTTGGCCGCGACACAGGAACGCGCCGGCCGGCCCACAAAATATTTTTCATAAACCCCGTTGAACACGGCGAAATCCGCCATGTCGGCGAGGAAGCAGGTGGTCTTGACCACCTTGTCAAAGGAGGTCCCCGCCGCCTCGAGCAGCGCGGCCAGGTTGTGCATCACCTGCTCGGTCTGGGCGGCGATGTCCGCCGCCTCCACCTGCCCCGAGGCGGGGTTGATGGCGATCTGCCCCGACGTATACAGCAGCCCGCCGTGTACGATGGCCTGCGAATAGGGCCCGATGGCCTCGGGCGCCCCGTTGGTGTGAATGACTTGCATGAAAATTCCCCTTTCGTTGTTTACAGCGTCCGCTCTTTTACAATGAGGGTATACCCCGCATCGGTCAGCGCCTTTTTGATTTGCTCCACATGCTCGTGATCCCGCGTTTCTAACACCAGTCTCAGATAACACGCGTTAATATCCGTATCCAGATCCGCCCGGTCGTGGTAGACCGACACGACGTTGCCGCCGGCGCGGGCGATGATGTCGGACACGCCGCTGAGCTGGCCCGGCTTGTCGGCGAGCTCGATGGTGATGTCGGCGGAACGGCCCGCTTTGAGCAGGCCGCGGCTGATCACACGGGACAGGATGGTCACGTCGATGTTGCCGCCCGACACGAGGCAGGCGACCTTGCGGCCCTCCACCGGAATCTTGCCGAACAGCACCGCCGCCACCGCGACCGCCCCCGCCCCCTCGGCGATGAGCTTCTGCTGCTCGATAAGGGTGAGGATGGCGGTGGAAATCTCGTCGTCGGTCACCGTCACGATATCGTCCACATACCGGCTGCACAGATCATAGGTCAGATCGCCCGGCGTCTTGACCGCGATGCCGTCCGCGATGGTGGACACCGACGCGAGCGTCTCCTTGCTGTGGTGCTGCAGGGCGTTGACCATCGAAGCGGCACCGCACGCCTGCACGCCGTACACCTTGCAGTGGGGGTTGAGCGATTTTATCGCGAAGGCCACACCCGAAATGAGGCCGCCGCCTCCCACCGGCACCACCACCGCGTCCATATCGGGCAGCTGCTCGAGCAGCTCGAGGCCGATGGTCCCCTGCCCGGCGATGACGTTTTCGTCGTCAAAGGGGTGGATGAAGGTATAGCCCTTCTCTTCCTTGAGCGAGAGCGCCCGCTCGTACGCGTCGTCGTACACCCCGTGCACAAGCTCCACCCGCGCGCCGTATTTCTTGGTCGCCTCCACCTTGGAGATGGGGGCGCCGTCGGGCAGGCAGATGAGCGATTTGATGCCGTTCTTGGTCGCGGCCAGCGCCACGCCCTGGGCGTGGTTGCCCGCCGAACAGGCGATGACCCCGCGCGCCTTTTCCTCGTCGGTCAGCTGCGAAATTTTGTAGTAGCTGCCCCGCACCTTGAAGGAACCGGTCACCTGCAGGTTTTCCGTCTTGAGGTACACCTCGCAGGCGGGGTTTATATTGGGCGCGTAAATCAAATCGGTCATGCGGATGACGTTTTTGAGCACGTATGACGCGTGATAGACCTTATCCAGTGTGAGCATGGACCTTTTCCCCTTTTCAGAAAGATAAAAAAAGCTTCCGTCTCCTGTTATAGAGACGGAAGCCTGCTTCCGTGGTACCACCCTACTGCGGCCGCCTGAAGCGGCCCTCTGCCGGCATCAAGAAATGCCGTCTCCGATAACGGGGAGAAGCCGGTTGTGCTTACTGGGCCGCGGCCGTTGGGCATTCCGCTCAGGGGTGATGGTCCGCATGCGCGTCTTTTTACCGCCTCGCACCGGCCGGCGGCTCTCTGAAAAAAGAATGCGCGGGACGTCCCCGTCATGGCGTTTTTCCTATTGTGTCCAGCATACGCCCTTTTGCCCGGTTTGTCAAGAGGGGGATCAGGTTTTCAGCTTGAAAATATCCCGCAGCTTGAGCCGCTGGCCGTAGTGGAGCACCGACGCGGAGTAGAGCCGCACCGACACCGCCGCCACCAGCACGATCGCCGCCGCCAGCAGCACCACCGAAATCGCGATGTCGCTCGCCGGCACCTGCTCGTTGAGCAGCCGGAAGGGCATGACGAAGGGCGAGGTGAAGGGAATCCAGGTCGTCAGGCGCTTGGCCGTCTCGCTGGGCATGAACATGGTCACATACGCCGCGTAGAAGGAGACGAGGCTGACGAGCATGACGGGCATCATGGCGGAATTGAGATCCTCCGTACGGCTGACCGTCGCGCCGCACACCGAGTTCATCACCGCATACAGGGCGTAGCCCAGCAGGAAATACAGCAGCACCAGCAAAGCGGAGGACACCGTAAAGGAGGAGAGCGCCAGCGGCATCCCCATAATGGTGAAATCAGGCGGAACAAGGGCAGCATAGCTCACCGCTCCCACCGCCAGGAAGGCGAGCAGCTGCAGCAGCCCGAGGGCCCCCATGGCCAGGCATTTCCCGAGCAATATCCGGGAGGGCTTGGCCGAAACGACGAGGGTTTCCATCACGCGGGAGGTTTTTTCCGACGCCACCGACATTGCCACGCCGTAGCCGTAATAATACACCGCAAAGAAGATGATCATGGTCTGCACGATGCCGAGCACATACCCCGACAAATCCATCTTGCCCACGATCTCCTGGGTATAGGGCAGGGTGGCGAGGGCCTGGCCGGCCACCTCCTCGGACACACCCGCCTGGGTCAGCCGATCGGCGGTATATACCGTCTGCAGCACCTTCATCACATTGGCGGCCGGCAGTCCGCTCATCACGTCGGTGGCGTAAAAGGTGACGCTGGGCAGGCCGTCCGCTTCGGAAACAAGCAGGATGGTCGCCTTTTTATCCTCTCCTACCTGCTGCTTATAGGTCTCCATCTCATCCGCATGTCCCTGGACGAAATCGATGTCCGCATAGGCCTCTGCCAGCGCTTCCCGTGCGCCGGGCAGCAGGCCGGCCTCGTCGATGAAATAGCAGGTTTCGCTCTTTTGGGTGGGCATTGGTCCCGGATCCGTATCCGGCCCCGGCTCAGCCCCGGCGCCGATGTCCGTCCCGCTGAACAGCCGCACCGCCGCGCATGCCCCCACAATCAGCACCAGCACCAGCACCGTCGTGATAATAAAGGCTTTTTTGCGCACCGCTTCTTTTAAGGTAAAGCGGAATACCGTCCACATCTCTCTCACAGCGCGCTCCCCACCTTTTCCACAAAAATCTCGTGCAGCGACGGTTCCCGGATCTCGAACCGCTCGGGGTATAGCCCCTCGTCCACCATGGCGCGCAGATAGGCGTGCGCCATCTCGTCCCCGGTGATTTTAAATTCGTGGGCATCCGCCCGCTTTTCCAGCATCTGCAGCCCGTGCTGCTGCGCCAGGGCGTCGGCGCGTTCCATATCCCCGCAGATCACGCTCAGGTTGGTGTGGCCGTACCCTTCCTTGATCGCGCGCAGGTTGCCCTGCAGCAGGGTCTGCCCGCGGTGCAGGATGACCAGATTCTCGCAGTATTCCTCCACCGTCGCCATCTGATGGCTCGACATGATGATGTATTTACCCTCGTCCATCAGCTCGCCGAGCACCCGGCGGAACACATCGGTGTTGATGGGGTCCAAGCCGCTGAAGGGTTCGTCGAGGAAAAGCAGCTCCGGGTCGTGAATCACGGTGGAGATGAGCTGCACCTTTTGCTGGTTGCCTTTGGACAGCTTTTCGGCCGGCATGTTCCGGTATTCGGTCACGCCCAGCCGTTCCATCCACCCTTCGGCCGCCGCAGCCGCCTCGCTGCGCTTCATGCCGCGCAGCTCCCCGAAATAGATAAGCTGCTCGGCCACCTGGATTTTGGGGTAAATGCCCCGTTCCTCCGGCATGTAGCCCACGCGCACCCGCCCGCGGTCGAGCGGCTCGCCGTTCCAGAGGATCTCCCCCTCGTCCTTGTTCATCATGCCGAGAATCATGCGGATGGTGGTGGTTTTGCCCGCCCCGTTGGTGCCGATGAGGCCGAACACCCCTGGCCGTTCCATTTCAAAGCTGAGGTCATCCACCGCTTTCTTATCGCCGAAGGCCTTGCTCACCCCGCGCACTGTCAGCCCCATATACATCCCTCCTGGCTCTGTGTTTTGTTCAGTATAACAATATTACGTTAAAAAATCTATAGATCGAAATAAAAAATTTCGCTCGATGTCCGTATGACATCGCCGAACGGACCGGACAGCCGCCGCGCCGCATTATAAAATCCCCGTTCTTTGGTCTTTATCAGCCTGCGCCCGCCGCATCTGCACCCCTACATGGCAAAAGAGAGATCCAAACGGCTCTCTCTTTTGCTTGGGGGGGAATATATTTGACAACGAGCTGTCGAAGAAAGCTTATTTGCCGTAATACGCCTTGAGGTACATCTCCTTGATTTCCTTCATCAGCGGATAACGGGGGTTGGCGCCGGTGCACTGGTCGTCGAACGCCTGCTCCACCATCTCGTCGAGGGTGTCGAGGAAATACTTCTCGTCCACGCCGTAATCGCGGATGGTCTTTTTGATGCCGACCTTTTCCTTGAGCTCCTCGATGGCGGCGATCAGGTTCTCCAGCTTTTCCTGGTTGTTTTTGCCCTTGATGCCGAGGAAATCGGCGCATTCGGCATACCGCTCGAGGGTGTGCGGATAGGCGTACTGCGGGAAGGTGCCCATCTTAGCCGGGCATTCCGCCGCGTTATAGCGCATCACTTCGGTGATGAGCAGGGCGTTGGCCACGCCGTGGGGCAGGTGATGGAAGGCGCCGAGCTTGTGCGCCATGGAGTGGCACACGCCGAGGAAGGCGTTGGCAAACGCCATGCCGGCCAGGGTGGAGGCGTCGGCCATGCGCTCGCGCGCCTGGGGATCGTTCGCCCCGTTTTCATACGCGCGGGGCAGATAGGTGAAGATGTTCTTCATCGCCTTGAGCGCGATGCCGTCGGTGTAATCGGTCGCCATCATGGAAGCATAGGCCTCGAGCGCATGGGTCAGCGCGTCAATGCCCGACGCAGAGGTCAGCCCCTTGGGCATGTTCATCATCAGATCCGCGTCCACGATCGCCATCTTGGGCAGCAGCTCGTAGTCGGCCAGCGGGTATTTCACGCCGGTGGTCTCGTCGGTGATGACCGCGAAGGGGGTCACCTCGGAACCGGTGCCCGCCGAGGTGGGTACCGCGATGAAGTAGGCCTTTTCGCCCATCTTGGGGAAGGTGTACACCCGCTTGCGGATATCCATGAAGCGCATCGCCATATCGAGGAAATCCACATCGGGATGCTCGTACATAACCCACATGATCTTGCCCGCGTCCATGGCGGAACCGCCGCCCACCGCAATGATGCAGTCGGGCTCAAACGCGGCCATCGCCTTGGCGCCTTCGCGGGCGCAGGCCAGCGTGGGATCGGGGGCGACGTCGTAGAAGGTGGTGTGGATGATGCCCATGGCGTCGAGCTGGTCGGTGATGGTCTTGGTATAGCCGTTCTTATACAGGAAGGAGTCGGTGACGATGAAGGCCTTCTTCTTGCCCATCACGTTTTTCAGCTCGGCAAGCGCCACCGGCAGGCAGCCCTTCTTGAAATACACCTTTTCGGGCGCACGGAACCACAGCATGTTCTCTCTCCTCTCGGCAACCGTCTTGACGTTGAGCAGGTGCTTGACGCCCACGTTCTCCGAGACGGAATTGCCGCCCCAGGAGCCGCAGCCCAGCGTCAGCGAGGGCGCCATTTTGAAGTTGTACAGGTCGCCGATGCCGCCGTGGGACGAGGGGGTGTTCACCAGAATGCGGCAGGTTTTCATCGCCGCGGCAAAGGTGTCGATCTTCTCCCGCTCGGTCACCGCGTTGAGGTAAATCGAGGAGGTATGGCCGTAGCCGCCGTCCGCGATGAGCCGGTCCGCCTTGGCGACCGCGTCGGCAAAGTCCTTCGCCCGGTACATCGCCAGCACGGGGGACAGCTTTTCGTGGGCGAACTCTTCCTCGATGTCCACGCTCTCCACCTGGCCGATGAGGATCTTGGTGCTTTCCGGCACCTCAACGCCCGCCAGCGCCGCGATGGTATGCGCCGACTGGCCCACGATCTTGGCGTTGAGCGCGCCGTTTATCAGGATGGTCTTGCGCACCTTTTCGATTTCGTCCGGCTTGAGCATATAGCAGCCGCGCGCCTCGAATTCCTTCTTTACCTTGTCGTACACCTTGTCGAGCACGATAACCGACTGCTCCGAGGCGCAGATCATGCCGTTGTCAAAGGTCTTGGAATGGATGATGGAGTTGACCGCCAGGACAATGTCCGCCGTGTCGTCGATGATGGCCGGGGTGTTGCCCGCTCCCACGCCGAGGGCCGGCTTGCCGGAGGAGTAGGCCGCCTTGACCATGCCGGGGCCGCCCGTGGCCAGGATGATGTCCGCACTGCGCATGACCTCGTTGGTCAGCTCGAGGCTCGGCACGTCGATCCAGGCGATGATGCCTTCCGGCGCGCCCGCCGCCACCGCCGCGTCCAGTACGACCTTCGCCGCCGCAATGGTGGATTTCTTCGCGCGGGGATGAGGGCTGATGACGATGCCGTTGCGGGTCTTCAGGCACAGCAGCGTCTTGAAAATCGCGGTGGAGGTGGGGTTGGTGGTCGGGATAACCGCCGCCACCACGCCGAGGGGCTCGGCAATCTTCTGAATGCCGAATTCCTTGTCCTCCTCCAGCACGCCGCAGGTCTTAACGTCTTTATACTGATTATAAATATACTCCGAAGCGTAGTGGTTCTTGATCACCTTATCCTCCACAACGCCCATGCCGGTCTCTTCCACCGCCATCTTGGCCAGCGGGATGCGCTGCTTGTTGGCGGCCATGGCGGCGGCGAAGAAGATCTTGTCCACCTGCTCCTGGGTGTAGGTCGCGAACTGGCGCTGGGCCGCGCGCACCTCGTCCATTTTTGCCACCAGCGCCTCCACCGTGTCTACCAGTCCGGCCGCCGGGGCATTTGCTTTCTCTTTGCTCATTCTCTATTCCTCCCACTTCATACTGCATGTCGCATGTTAATTGTTATTTTTTTAACAGCTTCATTATAACAGGTATCGCCCCCCGTGTCAACTTAGCATTCTCCCGTCTTTAAACAAAATACAAGCAAAATTTATGTATAATATGCTCAATCGGTTTAAGGCGCGCAAAATATTCAGAATGCACAGAAGAAGCCGGGAAAATTCCAGCAAAAAGGCAGAAATGCAAACAGCTTGTTAATTCTACAAAAAATCGCTTTACATGACGCCGCAGAAAGTTGTATAATACATACAGGCCACAGGCATGTTCCAAACGAAAGGAGAATACGGCTATGGAACTGAAAAACCGCATTGCATCGAGCGAAACGGTGGATATCTACCGCGAGGGCGACAAAGCTGTCAAGCTGTTTAAGACGGGACGCAAGACGGACGCGCTGTATGAGGCGCTGACCCACGCCCGTATTGAATACACCGATCTGCTCGTGCCGACCATCCATGAGGTATCGGTGATTGACGGGCGCTGGGCCATCACGATGGACCTCATCGAAGGCGACACGCTGGAGGATCTCATGAAGGCGCACCCCGAGAAGCAGGACGAATATCTCAACCTGATGGTCGATCTGCATCTCAAGGTGCATCAGGAAAAGATGCCCAAGCTCAGCAAGCTGAAGGATAAGCTCGCCCGCCTTATCAACAGCCTGGAGGATATTCCCGACGCGACGCGGTACGAGCTGCTCACCCGGCTGGACAGCATGCCCAAGCATGTGAAACTCTGCCACGGCAACTTCATGCCCGCCAACATCATCCTCAACGACAAGGGCACCTATATCGTCGACTGGATCGCCGCCCGGCAGGGCAACGCGAGCGCCGACGTGGCCAAGACCTATCTGCTCCTGTCGCTGCAGTCGCCCGACATGGCGGAAAAATATATGAACCTCTTCTGCGAAAAGACGAACACCTCGAAGAAATACGTGCAGGAATGGCTGCCCATCGTGGCCGCCGCCCGTCTGACCGAAAAGCGGCCGGAGGAACGGGACCTGCTGCTCAAGTGGATCGACGTGGTCGCCTACGAATAAAGCCGGGGCCGCGCGCGGCCGCCGTATCCAAAAGAATCCCGCCGTATTGACGGGATTCTTTTGTTTGTCCCGGTGTGCGGCGCGCCGATGGGGGCTGCCCGTGCGGCCGGGCGAAGCGAAAAATGCGCGCGGCCTCTCCTGGCTTATCCCGACACCGCCTGTTTATCCCGTCCACCCGGCGGGAATTTTTTGTTTTTATGTAGCAATATGGCACTTTTCCCGGTATTCTGAATAAGAGGAGGAGAACGCCATGAACGATCCGACACCGCGTGCAGACGAGGATATCGAACAGATTGTCCGGCAGCACGCGGCCACCGTGTACAAGCTGGCCTTTGCCCAGACCCGTAACCGCAGCGACGCGGAAGACATTATGCAGGAGGTGTTCCTGCGCTACATACGGCGGCTGCCGGACTTTGAAAGCGAGGAGCACGCCAAGGCGTGGTTTCTCCGCGTGACCTGCAACTGCCTGAAAAATTACTGGAACGCCCCCTTCCGGAAAAACACGGAAGAGCTGGTGGACGATATCCCCTGCGAAGACCCGGAGGAGCTGGGCATGCAGGAGCTGATGCGGCAGCTGCCCAAGGATTTCCGGGTGATCCTGCACCTGTTTTATTACGAGGACATGTCCACCGCCCAAATCAGCCGGCTGACCGGGCGGAAGGAATCCACCGTACGGGTGTATCTGACCCGCGCGCGGCGGCAGCTTAAGGAAATACTGGAAGGAGGGGATAACCGTGTCGGATGATTTTCGCCGTATCTATCGAAAATGCAATGAACGTATCGAGCCGGACGAAGAAGCCATCCGGCGCACGGTGCACTGGCTGGAAATCGAACGCCGGCGTCCGCCGCGGCGTCATCCCCTGCTTCTCTGGGGGCCGCTGGCGGGGGCCGCCGTCGTCGCGGCGGCGGTGGTTCTCCTCGTCGCCTTGCTGCCGCAGCGCCCCAGCCTGCCGGTCGACAGCCCGTCCGCCATAAGCACGCTGCCAGGCGGCCTGCAGACCGGCGGCAGCCAGGGCTCCGAACCCTCCGGCGCCCCTTCGGGCGATCCCTCCGGCGGGGGTTCCGCCAGCGGGCAGGGCACCTCCGCCTCCAGCGGCACCGGCCACAATCCCCTACCGGGCACGACGCCGCCCACCGGCACCCCCTCTTCCGGCAGCGGCACCACCGACGCGCAGGCGGACGTGCCGCGCTACATCGGCTATCGATTGGCGGACGGCACAAGCAACGTCGTGCAGGTTTCCGCCCGCGGGGCCGCCTTTCCCGCAGCGCAGCGCCTTTCCTTTTCCCTCACCCCGCCCGTCTCCCGGATGAAGAATGACACGGCCAATATGGGCGACGCCTATGTGGGGCAGGCCTTCGGCATCACGCTGCTGCTCGAAAACCGGCAGCGGGACGCCATCGTGGACGTGCTCATCGACGACAGTGAGTATGGGCCGAACAACGTATACTCCACCTCCGCCACCCAGTATAAAATTGTCCGGGTGGACACCCAGTACAGTGCGCTGCGGGGGACCTACATCACCGAGGTGGAGCTGCTCTTCCCCGTATCCAAAGCGGCGGGCCAGCGCACCATCTCCCTTAAGGAGATCGGCTACATGCGCAGCTACGGCGGGTCCAACCACCGGGGCAAATGCGACATGGACAACGACGCGGTGCAGACCTTTTCTTACCGTGTGGTGGAGCACCCGCTGGTGGCCGAAGGCTTCACCATCATCGATTCGGTGGAAGGGCTGGACAAAATCCGCGCCGATTTGGACGGCAAGTTTGCCCTGGCCTGCTCCCTCGACCTGCGCGGCGCGGAATGGACGCCCATCGGCACGGCGGACGCCCCCTTCACCGGTGTCTTTGACGGCGGCGGCTTCACCGTCTCCAATTATAAGATCACCAAGGCGCCCGCCAAGGAAGAAAACGGCGTCGGCTTCTTCGGCAACGCCACTGGCACCATCCGCAACCTGACGGTGGCCGGCAATATCCGGATATCCGGGCCGGCGATAATCGGCGGCGTCGTCGGGACAAACGCCAACGCCGGAAAAACAACCACGCTGACCCTGACCCAGTGCCACAACACGGGGGACATCACGGGCGTCGGGATGATCGGCGGCATTCTCGGCGAGGCCGTTGAGGTCCCGGTCATCGAGCAGTGCTCGAACACCGGCAAGCTCTCCTCCGCCTCCTCCGAATTCACCCAAATCGGCGGCATCGCCTCTGTTCACCCGGAATCGTTCCGCATCTATTCCCATTTCACCCCGACGGCGTGCTTCAACACCGGGGACATCACGGTGGAAAACGGTGTCGCCTGCGGTCTGGTGGTGAAGGGGCAGCTGGAATCCTGCTACAACCTCGGGACGATCACGGCACGCAAGGGTGAGGCCTACGGCCTCAAGCAGACCACCGTAGAATTTTCCCAGATTTGGTGCTGCTACAACGCCGGGGCGGTCAACGCGCCCACGGCGGCCGGGATTTCGATGTACCCGCCACTGGAATATGGTTCGGCAAGCAGCGTAGTCAGCGTGTACTGGTATAAATCCGGGAATGCGGCCGTGCCATTTATGAAGTGGCCGAGCTGGTCGGAACCGATAACGGGAATGGACGAGGTCATAGACATGGCGGACAAGGGCTGCACCGTCTGCACCAACCCGGCGGACATGTACAACCTCGCCGACAAGCTGGTCGCACACGGCCTGCCCACCAAATTCAAAAACGTCCCCGGCCGGCCGCCCAAGCTCCTGTGGGAAAAATAACCGCCGGGGGGCAGAGAAAACGCCACAAAGCGGCAGGTTGCGATTCCGAGGAGACCGGGTAAACCCGCGGCGGAAAACAAAGGGAGGGAACGCGGCGCGTTCCCTCCTCGTTTACAAAGCCGGGGCGGTACACCGCTCCGGCGTTCCCGGAGGCCATCATGCAAAACCGCTTACGGCCGCCGCAGCGTCTGCACCGCGGCCTTTTCAATCGCCAGTCCCGCCGTATACCTCTCCATAAAGGCGCGGAAGCCTTCCCGGTCGGCGGCATCCGGCTCCATACGGACCCCGGCGTTGCCGGCGAACACCCGGTTTTCCAGATACGCCTCCAGCGATTCGCCGGACGCCTTCCGGCACATGTACGCGGCCAGCAGCGCAATACCTGTCTCTTATACACATCTGACGCTGCCGACGAGCGATCTAG
>CABSLQ010000047.1 GCA_902478605.1 uncultured Oscillospiraceae bacterium
ACGGCATCCTTGACAGCGCCAGCCGTGCTTGCTGTGTGGCAGTCAAGTCCGGCTTGCGCCGAACAATTTCTATTCATGCGGGTGTCCAACTTGCACTTGCAATTTGCGGATCACATCTACACCGAACATATCCAGGATATTTTCCTCCGGCTGTACGACCTGCTGCACCACGTCGTAAATCCGCGTATGACCACCCTGCAGCTGCAGATGGTTTTTCAAGCGGTTATAGGCGATCGCCGAAATCCCGCTGCTGGGGGTTGCCCCCAGATCCAGCGGAACCCGGTCCGGCTGCCGGTGATCGATGCTGGCGAGCACGCGTTCTCTTGACGTCATCCCATTGTCCTCCTGATAAAAATGTATATGTGTCCAAGTACCCCCTAAAGGCGGGGAACGAACATCCTCTGTTTTCCCGGTAAACGGGGGCGGGGCGCCGCCGCGTGCCTTGTCCTCTTATTTTTCCTCCCGGCGCAGCCGCTCGGCCAGCGCCGGATCGGGTGTCACATAGGCCGTCTGGTTGGTGTCGTAAATCACCATGCCCGGCTTCGCGCCCGCCGGCTTGCGCACATGCCGCGCCTCGGCATAATCCACCGGAACCTGCGCCGAATCGGCCGCCCGCGAATGCACCGCCGCGAGCACGGCCGCCTGTTCAATCGTGCGGTCGGGCGGGGTGCGCCCCTCGGTAACCACGATCACGTGGGAACCGGGAATATTTTTCGTGTGCAGCCAGATATCCCCGCCCCGTGCCGTCCGGAGGGTCAGCCGGTCGTTCTGCACATTGTTGCGTCCGACCAGAATGGTGAACCCGTCGTCCGACACGAAGGTCATCGGCCCCAGCGGAGCAGGCGGCTTCTGCTTCCCCTTCTGCACTTTCAGGTATCCGCCGTCGGCCAGCTCCTGCCGCAGCTCGGTCAGCTCCCGCACCGAGCTTGCCCGGGACAGCGCGTCAAACACCGAATCGAGATAGCGCAGCTCTTCCTCCCCCTGGGCAATCTGTTCGGTGAGGATCCGCTCGGCGGTCTGCGCTTTGCGGTACTCTTTATAATATTTCTGGGCGTTGCCCGCCGCGGAAAGCGCCGGGTCGAGCGGCACCCGCACCGTTGCACACGCCGGATCGTAGTAATTGATGAGCTCGGCCGATGCCGCGCCCTTTTCGATGGCGTACAGGTTGGCGTTGATGAGGTCGCCGTACAGCCGCAGCTCCTCCCGCTTCTCCGACCGGGCGAGTTCCTCCTGCTGCCGGGCGAGCTTGCGGGCGGTGCGCTCGGTCGCATTGGTGAGCACCCGCAGCAAATCGTGTGCCCGCTGCTTCATCCGCTCCGCGTTGTCCTTGCGGGCATAAAACGCGTCGAGCAGGGCAGAAAAGCTCTCCATCTCCCGTCCCACGGCGCTCAGTCCGTATTGGGTAATGGGGAAAAAGCTGTAATCGAGCGGCGTGCCGTCCGTCCCGGTCAGCAGATAGGGCACCCGCCCTTCCCCGGTGAGCAGCGCCGTCTTCACCCGTCCGAGATGGAAGGCGAGCCGCTGCTTCTCCTCCGCGGTGAGCGACGCGCTGCGGGTATCCAGCCCCCGCGTCGCGCGATGGGCCAGCTCCCGGCATACCAGGGGCGACAGCCCATGCGACACGGCGAGCAGCGCCTTGGACAGCGGCGCATCCTTTCCCCGGGCAACCGCCTCGACAAAGGCCTCGGGCGGTGCGGCGGATAAATCCAGCTTGTCCCCCGCCGCGGGCGGAGGCGAATAGGGCAGACCGGGCAGCACGGGGCGCACCGACGACATATCCCAGTCCACCCGCTTGACGGCGTCCACCACCTGTCCCTTTTCCACCAGTATGATGTTGCTGTGCCGGCCCATAATCTCCACCGCCAGGGTCAGGCGCACGATGTCGCCCAGCTCGTTGACACAGTCGAAATCGAGGTACAGGGCCCGCTCCAGCCCCGGCTGCCGGATATCGACGAGGCGCCCCCCTGTCATACGCTTGCGCAGCAGCATGCAGAACATGGGGGGCTGCGCCGGGTTTTCCGGCACGGCGGAGGTAAGCTGAATGCGGGGCGCGTTCGCCTGCGCCGAGATATACAGCTTGTGCACCCCGCCCCGGTGGCGCAGCGCCAGCACCAGCTCCTCCCGGGAGGGCTGATGAATTTTATCGATGCGCGCGTCAGGCAGAGCGCCCTGCAGTTCGCCGCGCATACAGGCCAGAAAGGCGCCGTCAAACGCCATGACCTTCGACCTCCTGTCAGATAAAGTTGCATTTTTCCACGGCACAGAGTATACTGTTTTATCATAAACGGACAAAGGTGTGGAGAGAATGCCGCCATCTTCAAAAAGCAAGCGGAAACGTTCCCGTCTATTTGTGTTCCTCCTGCTGTTCAGTGTGGCGCTGCTGCTGGCGCTTCCCCTGCTGCAGGAAAAATCGGTCAAGGGGGACGACTGGCGCTATCACCTTTCCCGCATACAAAACATCGCGGACAGCCTGACCGACGGGCATTTTCCCGCCAAAATCCACCCCACGTCACTCAACGGCTACGGGTATGGCAACGGCCTTTTCTATCCGAATCTGTTCCTGTATATTCCCGCGGTGCTGCGCGCATGCGGCATGCATCTCAGCGCCACGTATCAAATCTTTCTGGCCATGATCCTCGTCGGCATGGTGGCCAGCACCTATCTGTGCGCCAACTATATGCTGAAAAGCCGCTATGCGGCCCTGTGCGCCGCCATTCTGTTTCCTCTGTCGCAGGCGGTCATCACCAATCTGTATCACCGCGCGGCCGTCGGAGAAGCACTCGCCGCGATTTTTCTGCCCATCGTGCTGTGCGGTTTATATAACCTGCTGTATGAGCGCTTTTCCAGGCCATGGATTCTGATTCTCGCCTTCACCGGCCTGCTGTACTGTCACACCATTTCGCTGGTGCTCTCCCTTCTTGCCGCCGTGGCGGCGGTCGCGGTGCACGCGAAAAAGCTCTTTTTTTCCAACCGCGGCGAGGGACTGCGCCTGTTCGATCGACTTGCGGCGGCCGCCGGGCTGACGCTGCTGCTGTCTGTCAGCTACTGGCTGCCCATGCTGGAGCAGTTCCTTACCGGCGACTTCAATTTTAATCATGCCGTGGTCCATATGGAGAACAAAACCATCCAGTTCCGGGAACTGTTCGCCCTCTCCCGGCCGAGCGTCGGCGTCGTGCTTCTGCTGCTGGCCATACTGTGCCTGATCTTTTTCCGCCGGAAGCGGCGGCGTGCCCTTCTCTGCCTCGGGGTGGGACTGTCCCTGTCGCTGCTCGCCACCGGGCTGTTCGGCTTTCTGTGGAAAGGACTCAGCTATACGCCGCTCGCCGTGCTGCAGTTCCCGTGGCGGCTGCTGCCCTACGCCGCGCTTTTCCTGTCCCTCGGCGTGGGCCAGTGCCTGCACGACCTTTCCTCCAGCCGGCGGGTACGGCAGCAGACGCTGGCCGTTGTGTATTTGGCGGCCGCCCTGGTCGCCGTCAACAGTCTGAACGCCGTGGCGGTCAATACGTCGGATATTCCCGCCAATATCTGCAACCTCGCCTATTCGACCGGCGCGGGCGCCGAATGGCTCCCCTACGGGACCGATATGAACCGGCTGAATACCCCGCTCGCCGTAGCCGCCCCGGACGGCGCCGTCCTCGATGTAACCGAGAAACGCGGGACGACCGTCCGCTTTGAAAGCGACGGAACCCACGGGTATTTTGACGTTCCCCTGCTGTATTACGCGGGATACACCGCCGAAATCCGCACACCCGACGGCACGGTGCAGAAGCTGCAGACCAGCCGGTCGCCCGACAATAATCTGACCCGCGTCACCAATGACGGCCATCTCGCCGGTACCGTTACCGTGGCCTATACCGGCACCGCCGTGCAGTTCGCCGCGTACGCCGTCAATCTGCTGACCGTCGCCGCCCTGATAGCATACGGCCTGGTGCGCCGGCGGCGATCACGCCCTGCCGGGAACGGCTAGCGTCTCATACGGGGCGGCGCCGGTGAACGCCTCCACCCGCAGCCCCGGGAACCCCTCGCGCAGCCAGCCGCACAGCGTATCCACCACGAGCACCTCAGTGGCGTAATGCCCCGCATCCACCAGCGTAAGGCCCGCGCGTGCCGCGTCGAGCCATTCGTGATGCTTGACCTCGCCCGTGACAAAGGCGTCTATGCCGGGGAGCGCCGGCCACATATCGCCGCCCGCACCGCCGCACACGCCTACCCGGCGCACCGGGCCGCTGCCGGCAAAGCGCACCGCCGTGCCCAGCCGTGCCGCCGCCCGCTCCGCGAAGGCGCGCGCCTCCAGCGGTTCGGCCAGTTCGCCCACCCGGCACATGCCATCGGGCGCCGTCTGCACCCGTTCCAGTCCGAGGCGGGCCGCCAGCACGTCATTGACGCCGCCGGCCGCTTTATCCAGGTTGGTGTGCGCTGCAAAGGCGGAAATTCCCGCCGCTGCAAGCCGGTACGGGATATCCGCCGCGTCCAGGTGGGATACGGGCCGGAAGATCACCGGGTGATGGCTGACAAGCAGGCCCGCTCCCAACGCCCTCGCCCGCTCGATGGCGGCGGGCGTGATGTCCAAGGTGACAAGCACCGCATCGGTCTCCTCCCGTCCGCTGTCCACCAGCAGACCGGGATTATCCCATGACTCCGCCGTCTCTTCTGGCGCCTTTGTCCGCAGCAGAGCCAGTATATCCGCTATTTTCATAACGGCGCTCCCTCTCCTTTCTGCAACCATAAAAGTTTCTTTCTGAGAAAAAGCCGGGGCTCTTTAAACGTCGCACCTGCCGCCTTCTTCTATGTACCTTTCGATCCGATGGGCCACGGCGGCGAGGCGCGCGGCCTCGCCGCTGTCCGGCGCCCGCCGTGCCAGCCCCTGCGCCCGGCGGCGTACCCGGTTCGCCACCCCGCGCAGATAAGCCGCTTCCGCGGCCGGCAGCACGCCGATGTAATATGCCGCCTCATCCTCTGTGGGCGGCGCGCCGGTATAGGCCGTCTCCAGCACCAGATACAGCCGCCGCCCCTCCGTTGCCACGCTCTCGCTCAAAAGGGAGAACCCGTTGGTGAGCAGCCAGCGGCGCAGTGCCTCCGGCCGGGTCATGGGCTGCAGTATCCAGTGGTAGCGCGCATCCTTCGCCCAGCTGCAGGCATCCAGAATGGCGGCAATGGTCTCACCGCCCATGCCGGCGATGACGATATCGTCCGCTTCGCCCGGCTTCAGCGGGGCCAGCCCGTCCCCCACCCGCACCTCGATCGCCTGCTCCAGCCCGGCGGCCGCGATGGTGCGCCGGGCCGCATCGGCGGGACCGGTGCGGATATCCGCCGCCACCGCATGGGGGCAGATCCCCTCCCGCACCAGCCATACGGGCAGGCGGGCGTGATCGGTGCCGATATCGGCCAGCCGGCTGCCCCGGCGCACCAGCGCCGCCACCCGCCCCAATCGATTGTCCAGCATGGTTGTCCTCCATATAAAAAGGGACGGGCCAGCCCGTCCCTCCTCTTCAGATGGTTTTATGCCCCTGCCATATGGTCGTTAATCTTCTTGACCATCTCGGCGCAGTCCACGCCGTGCACGGCGCAAGCCTGCTCCAGCGTTTCCCCGCGGGACGCGGGGCAGCCGAGGCAATGCATCCCCATTTCCATGAAATAGGTCGCGGTGGTGCGGTCGGTATCCAGGATATCGCCGATCAATGTATCTTTGGTAACGGTCATCTGTCTCGTCCTTTCTTTTTCCATTGGGACAGGCAAGCCTGTCCTTTTTTATTATATACGCCCGCGCGGCGGATTGCAAGAGGAATCCTCGTCTCCCAGGTTACCAGGCTTTTCCATAGTATAGCGCATCACGGCCGTCAGATCCTCTTGTGCATCCCGGACGATACATTTCAAAGCGATTACCGCTATCACGAGCAGCAGCCAAAGCAATACAAGCATCAAAAAAACAAACAACCGCCTGTTTTGGGAAGCATCTACGAGGCTGATATCCCCCATGATCTCTGGTAAATAGAAACATAATCCAATACCAATCAGCACGGACAGGCCGAGCAAAATGTTTGCCAATATTCTGCACCGACTGAAAAAACGCATCCAATCCACCTCCATTTTCTAAAGCATCCGCGTTTCGTTGATGAGCAACTCAAAGTCCAGCCCGAGATACGCCGCCGCGGCGCGGCACAGCGTCATGCGGGAGAGGAAAATCTCAAAATAATCCATTACCGCGGTGATGGAGGTATCGATACGCAGCTTGAGGGTGACGAGCCCTTCCTCCCGCCGCACCTTCAGGGAGGAATCCTCCACGGCATAATTCACCCGGTCGTGGATATCGAAATTTTTCGCCTCAAGCGAGGTGCGCACCCGGCTGCGCCGCACGTCGCTTTTATCCGCGAGGATGAGCGCCGCGCTCAACGGCGTGACGGCGTTGGCCGTGCCCTCGTCGTGGTTGCCGATGGCGGTGATGATGGCCACCGTCTCCCGCGGGTCCATACCCAGCCCGCGCAGGATCGGAAAGGCCAGGGCTGCGCCCGACTGGGCATGGCCCGTGCGGTTGACCGCGTTGCCGATGTCGTGCATAAAGCCCGCGATGCGCGCGAGCTCGCAGGTGCGCGCATCGTATCCAAGCGTTTCGAGTATATTGCCCGCCACCGTGGCCGTCAGCCCCGCGTGCGCATAGCCGTGGTCGGTGTAACCGAGCACGCCGAGCGCGTCGTTGCCCGCTTCAATGAGGGCGCGCACCTCCTCGTTGTGCCGTATATCGTCATAGGTCAGCATGGGCCCCGCTCCTTTCCCGCCTTCTTAGTATATCCATTTTCATCCGCCGCCTTTGCATTTTTAGTTTCCATAGACGGACCGGCAATGGGCGATGGCCTCTTCCCCGCACCAGCCGACCGCCACCAGCCACTGCTCCTGTTCCCGGCGCATACGCTGCGCCTCTTCGCGCGATACGGCCGGCGCTTCGCGGAAACGGGCCCGCACCTCCTCCAAAGGCGGCAGAGCCGCGGCCCGGCGCCGTGCGTCCACACCCGGTGCGTCGGCCAACCACCAGACATCGAGCCGGCCGTCCAGGCCATAGTCGAACTGTGTGCCGTATACCTGCGGCCGCCGTTCATAAAAGGCAATGCGATCTTCCAAATACGCGCGGCTGCTCAGCGGAATCTCCTGCGGGGAATACCGGCGGAACCGATCGCAGCACCGCCGCATGAAGGCCGGGGCGCTGATGGCGTGCTGCACAATGCGCCAGGCAGCCGTATGCACCGGCGCGCGGCTGTTTTGCAGCGTGGGGAAGGCATACTGCTCCATGATGTCCTCCAGCCGACGGCTGTTGGCCAGATGCAGCGCCTCCAGGGCGGGGTGATAACCGTATTGCGGCAGCTCACCGGCCGCTTCCAATTGCTGCGTCAGGGCCAGATCCTGCTGTTCCATGGCAAGAATCCGCTCACATACAGCCGGCGGCAGTCTGTTCATGAAAAGCACCCCCATACTGTCAGCATAACAGCCGCCCGCCCCACTGTCAAGCGGAGATCTTGGGGCATCCGGCCGCCGCGCTATTTTTCACTTGAATGCACCCCATCTTTTATGGTATACTATAGTGTAACACATACAAAGGCGGGATAACCATGCTGCTGGCGCTGGATATGGGCAATACCAATATCACCATCGGGGTCTTTGAGGGCGAAAAGCTGATGCTCGAGTCCCGTGTGGCAACCGATCTGACCAAAATGGAGGATCAGTATGCCATCGACCTGATGGATATTCTGCGCCTGTATCAAATCAACGTGCACGCCTTTGAAGGCGCTGTGATAAGCTCGGTTGTGCCCCCGCTGGAGCATGCAATCCGTGCCGCGGTGCGCAAGGTGACGGGGGTAACGCCGCTGCTCATCGGGCCGGGAACCAAAACGGGGGTCAATATCCGCATCGACAACCCGGCGCAGCTGGGCCCCGATCTGCTCGTGGGCGCGGTGGCGGCGGTGGCGCGGTTCGGCGCCCCCTGTATCGTGTGGGACCTCGGCACCGCGACGACCGTGTCGGTCATTGATAAGGCCGGGGCCTTCCTTGGCGGGGCGATCATTCCCGGCGTCGGCTCTTCCTATGAATCGCTTATTGCGCACGCCTCCCTTCTGCCCCGCATCCGGCTGGAAGCGCCGGCGAACGTGGTAGGCGCGAACACCATCACCTGCATGCAGTCGGGCGCCGTGTTCGGCACAGCCTCCCTGATCGACGGCATGTGCGACCGCATTGAGGCGGAGCTTGGCTATTCCGCGCCTGTCATCGCGACCGGCGGCCTCGGGCGGGAAATCGTACGCCACTGCCGCCGGGAAATCACCTATGTGGACGACCTGCTTTTGCAGGGCCTGCGCATGATTTACGAAAAAAACAAAAAACCATAATCCCGCGCGTTTTCCGGAACCACGCATACGGGGCGAAGCAGCCGCTTTGGGCGCTTCAGCCGCCGTCCGCGCCGGGGGCCGCCGGGTTTGCATACATAATAATGCGCTGTATCCATTCGGAACAGCAGCAGGAGGAATGCTTTGTGAAAAAAAATCAGCTGCTCAGCCTTACCCTGACGGCGATGTTCTGTGCGCTCATCATCGCCCTGACCTTTATCCCCTATACCGGGTATATCACGTATGGCCTGCTGAGCATCACCACCATCCACGTGGTGGTCATTCTGGGCGCAGTCCTTTTGGGCCCGTGGCGGGGGGCGGTGCTCGGCCTTGTGTGGGGCGTCACCTGCCTGCTTTACGCCATGATGAACGGCACCGCCGACGCCGTCATTTTTCTCGATCCCCGCATCTCGGTCATCCCCCGCCTGCTGGTGGGCTTTCTTGCCGGGTGGTATTACCGCGGCTTTCATAAGCTGCTTTCCCGGCTACGTCCGGCTTTGGGGAATACGCTGTCCGCCATATTCACGGGCATATGCGGCACGCTGACCAACACGGTTTTGGTGCTCTCGGCCATCAGCCTGTTCGGCACCGGCGTGGCCACGCTCGGTTCTACCCTGACGGTCATTCTCCAAACGGCCCTCGCCCTCAACGGCGTGGTGGAGACGGTTCTCGCCGCTGTGGTGGTGCCGGCCGTGAGCGCGCCGCTGTTCCACCTGATGAAGCGTTACGGCGCCGCCCGCCTGTAAAAGCATAAAAACTCCCGCAGGACCATGGTCCTGCGGGAGTTTTTTATCAGGCGGGATAGATAACCCGCTCTTCATCTGCCCCTTTGAGCACCACGCGGGCAATGGCCGTTTCGGTGGGGATGTTCAAATCAAAAGCGTCTGATTCGCTTTGGGCAAAAAACGCACCGGTTTTGACGCCGACATAGAGGGTATCCCCCTCCACCCGACAGACAAAGCCGTCGTATCGCTTGGCGCTTTCGCAGGTGGAACCGGACAGGTGCACGGCGTTTTCTTCGATCTCGACGCTCTTTATCATCAGGGAATCGGGTGCGTCACAGAAGCGGAAGCCAAACAGCCGCCATCCATACAAAAAGCCCAGAAACGCTAAAAACACCAGCACCGCCACGAACAGCGGCAGAGCCATCCGGCTCTTTTTTCTTTCAGCGGTTTCCATTATTCCCGTCCTCCTTTGCTACCGCTACATCTTGCGCAGCGTGAGAATTACTTTAAACAAATCGCCGTCAATCTGGATGGTCATCGTGCCGTTTTGCAGTTCCATCAGGCTGCGGGCGATGGAGAGGCCCAGCCCGCTTCCTTCCCCGACGCGCGCCCGATCGCCGCGGACAAAGCGTTCCATGAGCTCCTCCTCCTGCATATTGAGCGGATCGCGGGAGATGTTCTTCATCGAGAGCACCACTTCGTTGCCCAAATCGGCCAGATCCACATAGATGCGCGTGCCGTCAAGCGCGTACTTGACCGCGTTGCCGAACAGGTTGTCGAGCACCCGCCACATATGCCGCCCGTCCGCGTATACGAGCACCGGCTGCTCGGGCAGACGGCACATCAGCTGGATTCCCCGCTCCTCGAACCGGGATTCAAACTCCCCGCTCGCCTGTTTGAGCAGCTCGCCCAGGTTGAGCGATTCCATATTCACCGTCACCGCTCCCGCCGTGACCTTGGACGCCTCCACCAAATCGGCCATCAGCTGGGCGAGCCGTTTGGATTTGTGCTCGAGGATATCCAGATATTCGAGCGCTTTCGGATCTTCGATCTTTGTGGTCCGGAGAAGCCCCACATAATTGATGATGGAGGTCAGCGGCGTTTTGATGTCGTGTGACACGTTGGTGATGAGCTCGGTTTTCATCCGTTCGCTGTGGGTGGATTTCTCCACCGCGATTTTAATGGCGTTGCCGCTGCTGTTGAGATTATGCGCCATTTCGCGGAAGAAGGGCGTTTCCTTCTCGTTGACCACAATGCCCAAATCGCCCTGCGCCATCTTTTCGGTGGCCTTTTTTATCTTGCTGTACTGCAGCGCGACGATCACGGCCAGCACAATGATCGACAGATTGCCCATGATCCAGACAAACCAGGCTATCCCCGAACCGCCGTGCCCCTCGATTATAATGATGATCAGCACCAGCTGCGTCACGATATACAGCAGGAACACCCCGCCTATCCGCACAACCAGGTGGATATGCCGCAGCGCCATGGTGCAAACCCGCACCAGCACATACAGCAGGGTGGTCTCGTACAGCTTTTTCGCCCGGGCACGCCGCACGATGGTCAGCACCGTCGCCAGCAGCATCCCGCCCGCGAGCACGGTGGCCGGCACCAGCAGCACCATATCGCTGCTGGCAATGGCCATGCCGACAAGCCAAACGCAAAACGCCAGCGCGGCCAGCGGCACCACCAGCCATACGCGGTCAAAGGGATTGAGCGCCGCGCGCTCGCCCCCCGGGCGGCAGCCGGCCGCCGCCACAAGAAAGCCGAACAGGAAAAGGCAGAGAACCCCCGCGGCGATGACCGCAGCGAGCACCGGCACAAACGCCTGCTGTACGGCGGCGAAATCCCGCCGTATCGTCTGATACACATCGCTGCCGGGCATGGTGCCGCGCAGGGTATAGGCCACCTCCATCGTCACGGAATCCTTCCGCGTTCCATCGCCGGCATCCGCATATTCAAACACGTTCTGCCGCTGGATGGGATAATTCCCCGCCGCATCGACAAGGGATTCTCCCTCCCCCAGATTTTCGGCCAGCAGCCGGCCCTCGGCGTCGAAGAGCTGCCAGATAAAGTTGCCCTGACCGCCCAGATTGATGTCCTCCGCCAGTTCCTCGAGACGAAGCTGCCGGCTGTCCGTCTCGGTGCCGTCCTCCGCTATGTCCCGCAGCACCTGGTGATACTCGCATACCGCCCGGGCCGCCTGCAGCATGGTCTCCTGATTTCTGGTGCTGTAAAACCAGGCGTCCTGGCCGCTGCCAATCGGGCCCGTTTCGATCAAGAACACACCGCCGATCATACAGCCCGCCAGAGACAGCATAAACAGCAGGACGCAAATCAGCTTGACAGAAAATCTTTCCCGCAGCTTCACACGCACGGCCCCCTTGTTTACAGCTTCTCCATCTTATAGCCGTGGCCCCATATGACCTTGATATACCGCGGCTCTTTGGGATTTATCTCGATCTTCTCCCGGATATGGCGAATGTGCACGGCCACAATGTTGTCCGCGCCGTAAGACGGCTCGTTCCATACATTTTCGTAAATCTGCGCGCTGGAAAAGACAAGCCCGCGGTTCTCCATCAGAAATTTCACAATCTTGTATTCCACCGGCGTGAGGGAAACCTCCTGCCCGTCCACCGTCACCCGCTTGGCTCCGTCGTCCAGCTCCAGCCCGCCGTTGACGGTCAGCGTACCTGTTTCCCCTGTTTCCCCGCCGAAGTTGGTGTACCGGCGCAGCTGGGAACGCACGCGGGCAATGAGCTCCATCGGGTTGAAGGGCTTGGTCATGTAATCGTCCGCCCCGATATTCAGGCCGAGAATCTTGTCGTTGTCCTCCCCCTTGGCGGAGAGCATGAGGATGGGAATATTATGGCTTTCCCGTATCTTCATGGTCGCGCGCACGCCGTCAAGACGCGGCATCATGATATCCATGAGGATAAGCTGAATGTCCGGGTGCTTTTCCAGCTCTTCCAGGGCCTGTATCCCGTCGTAGGCCTGCACGACCTCGTACCCTTCGGCCGTCAGGTAGATATCGATCGCCGCCGCAATCTCCTTGTCGTCGTCGCATACCAGTATTTTCTGTCCCATACCCGACACCTCTGTCCCATTTTGTCAAACCTATTGTAGCATGCAACCAGTAAAAAAGCACGAAAGTAAATATTAAGGAACGATTAATTCGATCGCGCCCTGGCCTTCTGGGGATTCCACACCCCGGTGAAATAAAACAGAGTGGACAGGATGGCGGCCGTTACCCAGCCGATGGGCCAGGACAGCCAGATGCCGTCGGTTCCCATGAAGGCGGACAGCACATACGCGAGCACCACCCGCAGCACCAGATCGGTAAAGGTGGCGGCCATGAAGCTTTTCATCGCCCCCGCGCCGCGCAGCACGCCGTCCGCCATCAGCTTGACCGCAATAATCAGATAGAACGGCGCAACCATCCGCAGAAAGCTGCGCCCCACCTGAAGCGCCTGCTCGCTTTGCGAATCGAGGAAGAGCATCACCGCCTGCCGATCGAAAAAGGCAAACGCTGCCGTGAAGGGTATCACCACACACAGTGCCAGCAGACAGCCGGACCAAAAGCCTTTATGTACCCGTTCCACCTTGCCCGCTCCAATATTCTGCGCCGAGAAGCTGGACAGCCCATTGGCCAGGGTGGTGAAGCAGGTGATCGCAAAGGTGTTCAGCTTTACAGCGGCGGAATACCCTGCCACCACCGCCGAACCGTAGCGGTTGACCAGTCCCTGGATAAACATGTTGCCCACCGAAATAAAGCTCTGCTGTAAAATGCTCGGCACGGCGATGCGCCCGACACGGGCTAGCATCTCGCCGGAAAACCACCGCACCTTTCCGGGCGTTTCTATCCGGCGCAGCCGCCGCCACAGCGTAACGAGTGAAAGCAGGCAGGCCGCCCCCTGCGCGATGAAGGTCGCCCAGGCGACGCCTGCCACCCCCATGGGGATGGCGGTGACGAAAAGCACGTCCAGCACGATATTCCCCACCGAGGAGCCGATGAGGAAATACAGCGGCGTACGGGAATCCCCCAGCGAATTGAACACCCCGGTGCAGATGTTATACAGAAAGAGGAACACCAGGCCGCCGATATAAATATTCAGGTACAGTTCGGCGTCATCAAAAATATTGGCCGGCGTGTTGATAAGGCGCATCAGCGGCGCGGAAAGCACAAAACCAATCACCGTCATCGCCGCACTGAGCACAAAAGAAGAAACAAAGGTGGTATAGATCGCCGTTTTCATCTCACCGTAGCGGTGCGCCCCAAAATACTGCGATATCACCACCGAGCATCCGATGTTGCAGCCCATGGCCACCGCCATGAAAATCATGGTGATGGGATACGAAGCCCCCACCGCCGCAAGTGCGTCCTCCCCGACGAACCTGCCGGCGATCATGCTGTCCGCGATGTTGTAAATCTGCTGAAACGCGACGCTGAGCAGCATGGGAAGGGAAAACAGCCACAGCCTTTTGTGAATGCCTCCGCTGGTCAAATCGGTTATCATGTCCTGTCATCTCCCGGATACCGTTCTCTCTGCTCTATCATACCCCCTTGTCAGCCATAAGTAAACTGCCTGATTATTATAATCTTCATAACAAAAACGCATATCACATAAAATAAGGCGGATAGAACCCCGTCTATCCGCCTCTTTGATAAAGATCGCCTACGCTGCAAGCGTATATCATTCCGCAGCGGCCTGCTTCTCTGCCCGCAGGATATAGTACAGCCCTTCGCAAATCTCCTTAAAGACCGGGGCGGCCTTGCCGCCGGTGTTATCCGCGTCCTCGGCGATGACCGCGATGACATAGCGCGGTTCTTCCGCCGGGTAAAAGCCGCCGAACCAGCTTTGCACCACCGGCTTGCCTTCCGATTCCCAGCCCGTTTCCGCCGTGCCCGTTTTGCCGCCTGCCATGCCGGCATACGCTTCCGGTCTGGCGCTGGCACCCGTTCCCTCTTCCACCGCGTGGACCATCAGTTCGTGCAGTGTGCGGGCGGTCTGCTCCGAAAAAACGCGCTGGGCGTCGGTCACGGTTGCTTCGCTCACTTCGCCTTCTTTATCGCAATACCCCTTGAGAATCGTGGGCTGCACAATTTCGCCGCCGTTTGCCACCGCCGCCACCATCTGGGCGACATGCACCGGCGTGCCCATAAGGCTCCCCTGGCCGAAGGCCATATTGGCCACGCCGGCCGGCAGCAGCAGCTCGGCCGAAGTGGGCAGAATCGCGCGGGCGGTTTTGTATCCCTCCGCGAGCAGCAGCGATCGATCAAACCCGAGCGCCGCCGCCATGTTATATAAGCTGGTGCCGCCCGCCTGCTGCATGAGCTGAATGAAATACGGATTACAGGACTTGGCAAAGGCGCCGGTCATATCGAGTGCGCCGTGGCCGAGCCGGTCGTGGCAGTGGAAGGTCGTGTCCCCCACCTGCAGGGCCCCGTTGCAGGTGAAGGTCGTGGCAGTGGATATGCCCTGCTCGAGCGCCGCGGCGGCCGAGACGATTTTAAATACCGAACCGAGGTTGTAATTGCACAGCGCCCGGTTGAGCAGCGGCGAATCGGCATCCTCCAGGCAGTCGGCCACGTTGCTGGGCTGAAAATCGGGCAGGCTCACCATGGCGGCAATCCGCCCGGTGTCCGGCTCCATCACCACCACCGCGCCCTTGGTCATATATTTCTGCGCCGCCGTCTGGGCCATGCGCTGAATGGTGGCGTCAATGGTGAGCACCACCCCCGCCTTGGTCTCGTCCAGCGTATTTTCGATGATCGGTTTAATTCCGCCCAGAGGCCGTCCCATGGCATCCACCGTATAGGTGACGGTCGCCTTGCCGCCGCACTGATTCAGGTATTCGTCAAAGGCCTGTTCGATGCCGGTCACCCCATGCAGCCCGTCGCCGTCCAGATAGCCGAGCAGATGGGGCGCCGTCAGCGGCTCGGTATACCGCACCGGTACGCTGAACAGGGTGGAATCGGGCACCGACGCCTTGAGTTCCCGCAGCGTCACGACGGCCGGCCGGCCGCTCTGCAGCCGTTCGGACAGGCTCTCAAGCTGTTCCCGGTCTATCTGCGGCGTCAGGGCGGCGATCGCTTCGGCGCTCGGCGCCACGCTCAGCCGGTATTCCGAGGAGGCGTTGACCAGCGGGCGCAGATGCGCATCGTAGATGGTCCCGCGGCCGTTTGCCACCGTAACGGTCACGGTGCTCTGCTTTTCGGCCGCCTGAGACAGATAGGTGTCGGACAGACGGTATACCTGCATGATGATTCCGCTGAACACAAAGAGCAACAGCGTGAACAGCACCAATGCGCGCTTTTTCAATGGCCAACCCACCCTTACCTGCAAGATAGTACTATCTTGCCCGCACCGGGCCGGTTTTAATCAGCCGGTATGCGGCGGCGCAGCAGGCTGCCGGGACGCAACGGCCGCGGGAAGGGAAAGCTGACCCGCATGGTGGCATGCGGCGCCGCGTCGATCGGCTGTCCCTCTTCGTCCTGCATGACCGGAACGGTCAGCTCAAAGGGAACGCCGCCCGGCTCGAGCACACTGCACACGTCGCCGGTGCAGAACCGGTTGCGCTGGCTGACCAGGAGCCGGCCGTCCCGCCAGCCTTCCACCACGGCGGCAATTTCATACGCCCGGATATACCCGCCCGCCTTGGTATTCTGGGCAGGCGGCCCGTAATAAAAGCCCGTGCCGTAGGGCCGGTGGCTGACCTTATTCACCTCGTCGGCAATCCACGCCGACGGGCGAAAATCGGGCGCATAGCCCGAGGCGGCGAACTCGTCCACCGCCCGCCGATAGGCGTTCGTCACCACCGCGGTGTAATATGCCGCCTTGGCCCGGCCCTCGATTTTCAGCGACGTGATCCCCGCCGCCGCGAGATCGGGCAGATGGTTTATCATGCACAAATCGTTGGCATTGAACAGATAGGTCAGGCCCTCGTCCTCCTCCACCGTCAGCGGCTGGCCCGGCCGCCGCGGTTCCATCACCTGATAGCCCCAGCGGCACGGCTGGGAGCAGTCGCCGCGGTTCCCGTCCCGTCCGGTCAGGTAATTGGACAGCAGACACCGCCCCGACACCGACATGCACATCGCCCCATGCACAAAGGCTTCCAATTCCAATGCCGGCGGCGTCTTGGCCCGGATTTCGGCAATCTCCTCCAGCGACAGCTCACGGGCAAGCACCACCCGGGCCGCGCCCATCTCGTACAGTGCCCGCGCCGTTTCATAGTTGACCACCCCCATCTGGGTGGATACGTGCAGGGCGCAGCGGGGCGCGTATTGCCGGCACAGCTGCATCACGCCGAGGTCGGCCGCGATAACGGCGTCCGCCCCGCTGTCCTGTACACTCTGCAGAAAAGCGGGCAGCTGCGCCATCTCCTCGTTGCGCGGCAGCGTGTTGCAGGTCACATAGACCCGCCGTCCCGCCGCATGGGCAAAGGCCACCGCCTCACGCAGCCCGTCCTCGTCAAAATTGGCGGGCGCCGACCGCATGCCGAAGGCGCGGCCCGCCAGATACACCGCGTCCGCGCCGAACAACACCGCCGCCTCGAGCCGTTCCCGATCGCCTGCAGGCGCCAGCACTTCCAGTTGCTGCATACCGTTTTTTCATCCTTTCACCGAACCGGACCACACGGCCCGACGGACATGGTACTCCGCAAAAAGCGGCCGTTTCCGCGGTTCATTTCCCGCCCCGCGGCAGTTCGCCGCCGGCAGCCGCCCGCCGTTCCTCCACCGGGGCATTTCCCGGACGGTCTTACCTTGCCATGGGAAACGCATGAAAATGCGGGCCACCAACGATGGCCCGCAAATGGTATTATCCATTGGCATGGATGCCGATTTTATATTTCCGGCAGGTCTTTTCATGCTCCGCATACGTTTTGGAAAAATAGGTGATGCCGGTGGAATAGTCGGTGGCAAAGAAGAAATACTCCTGCGCCTCCTCATCCTCGGAAGGATTGATGGCCGCCAGGATCGCCTCCATACCGGGGTTGTTGATGGCGCCGACGGGCAGGCCCTTGCGCTTATAGGTGTCGTAGGCGACGTTGGTGATCTCGATCCCTTCCACCGAGGGGGTCAGCGCCTGCACATAATCCCGCGTGGAATCGCACTGCAGCTGCGGGTAGACATTGGGGTTCTCCAGCCGGTTGAACAGCACGCGGGACACCAGCAGCATATCCTCCGACTTAGCCGCCTCGCCCTGGATGATGGAGGCAATGATAATCGCTTCGTCAAGGGTCATCCCCTTGGCGCTGATGGCGGAACGCACCTGGGCATCCACCCGCCTGTCAAAGTTATCGAGGAACTTGCGCACCACCGTCTCGCCCGCGCTCTCGGTGTAAAATTCGTACGTATCCGGGAACATGTACCCCTCCAGCGTATACACGCGGCCTTCGTACTGTTCGCCCTGATCGGCAGTGGGAATCTCCTTGATAAAGGCATAATCGTTCGTGTAATCGATCTGCACCACGGCGTGATAGAACTCCTCCGGCGTGCACACATTCGCTTCCTCAAGCAGTTTCGCAATGTCGTCAATGGTGGACCCCTCAGGCACCGTCACCGAAACCACTTCGCGCGGCTTGGCGTTCTGCAGTTCCGAAATGATGTCGGCATATCCCATATTTGCCGACAGGGTGAAGGTACCCGGCTGATAGGTGCCGTCCGCCTTGGTCAGCCTGGAATACAGCCGGAAAATGAGCGGCTGATCGATAAGGCCGTTTTCCTTGAGCACCTCGGCCACCTGCTGGGTGGAGGCCCCCATCGGGATCTCCACATCCTTAAGCTGATCCGATTTATTCAGGCCCACAAGGTCGATGCACCCGGTAATGATGAAATAGGCCAGCACACCCGACGCGCCCAGCACCAGGACGGCATACAGAATTCCCCGGATACAGCCCCAGGTGGTTTTGTCCTTCTTCTTTTTCTTCTTGCCGGCCTTGCTGACCTCCGGCTCCTCCGGGGCGTCAGACTCCTCCCCTTCACCGGACGCGGGGTCTTCCCCGCCTTCCTCCGGCGCGGTCGGTGCGGCTTCTTCCTGGGATGGCTCTCCGTCCGCCGTCCCGGCCGGCACGGCGGTCTCTTCCGCCTGTACGGCGGTATGTTCCGGATCCTCGTCCAGATTCAGTTCCAGACGGAATCCCGCGACTTTATTCCTGCGCTCCTGCTGGATACGGTCGGCCGTGCTGTCATCCACGCGCAGCGCTTCGCCGATCTGTTCTTCTTCCCGCGCCCGCGCCGCCTTTTCCGCTTCGATATCCTCGAGCAGCCTGTCCACGGTGTTATCCTGCCTCTCCTGTTCGGACATATCGCTCACACTCCTTATGTCACCGGCGGCGGTCGATGCCCGTGCGCCGCAGATACTTTTCGGTCACCAGCAGCTCGGCCGGCCGGTCAAACCGGCCGTGCGGCAGACGGCGGCGCACGCATTCGCTGTAGCAGATGCCGATCATGCTCCCGCGGAACCGGGCCAGGAACCGATCGTAATACCCCTTGCCGTAGCCGAGACGGTATCCGTGCCAATCATAGCACAAAGCGGGTATCAAACACAAGCCATGCGAAAAATCTTTTACCAGCCGCTGCGGATCGGGCCGCGGCTCCAGGACACCGAAGGTTCCCGGTTCCAGCTCGCCCAGGCCGCGGATAAAATAAAACTCCATGTCGCGCGTCCCCGGCACACAGCGGGGCACCGCCACCTTTTTGCCGTCCGCCAGCGCCCGCTCGATAATCCGATGGGTGTCCACCTCAATCGGGGTGGACACATAGGTGAGCAGCACCTCGCTGCGCTTATACTGCCACAGGCCGGCCACCCGGCGCGCGATGGCGGCATCGTATTCGTCCTGTACCGCCCGCGGCATGGCGCGCCGCAGGCTTTTGTACTGCTCTCTCAGCCCGGCTTTTATCGGGCGGATATCTCCTACCTGCATTGCATCGCCGCCCGTATTTTATCCGCCTTCTCGCGGGAAAGGAGCCGGCTGACAATTTCCAGGCCGAAATCCAGCGCAACACCCGCCCCCTTTGCGGTGATAAACGGGCCGTCCGTGACCACCGGCGCGTCCTGAATCTGCGCCCCTTCAAGCTCCTGCTCAAAGCCGGGGAAGCACACCGCCCGCCGGCCGCGCAGCAGCCCCTTGTGCCCGAGAATGGAGGGCGCGGCACAGATGGCGCAGATAAGCGCCCCCTCCTTCTGCGCCTGTTCGATGGCGGCGTTTACCAGTCCGGAGCGTTCCAGATTAAGCGTGCCGGGCATGCCGCCGGGCAGCACAATCGCCTCGGGCCGCCCCGCCGCCGGATCCCAGCTTTCGCCGTCCGCGTCGGCCAGCACGGCGATGCCGTGCGCCCCCGTGACAATGCGCGCGCCGACGCCCACCGTCGTCACGTCCAGCTCCGCCCGGCGCAGCACGTCCACCGTGGCAAGCGCCTCCACTTCTTCAAACCCATCTGCCAGAAATACGGCCACCATATTGGATAACACCTCTTCGCTTGCTGCTTATTCAATCCCCGGACGGGGATATTCCACATTGCTATCGCCTTCGGCTGCAAAAGTCACCCACGGCGCGCGCGCCCTGCCCCGCTGCTCACGCAGGCCGGCCCACGCAAGGCCTACATCGTGCAGCCCGGCCTTCGCCGCCCCCACGGCCTTCCGCGCCGGCATGGGTGCCGGCAAAGAGGGCGGCTGTATCATCACGCCGTCTTGCGTGAACAAAATTCACACGATTTCCGTGCATACATACTTTTCCAGCACTTGAAACGGGTGATACGACTGCTTTGCCTTGCGCAGCCCCTCGATGTTCAAATCGTTCTCCCGGTTCAGCAGCGGATAGGCCCCCAGTTCGCGCGCGGCGAACTGCTGGTTGATGACGGCATAAGCCCCCCTGTAAGCGGGCAGCGCCTTTTCCACGTGAATGTCAAATACTTCATCGTTAATGGGAGACCCAAGTGTAAAGGCCACCACCTTGCCATCCACACGCAGCAGCCCGCCCCGCAATGACAGCTCTTCCCGGTGGCGCAGCGCCTCCCGGATGGCGCAGTGTTCGGAGCGCAGCCCCTTGTCGGCGCAATTGCCCTTGCCTTTACACCATTCGGTGGCCATATCGGCCGCTTCGCCGGCGTTGGCGTCGCCGATGGTTTCATAGGTCCAGCCGTACTGCTTGGAAAAACCGGCAACATGGCCCCGCTTGCTGTGATATTTTTTGCCGGGCAGCAGGGCCAAATCCTCCTGCCGGTAGATATAATCAAAATCACCGGGCGACGGCTCATAGGCAAACCTTCCCGGAAACCAGGCGGACAGCTTGTCCAGATCCGCCCGTTCCGCCCCGTAAAGGCGCAGCGGCATTCCCTCCTGCCGGCAGTGTCCGAGCAGGAGCGCAATCCCTTCACGCAGATCCCCGCCGACCGGCAGCAAATAGGTGGCCGACGCCCCGCTTCCCGAACGGAGAAAAAGCTGTTCGCCGACACGGGCGACCTGGTTTTCATAATACCGGCGCCACATATAAATGGTCGTGAAGGAATACTCGCACGCCCGGTTGCCGCTTGCACGCAGCAGGGGCGCCATCCAGCCGGCGTCCTCAAGGCGCGGCTCGTGAAAATCCAATGATGTCAGAAGATCGGTCATATATATAGTACGTCCTGTTCTGCTTTATTTGATTACAATCCCAACCGCTGTATCAGGCTTTCGGTGATGGCCGCTTCAGAGAAGGGCTCGCCGTCCGCCCCGCAGGCAATCACCTGCCAGCCGTCATGCGCCGCGGCATACAGCGCCGCTTCCCGGCACTTTTTCAGATAGGCGAGATCCCGCTCGTGAATGTCCTTGCGGCCCTCATCCCCCGCGTAACGGCCGGAGAGCAGCCGCTGCGCAATGTCCAGCGGCATGTCGAGAAACGCCACCTCGTCCGGCCGCGGCAGGCCGAGCAAGCCATATTCATACGTGTTCAGCCAGTCGAGATAGGTGTCCCATTCCCCGCGCGGGAGCTTGGACATCTGGTGGATGGCATTGGAGGTGGCATACCGCGCGGCGATAATCAAGGTTCCCGCGTCATATGCCTTCTGCCAGAACTTCTTATAGCTGGCATAGCGATCCACCGCATAAAAGGAGGAAGCGGCATACGCGTTCACATCGTCGGGCGATGTGCCGAATTCTCCCGCCAGATACATTTTGACCAATGCCGAGGACGGCTCGCCATAGTCGGGAAAGCAAATCTGCTTATAGCTTGTCCCCGCCGCGGTGAGATACTCGCACAGCCGGCGCAGCTGGGTGGATTTTCCGCTGCCGTCCAGGCCGTCGATGACAATCAGGCGTCCCATCTGTCTTCATCCCTTCAGGCGTTTTCCTTCATCTGCGCGTAGGCGGCGCGCACCTCTTTCATTTTGCCGCAGGACATCTTGCCCTCGGGGCACGGCCCGTTCAGGCAGGACGGCCCCGCGTTTTTGAACAGGTGCGGCGCCACCGGCAGGCAGAGCGCCAGCATGCGCCGGGCCAGCTCGCGGATCTCCCACTGCGCCCGGTTGCAGCAGCGGTGGTGGAAAAAGTTCATCAGGCTGCGGGCGTTCATGGTCATCATGATTTTGGTCGTGCAGGCATTGGGCAGCACAAAACGCGCATCCTCGATGGCCTGCTTTTCGGCGGCGCGGTTCGCCGCCTTCTCCTCCATACCGCCGGCGAGCAGCGTCTGCAGGTGCCGTTCCTTCAGCAAGACGGTCAGGCGCTCATAATGGCGCTGATCCTCCTCCATGGCGCGGCGGTATTCCGCCGCCGCCTCGGGAATCGCCTCAATTTCGGGCGGCACGACGTATTCAAACATCTTTTCCCGCACATACCGCTGGCTCTGCACGCTGTAAGAGGCGATCCGATGCCGCGTCAGCTGCGCGAGCAGCGAACGGGACACCCCTTCGATGCCGAAGGTAAAGGACACATGCTCAATCGGGCTTTCATGGCCGATTTCGGCCAGCATGTCCACAAAGGAAGCGGTTTTTTCTTCCGTAAGCCCCTCCATCACCTCGTCGATGGTGGCGGGCGAATAGCACAGGCGCGCCGCGGAAGCGAGCAGATGCTCCGGCTCCGGCGTGTGTGCGATCAGCGTGACTTTCATGCAAATGCCAACCTTTCCCGGCCGTCCGCGGCCGTGCCGTTCCTATCGTTTGCTGCATTTCTTATGAGTATACCAGATTATGCGCCGGGATTCAAGCCAATTGCCGCGTAAAAAGCCTTGACAGCGGGAATGGCCGGTAAGATAATGGAGAAAACCAAACCATTAAAGGGGGACTGTGCATGCTGGGAATACGGGAGGGCATGGTGATGCAGCGCGGCGCGGACGATACCTGCGCCGTCTGGCTGGAGAGCGAAAGCCCGGTGGAAGCGGTGCGGTACGAGGGGGCCGCAGACGGCGCGGCAGCGGTGGAAGCGGTCGGCGGCCGCTATCGGGTCACCGGCATTCCGGCGGGCGGGCCGTACACCGTATGGATAGGGGAAACCGCTTACCGCGATATATATGTGGGCGATGTCTGGCTGCTGGCCGGGCAGTCCAATATGGAGGGGGTCGGCTGGCTGACGCCGGAAGACCAGGCCTTCGAGGGAAACAAACGGGTGCGGGCCCTTTATATGGACGATGCCTGGCGTCCCGCCAGGCATCCCAGCTTGTCAAAGAAGGTGGAGTTAAGCATGCGCAAAACACCGTCTTTTGGGAAA
>CABSLQ010000048.1 GCA_902478605.1 uncultured Oscillospiraceae bacterium
AGTCTCGTAATCGGTAAAAGCCAAGGTCGCACCCTCCTTGAAATATGACCGTTTCAGTTCTTTTGGTCATATTATACCGCGCTTTTTTCTGGTTTGCAAGGGGTGTAGAGAAAAACATACGCATTTTAACAAAAAATTATTTTCCCTCAACACATTATTCCATGAAGGCGCTCCTCTTCCTTTGGCAAAGAACTGCCCCCCCTAAAATCAAAAATGCACCCCCCTCCAAACCGTAATTGCACCCCCTTAACGGGTTTCTATCAAAATTAGAGTCATTTGCCAGAAAAATCCGCACAGAAATGTGCGGATTTTTTTATACCGCGGATGCCGGCAGAGGAATTTGGCGCGGGAGGGAAAACAATGTCAGACTGTGTGCGCGATAATCCGGCGTTAATGGCGGAATGGAATTGGGAGAAAAATGATGCGCTTCGTCTGTTTCCGGATAAGCTGACGACAGGCAGCAACAAGAAGGCTTGGTGGAAATGCGCCAAGGGACATGAGTGGGAAGATCCGATATACAAGAGAGCAGATGGAAAAAAGTGTCCGTATTGTGAAAACAAACGGGTGCTCATTGGTTATAACGATCTGCAGACGCTGTTTCCTTTGTTGGCAAAGGAATGGGATTTTGAAAAGAATACGCAGGTCGATATGCTGGCTGTCGTTCCGGGAAGTGCTAAAAGGGTATGGTGGAAGTGCTCCGTGTGCGGATACAGCTGGGAGACATCTGTCAGGGCCAGGACGCAGCGTTCGACAGGCTGCCCGCAATGCATGAAGAAGAAAAGGGCCGAAACAAGGCAAAAAACTATCCTGGAAAAGAACGGATCGATAGCCGATCCCGTTTTGCTCAAAGAGTGGCATTATGAGAAAAACGGCGAGGCAAAGCCCAGCCAATTTACCAGTTACAGCAACCAGTCCGTCTGGTGGCGCTGTTCAACATGCGGGTATGAATGGAAGGCCAGGATTTCCAATCGTGCGAAGTTGGGACGTGGTTGCCCCTGTTGCGTCAACCATGTTGTCGTGAAAGGGAAAAACGATTTGGCAACCGTGCGGCCCGCATTGGCCCAAGAATGGCATCCCACCAAAAACGGCGATCTCACGCCGGAACAGGTGACCATTGGCTGCGGCAAAAAAGTGTGGTGGTTATGCCCCAAAGGGCATACATATCAAGCCAGCGTTATGCACCGGGGCCATGGAACCAACTGCCCAATTTGCAATGAAGGTAGGCAGACATCATTTGCTGAACAGGCTCTTTTTTACTATGTGCGGCAGGTTTATCCGGACGCAATCAGCCGTTGCAAAGATATACTGCCGGGACGGATGGAGCTGGATATTTACATACCGTCTGCTCAACTGGCCATAGAATATGACGGCGTATACTGGCACAAAGGGAAATGGGACCGCGAAGAGGAAAAATACGATTTGTGCCGTGAAAAAGGAATCCGATTGATAAGAATACGAGAAGAAGAGCTTTCCGATACTTCCAGAAAGACAGCGGATATTCTCTATCATATGGATAACCTGGATACGCAACAGGGATTGGAAAAGATGCTTAAGCATTTGTTGGATCAGCTTGATCCGCATTCCAATTTCCGGACGAGAAAAGATCCGCGTTGTGTCCATAGCCCGGTTGATGTGAATGTACGGCGCGATGAATTTAAAATTCGTGAGTACATGGCGGAATGCAAGGAAGATTCCCTGGCCGATCTGCGGCCTGATTTGGCGGCGGAATGGCATCCGACCAAAAATGAAGGGCTTACGCCGTATAGGGTTACACTGGGGTCTAGTATAAGGGTCTGGTGGCGGTGCCGTGTATGTGGGCATGAGTGGCAAACGACGGTAGGACATCGCGTGAGTGGAACGGGTTGCCCGGTATGTTATAGACAGCGGAACAAAGAATGTCATCCGCTTGCCAAAAAAATATATCAATATACGGTAACCGGTGAATTTGTTCGGGAGTGGAAAAGCATATCGGAGGCAGCTCGCACGCTTTCGATAAACTCTTCCAATATTACCATGTGTGCAAAACGGAAAAGAAATCAAGCGGGGGGCTTCTGCTGGAAGTACGATCCGCCACCGAAAGAGAAATAAAGGTGATGATGGAGATTATCTTCAACAGATTGGCGGCCGGCGATTCTGCACGAATCGCCGGCCGCTTTTGTGCCGGGATAAAAAACGGCGGCAGGGTGATGCCGAAGCCTTGGCCGATCGTCTCCGGCGCGGCAGCCGGGGATGGTATTCCGCCGGGGCCTGCGCGATGAAAGGCAGCCTGCCCGGACAATACGGCGGGGATCGGGTTTAACGGGACGGAGGATATCGGGTTTGAAAACCGGGGGGGATTATGGTAAGATAAATTATCCGGGATAGGGTATCGTGCTTTGTCTTTGCTTCGGCCATGTCCAAAGAGGAATTTCACAGGCATGTCTAATCTGACATGCCTGCATGCCTAATCTGACATGCCTGCATGCCTAATCTGACATGCCTGCATGCCTAATCCGACATGCTGTTTACTCCGAGGAGGGATTCTTGTGAAAAAGACGGTCAGCCTGCTGTTGAGCATGGTTATATTTATCACAGTCCTGGGGCCGCTTGGCGGAACAGCGCCCGTGTATGCGCAGGACGGCGAAGGGGCGCTGCCGGAATCCATGTATTTGCAGCCGCCCGTTGGAGAGTGCTCCGGCTGCGGGGAGCCTGTTTTTGCCCGGGAGGGCCGCTGGGCGGAGGATTCCCGCTGCTACACCTGCTGGGCCATTGACCGGAACAAGCACAGCCTCGTTACCTGGACGCCGCCGGTGCCATATTGCACCCACTGCGGCGAGTCCACCCTGGGAAACACTTCGGGATTTTGCGACGACTGCATTAAAGCGGCCTGCGGTCAACATACCCAGACGGTGTTGGTACAAGACAAGGAAACGGGAAAACCGCTGGAGGGTGCGCTGGTAACCGGCGGCGCACTGCAGGCGGTTCGGACGGACTCTTCCGGCAAGGCAACAAAGAGCGAACCCTATATGCACTTAAACGGAAATACGGCGCTGACGGTTTCCTGTGCGGGATACCAGGGGACAAAGCAGGAGGTTTCCGTTTTAGACCTGTCGCAAACGGTGACGGTGGAGCTGCAAAGGCTGCCGGACACCTTTACCGTCCCCATCCAGGCGGTAGAGTTCGCCGCCGAGGCGTTCGGCCCCGTGATTCTGGATACGGAGGCGGAATTTGAGTCCCTGCCCTTTCCTATTGCGGTCAAAAACCTGGTATGCAACGAGGTGACGCTAAAAAGAGACACGGAAACCGGGAACTATACCGGTTCGTTTCAAATGGACGGGCTGGCGCAGCTGCTGTTCGAGGGGGAGCCCACGATCCGCGGCGAGGTGACGGCCCGCTGGGATGAAAGGGAAGCCCGGCTGGAACTGCTCAGCGCCAACGTGAACGGTTCGCTGACCTTCTCGGGCAATGTCAACTGGGGGCTGATGGGGCTGGACGGGGATCTTCCCGTCCAAATCCAGCTGACAGGAAAACAGGGAGAAGACGGCCGGCTGGAATTGGTGCCGCGGATCCGCGGCTCCGGTTCGGTTTACGCCTACCTGGGCGTCAAGCTGGAAAAGCCGGTGAAGTTCGGCAGGCTGACAACCAAACTGGGGGCGGAAGCCTCGGGCGGCGTGCTGTTCCATCTTCAGGCGGAGATGGCAAACGGCGTGGATATCCTCCAGGATTTTGTGCAGCTGACCGGGAACCTGCAGGCGAAAGTGAAACTCCTGGGGTGGGAAAAGGTCTGGCCGGGCTTTTACTGGCAATACTATCCGGTCGTGGAAGACGGCGACTATGAGATACCGGAGCCGATTGAACGGTTCCCGGGACGCAGCGAAACCGGAACCGACAGCCAGGACAGCCAGAAATTCCATCCGGACGCCGCTCCTGTGACACCAAAGCCGGACGGCAAGCCCGGTACGCCGGTCGTGGAGGATTCCGGCAGCAGCGCCGATCCAATTCTCCTTCCCGCCGGAGGCGGTTCGGTTGTGTCCGGCGGGCGTTATCAAGGCCCGGCGGTCATGTTTTGGCTGCAGGATGCCGCCGAACGCCAGGAGATGGATCGCCATATGCTGGTGTACTCCCTGTATGACGGGAACCGCTGGAGCGATCCCGCTCCGGTTCATGACGACGGTACGGCGGATTACGCCCCGCGGGCGGTGACGGCCGGGGAAACGGTGTATCTGATCTGGCAGAATGCGGACAAGGAATTTTCCGGCAGCGTTTCTTCTGCCGAATATGCGTTATCCATGGATATATACGCGGCCGTTATCAAAGACGGGCAGATTCGGGAAATCACCAACCTGACCGAAGGAATCCCCGGCTACTGCGGCATGCATGACCTGACGGTCCAAGACGGCAAAGCAGCGGCAGTCTGGGCGGCGAACGATAAAGGCGACCTCCTGTTTTCGCAGGGGACGAATCAAGCCTACGAAGCGGTCTATGAGGACGGCGAATGGACGGTTTCCTCTGCCGGGACGGCCGCCGGTATGGGTACGGCCGCCGTGCAGCTGCTGGCAGCCGCCGAAAATCCCGGCGAAACCGACGAAGACTTCATAGAAGCGGCGGGGACCCGTTTTTATTCCCGGGAGGACGGCGCCATTGCCTGCATGGTAGACGGAAGGGAACAGGTTATCATCCCAGAGGCGAACACCGCTTCCTTTGCCGCGGCAACCAACGGGGAGTTGGTCTTCCTGTACTGGCTCCGCGCAGGCCGGGACGGCGCCTTTCGGCTGAACGGCGCTTTCTACAATTCCGATACCGGCGCTTGCAGCCAGGCCCAGACTTATCTGGATCATGGCACTGCCCTGCACGGAATCAGCGCTTCCGTGGATCGGAAAGGAACGGTGTTAATGGCCTATCAGGCTTCCGAATGGCAGGATATACAAAGCGGAACCTATCAGTCCAGCGATCTTTTAGCGGCGGCTATTTCTCCGCCGGAAGATGTTGTCGGCGGCCGGTGGTGGATCTGGATTCTGGCCGTTGCCGGTACGGTGGTTGCCGCCGCCGGGATTGCGGCGGTGTGGCTTTTGGCCGGGAAGAGGAGGTCGCAACGCAGCCGGCAGCCGGAGGAAAAAGGATAGCCGTTTTCGCGGGACGGACGCGGAAAAATCCAATAGGCTCATGATGGAAAACGGCAGAATGAAAAAAGGCCGCTGCGGATACTCCGCGGCGGTTTTTCCCTTTACGGGAAAATTCTCCTTGACAGGGGCGGGGCGGGTGTGCTACAACTATCGTGTACGTACACGGAACGGGCGCAGAGGGGAGCATGGCGCGCGGCGGACAGAATCCCCGGCGGGCGAAGCGCAGGCTGGGCCGTGCAGGTTGGCGGGGCTTGGGCCGGGTGACGGACGCCGGGAAGGCGATGGGCCGGGCGGGTTCCGGGCAGCGAAGAGCCGGGCCGGGACAGTGCGCGGGTCAGCGGGCATAAAACGGCGTGCAGCGCGATGCGGGACATGGCACGCGGCAGATGGTGCCTGTACCGGCAGCCTGACCGGGGTGTGTCAGCCGTGTGCAGCCGGCGGCCGCCGCCGGCCGGGCGGGTTCCGGGCAGCGAAGAGCCGGGCCGGGACAGTGCGCGGGCCGGCTTATCCTCTGCGGGCGGCGCGGGCTTTGCCCGGGCCGCGGCGTTTCCACACAACAGACAAGGGGGTCATAACATGGAAAAAACGAGGAACTATTTTGTCTATCAGGGCGAGAAAACCCGGGAGATTTCCTTCCCGCTGGGCGGCATCGGCACGGGGTGCATCGGGCTGGGCGGCAACGGCCGGCTGATCGACTGGGAAATCTTCAACCGCCCCAACAAGGGCGGCGCCAACGGCTACAGCCACATCGCCGTCAAGGCGGCGGCCGACGGCGAGCTGCTCAGCGCCAAGGCGCTGAACGGCGATGTATGCGGCGAATTTTCCGGGCCGCGCGGCCTCTCCTTCGGCCACGGCGTGATGCGGGACACGGCCGCCGGCTTTCCCCATTTCCGCGGTCACACCTTTACCGGGGAATTCCCCATCGCCCGCGTCGACTTCGCCGACAGCGACTTCCCGGGCAAGGCGTCGCTGACCGCCTTCAACCCCTTCATCCCGCTGGACGAGGACGCGTCCAGCCTGCCCGCCGCCTTCTTCGCGGTGACGCTCCAAAACACCACCGCCCGCGCCATCGACTACACGGTGGCCTTTTCGGTGCAGAACCCCTTCGACGAGCCGGGCCGCAACCGGCAAATCGCCGGCGACGGCTTTTGCGGCCTGGCCTTCACCCAGGAGAACCATGCGCCGGACGACCTGGGCTTCGGCAACCTGACGCTGGCCACCGACGCGGCGGACGCCGCCGTTCAGGAGGCGTGGTACCGCGGCCTGTGGTTCGACGGGCCCACCGTGTTCTGGCACGATTTCGCCGCGGCCGCCCCGCTGCCCGCCCGCTCCTACCCCGACGCGGGGGTCAAGGACACGGGCACGGTGGCCGTCACCTTCTCCCTCGCCCCCGGCGAGGCCAAAACGGTGCGCTTCCTGCTGGCGTGGCACGTTCCCCACTGCGTCAACGACTGGAACCCGCCCCCCGCAGGCGAAAACGCCCGCTGGCGCAACCATTACGCCACCCGCTTCGCCTCCTCCGAGGAAACCGCCCGCTACGCGCTGCGGCACTGGGATTCCCTCTACCGGCGCACGCTGGCGTTCAAGGAAGCCCTCTTTTCCTCCACCCTCCCCGACGAGGTGATCGACGCGGTATCCGCCAACCTCTCCATCCTCAAAAGCCCCACGGTGCTGCGCCTCGAGGACGGCTCCTTCTACGGCTGGGAGGGCACCAACGAGCACACCGGCAGCTGCGAGGGCAGCTGCACCCACGTATGGAACTACGCCTATGCGCTGCCCTTCCTCTTCCCCCGGCTGGAACGCTCCATGCGGGAGCTGGACTACCGCTATAACCAGTGGGAGAGCGGGCGCATGTCCTTCCGCCTGCAGCTGCCCGCGGGACGGGCGCCCAACACCTTCCTGCCCTGTGTGGACGGGCAGATGGGCGGCGTCATCAAGACCTACCGCGATTGGAAGCTGTGCGGGGACGACGAGTGGCTGCGCCGCTGGTGGCCGTCGGTCAAAAAGGCGCTGGAATTCGCCTGGAGCCCCGAAAACGACTGCCGCTGGGACGCGGATCAGGACGGCGTGCTCGAGGGACGGCAGCACCAGACCCTCGACATGGAGCTGTTCGGGCCGAGCAGCTGGCTGGAGAGCTTTTACCTTGCGGCGCTCGAGGCGGGGGCCGAAATGGCCGACCGCATGGGCGACACCGACGCGGCCGCGCTGTACCGCCGCCTCTTCGACCAAGGCCGCGCCTGGTCGGAGGCCCATCTGTTCAACGGAGCGTATTTCGTGCAGCGGGTGGATCTGCACGACAAGGCGATCCTCGCGCCCTACGGCGACATCGAGGCCCCCTACTGGAACGCGGAGGCGGGCGAGCTCAAATACCAGATAGGCGAGGGCTGCTTCATCGATCAGCTGTGCGGCCAGTGGCACGCCAGCCTGGCGGGGCTGGGCCATCTGTTCGACGAGAAGAAGATCCGCACCGCGCTGCGCAGCCTTTACCGCTACAACTTCAAGCGGGAGATGCGCCGGGAATGCAACCCCTGCCGCCTCTACTGCCTCAACGACGAGGGCGGCGCCATCCTGTGCGAATACCCCGCCGGGGCCGAAAAGCCGGTGGTGTCCGTCCCCTATGCCCAGGAGTGCTTCTCCGGCTGCGAATACGAGGCGGCGGCCCTGCTGATAAGCGAGGGCATGAGCGACGAGGGGCTGGATCTCGTGCGGGCGGTGCGCGACCGCTACGACGGGGCGAAGCGCAACCCGTGGAACGAGCTGGAATGCGGCGGCAATTACGCCCGCTCGATGGCGAGCTATTCCCTCATCCCGGTGTACAGCGGCTTTTGCTTCGACATGACGGCGGGGCGCATCGGCTTCTGCCCCGTGCGGAAGCCGGGCGAGCGGTTCCGCACCCTGTGGAGCGTGGACAGCGCCTGGGGCACGGTGGAAATGGACGACGGCGGGACCCTTATCCGCATCAAAGAGGGCACGCTGCCCCTGCGGGCGCTGACGCTGCCCTTCCTGCCGGAAGGCGCGGCGCCGGCGGTGGAAATCGACGGCCAGTCTGCGGCGGCCGTGCGGCAGGGGGACGATCTGGTCCTCGGCGCGCCGGCGGCGGTGCGCCGGGAAATCCGCGTCCGGTACGCCCTGGACGGGGGCGCGGCATGAAGCGGATCACCAGCCTCGAGCTGGCGGCGTTATGCGGGGTGTCCCAGGGGACGGTGGACCGCGCCCTCAACAACCGCCCCGGCATCAACGCGGAAACCCGCCGGCGGATTCTGGAGACGGCCCGGGCCCACGGCTACGTCAAGGATATGCGGGCGAGCGGGCTGGTATCGGGCCGGTCGGGGCTGCTGGGGCTGGTGCTGTTCGACCTGCGCAACGAGTTCTTCGCCCAGCTGGCCACGGCGGCCGAGGCCCGGGCCCGGGAACAGGGCTATACGGTGGCGCTGCTGCTCACCGAACGGGATCCCGCGCGGGAGCGGGACTGTATCCTCCGGCTGCGGGGCATGGGGGCGGACGGGCTGATCCTCTGCCCGGTCGGCAAGGGGCGGGAGTATGCCCGCTGGCTGGCCGCGCAGGGGGTTCCGCTGGCCACGGTGGGCAACCGGCTCGGCCGCTTTCCCCACGCCGGTCCGGACGACGGGGCCGCCATGGCCGCCTGCGTCCGGGAGGCGGCCGCCCGGGGGTACCGGCGGCTTATCTACGTCTATACCGCCCGGCGGCAGGAAGCCGCCGCCAACATCGACGCCCAGCGGCGGCGGTACGAGGGCTTCCGCCGGGAGGCGGCCGCCCTCGCCCTCGAGACGGTGCTGGTAACCGAAAGCGGGTATTGCGACGCGGTGTGCGCCCTGCTGCGCGGGGAGGGGCCGCGCACGGCGGTGCTGCTGCCCAGCGATTACCAGGCGCTGCAGCTGCTCCTCGCCCTGGGGGAGCGGGGCATTGCGGTGCCGGAACAGGCCGGGGTCTGCGGCTTCGACAACATCGCGACGCTGCGGTATATCCGGCCGCGGCCCGCCACCGTCGGCTATTCCATCGAGGCCATCGGTGCCGGCGCGGTGGATCGGGTGCTGGGCGGCGGAACGGCCGGGCCGGTGCCCTTTGCCATCCTGCCGGGCGATACGCTGTAAAAGAGGACAGGAAGAGACAAAACCGCCGGAGGGGAGACCCTCCGGCGGTTTTTTGGGGGGAATAGAAGAAGGCGGGGTTACGGCGTCAGGCGCCGGGGCCGCGGAGATAGTGCTGAAGCTGCGGGGGACGGAAACGGTCGCAGCCCATAAAATACAGGCTATGTTCTTGCTTGTGTGTTGGCGTTTTGCATGATATACTACCGATCATGAGGATGAAAATTCTATAGAAAGGAGCGCCATATGTTTACTGCATACGATGAAAATGGAAACAAAGTATCGATAAGCCGTGCGGAAAAGGGGAAAAGCTATTTCTGCCCCATTTGCCACGAACAGCTGAGCGTCAAAAAGGGAAAAATCAAGATACTGCATTTTTCTCACAAACCGGATTCTTCCTGTGTAGAAGACTGGGGCGATATGAGCGAATGGCATTTGGCCTGGCAGGAAAAATTCCCCGAAGAGTGTCGGGAGATAGTTTTAGAAAAGGGCGACGAGGTACATCGGGCTGACGTGTGTATAGAAGAGAAAAAGCTGGTGATAGAATTTCAGCACAGCCCTATCTCCTGTGAAGACTTTAACAGGCGCAATCAATTTTACACCGATTGCGGATATCGGCTTGTCTGGGTGTTTGATGCGGCGAAAAAAATTAAGGAAGATAGGATTTGTCATTTTTGTGGTGCGGTAAACAATTTTTCTGGTTTACAGAAAATGTATCCAAATGTTTCTCGTTTTAAGGATAAATTAGAGTGGAGGCGCAAGCAGTCCGCTTTTGAAGGGTTTGGAGAAAGATGGCGCGGGCGGCCGATCGATATTTTTCTGGAAACGCCGGTTGGCGGCTGTGAGGACAAAATTTTGCTTCCTCTCATCGACATCAACGAAAAATCTATGGAGGCGCTTGTTGCTCCGCGATACATACGCGCTGAAAACTTCTTGAAAGAGTATGGCGGATTTGCCGGTGAAAATGTTTCATCGATTAGTAGTATATTGGGAATATCTGAGCAGAAAGGGCCGAAGACAGAAACCGCAGTTAGGCAACAGACAAAGCCTAGGTGGTCAACCGTCGGGCGAAGAGGGCTGCGTTAAATGGTATAGTGAAAGAATAGCCGGCTTGATGGTTAATGTAAAGCCGCCGCGGAATATCCGCGGCGGTTTTTTAGGGGGGAATAGAAGAAGGCGGGGTTACGGCGTCAGGCGCCGGGGCGGCGGGCAACGGGAAGGGAAAAGGGAGCCGGGCGGCGGCCGGGGTTCCGCTTAATCCAGGCGGATTATCACATAGCCCTGGCCCAGATGCTCGGTAAAGTGCAGGGTGAAGGGGCGCAGCGCCGCCGCCCCTTCCGGCACCGTGTCGCGGTATCCCGTGATGTGCAGCGTGTCTTCGGCCTGCTGTTCCACGGTGTACACGCCGGCCCGGGCATAAAACGCGGCGAAGTCGGCGGCCGTGTGGGACGTTTCGTATTCCTGCCCGGCGTAGACCCGTGTTTCGTGGCCGGGTTCCAGCCGGCCGTCGGACAGCAGGTGGTAGGGCAGCAGGACCAGGGCGGTCTGGGCTTCCCCGTCCACCAGGTCGTACACGACCTCGGCGCGCATATCGCTGAGGACAAAATGCTGCTCCCCGAAGGGGGTGACGCTCAGCACGTGAAACGCATCGGCGTACAGCAGCACGCAGGAGACGTCCAGGCACTTTTCCACCTGCACGCCGGGGTTGCTTTCGCCCAGGGCGTCCCCAAGATCGTACAGGCTCATATCCGCCTCAAAGGAATTGTACCCAACCGCGGTGCCGGCGGCATTCACCTTCTGGGAGGAGGGCAGCCGGATGGTCACCGGCTCCCCGGTGAGAAAGGAGGTAAATTGCAGCGTATCCGACCGCGTTGTCCCGTCGCAGCCGGTCGGCAGCAAGGCCAGCAGCCCGGCGGCCAGCAGGGCGAGAAGGCGGCGCAGGGGTTTCTTCATGGCAATCGGCTCCTTTCCGTCGGACAGGGGGACGGGAAGGCGTTTTGTGCTTTCCCTGTTACCAGCATACGCCGCCCAACCGTATAAGTCAATCCTTTATAAAAAGCTTAAGGGATTCTTCATAATATGCGTATACAATGCAACAATATCCGCGGAAAAAGGGGCGGGCTGCCGGGCGCGGAAAGGCGTATCTTTGAAAAAAGCGGGACGGGAAGCTTGCCCGCCGGGCTTTGGTGTGGTATACTGGGAAGGATTAACCGGGGAAGGCAAGGCGGCATCGCAGGCGGCGGCGTTAGGCGGCGCGGCTTTCCCGCCCCCCGGCAGAAAGGATGGCCTTGGCGGTATGGTGATACTGGGGATCGACCCCGGTTATGCGATTGTGGGCTGGGGGGCGGTGCGCTACGAGCGGGGGCGGTTCGCGCCGCTGCGCTTCGGCGCGATCACCACGCCCGCCGGCATGGATTTCTCCCGCCGGCTGGAGCTCATTTACGACGAGCTGGGCGCGCTCCTCGCCGCGGTGAAGCCGGAGGCCCTCGCGGTGGAGAAGCTCTACTTCAAAAACAACCAGAAAACCGCCATCGATGTGGCCGAGGCCCGCGGGGTGATCCTGCTCGCCGCCCGCAAGGCGGGGATCCCCCTCTACGAGTACACCCCCCTGCAGGTCAAAAGCGCGGTGACCGGCTACGGCAAGGCGGAAAAGCCCCAGGTCATGGAGATGACCCGCCGGCTGCTGCGGCTGGCGGAGGTGCCACGCCCCGACGACACGGCCGACGCGCTGGCCATCGCCATCTGCCACGGCCAGATGGCCGGCACCCCGCTCAAGCGGCAGATTGAATTCAGAAAATAGGCCGCCGCGGCGGTGCAGGCGGCGGATACGGGGAAGGGACGATAGCTATGCTGTACAGCGTCAAAGGCGAACTGATCCATATGGAGCCGACGGTGGCGGTCATCTGCTGCGGCGGGGTGGGATTCCGCTGCCGCATCACGATGAACACCGCCCGCCAGCTGCCCGCCATCGGGCAGCTGGCGATGCTCTACACCATCATGAACGTGCGCGAGGACGCCATCGAGCTGTTCGGCTTCGCCGATCAGGGGGAGCTCAACTGCTTCAGGCAGCTCACCGCCATTTCGGGCGTCGGCCCCAAGGCGGCGGTGGCGATTCTGTCCGAGCTGTCGCCCGAACGGGTGGCGCTGGCGGTGGCGGGCGGCGATTACCGCACGCTGACCCGGGCGCAGGGCGTCGGCCCCAAGCTCGCCCAGCGCATTGTGCTCGAAATGAAGGACAAGGTCGGCGCCCTGCAGACCAGCGAAGGGGTGTCGCTGCCCGCGGGCGGCGGGGCCGTAATGGTTTCGGCCGCGGGCAACGCCGCCGAAGCGGTCAGCGCCCTGTCGGTGCTCGGCTTCACCCCCGGCGAGGCGAGCGCGGCGGTGGGCCGGCTCGACAGCGCCCAGCCGGTGGAGGTGCTTGTGCGCGAGGCGCTCAAGTCCCTGGGCCGCAAGGGCTAAGGAAAGCGCGGCGGCTTCCGCGGGCGCGGCCGGCGGGCACGGCGAAGGCGGGGCGGTCCCGGTGCAGGAGGAAGCCGCGTATGGGCGGAGCAGACGGAAAAGAAACGCCGGGGGCATGGCCCTCCGGCGTTTTGGTTTGGGGAATAAAGGGGCGGCTGACGGCGTCAGACGCCGGGCGGCGAGCTGCCGCCCAGGGTAAGAATCTTCCACACGCCGTCCACCCGGCGCAGCAGGGGGAATTTGCAGATGTCCATGTCGCCGCCTCCCGTGATGCCGAACTCGCCCCGGGTATCCCGGGACCAGAAGGTCATATACATGGCCGCTTCCGTTTCGGTCGGCGGGCCGGCGTGCGGGTCGATGCCCTCGGCCGTGGAGATGTGCACGTCCCACACGGTCAGCGGGCCGTAAAAGGCAAAGAGGGCTTCTTGGGCGACGGCCTGCTTATCCCCGTCCACAAACAGGCTGCACAGCGTTTCGGAATCGCCTTTGCGCAGGCAGTCGATGAAGGTTTCCAGCACCTGTTCGGGGGCGGTGTCCGTATCGGGCTGCGCCGCCCGGCCGGTGGAGGGCAGGGCCTCCGGGAAGGACACGGCGGGTTCCGGTGCGGAGGAGGCCGTGGAGAGGGCTGAGGAGGTGGATGCCGGTGCGGAGGAGGCCGGGACGACGGACGAACAAGAGGTAAGCAGTATGATTACGGTTAAGGGCAGAATGGCGATAATGACGCGTTCTTTTCGATGATAAGAAGAAGGTGGAGATGCGACTTTTTGCACTACCCGCGAAGGATGCTTGTGGCGTACAGACATTTTGAGCCTCCAAAATTCCATCGGATATGATATAGGTCAGCGTTATGTGAATTCACAATATAAACGTTATTGGAATCTTTTCCAACGCAGTAGGCTGTATGATAAAATGTGTTGCCTCCTCCCTTGCCTTCCCAATCATACCATACAAACTGCCCCTCTCCCACAAAAGAGCGAGATGGGGTGCACATCATTTTAAATCCTCTGTTTCCGGACGTCCAATATTTCATGCTTGCTGTTGAACTGATCCAAGCACTCGTGTATGGTTTAAAAGACGTGTTCCTGCACTGCTGCCGTGTGGCCGCGTCAAAACACTGGGAGGCAAAATTCACGCAGTCTCCACCGCTGGAGTTAAAATTTTTAAAATTAGGGTTATAACTTAACGCGTATTTATCAGAATAGGCAACGCCTTCCCGAACATGATACGTGACGGCTCTGTCTCCATACCAATATGAAAAATCATCATCGGGACCTTTAGGGGCATTTACGCTGACAGAGGGATTGGCAATACCGATTTGAGAATAGGTTTCCTCGAGCGTTTGCAGTGTAGTATCTTCCTGCGATGTATAACTGGAGGATTTCATATTGGTCAAGGGGCCCTCGTCGTAGGAATCCTCTATCAGCCTTAAGCGGTTTCCCGCCCCTTTGATAAATGTAAGCGTGTGATACGTGCCGAAGCCGGATAAATCCACCGGAGCCTCCGGATCGTTTGCGCGGGAAATGTCTTTATAGTTGAAAAACGTTTTCACATAACAGTCGACAATCAGTTTGTTTCCCTCGCTCTGTTGACTGATAATTTCTGTTTCGGAATAGGCGTCGACAATCGACAGCGCCAATCGGTTTTCCATATCCTGAATTAGCGGTTCCCGGCGCCGCTCATCGGCCAGAATGCTTTCGTCAAAAATTTCCGTACAGGCTCGGACGGTGCCGTTGCCGGAAAGCGCCTTTTTTTCAGCGGGATCTGTAAGCAGTACTTTTTTATTCTTACGTAAAGTGTCCGCCCGGAATTCCGTATAAAGATCCAACATGTCATCCAGGGACTTTTCCGAGAAGACCGTAGATGTTTGTATATACGATCGTTCTGTTGACGGCTCGGCTTGGGCCACGATAGAAATGGGCATGGCCACGGTGAGAATTATGATCATAAAACAGGATAACCATTTTTTCATATAAAGTCCTTCCTTTCTATTCTGTACGCTTACAATTCACTATACTCCAAACCATGAAGTAGTCCTTTCTGTTCATGCAAAACGGGTTTACCATGTGCACGGGACTCCACTCCTTTCCGTTCGGTCAAGACTTCTGTTTGCAATATCAGTATATTCCAAATATTCCCACAAGTCAATAGGTATTAAATATTTTTATAAAAAATTAAGATTCAAGTGCAAATTGTGAAAAAATTACGCAAAACTGGGTTGAGATTGAAGGGGGATGGTGTCGCTTTTTGGCGCAAGAAAAATGGTTCGCTTTCCGAAAAAAGCGGGGCGGGAATCTTGCCCATCGGGCGCCGATATGGTATACTGGAAAGGATTAGCCGGGGAAGGCGATGACGTCCGGGCGCCGCGGGCATGATGCGGGGGCGGACGAGGGGGCGCCGCTTCCGGCGGGGCGGGCTTTCCGGGCGGCAGACACGGCGAAGGCGGGCCCCCGGAAGGGGTCGATGTGCCCCGGGCGGCCGTGCCGGAACCGGACAGAGCCGAATCGGGTGTACCGGTTCGGTGCCGGTACCGGGGAAAGCCGCTTACAGGTGGACCGCCGCGCGGGATTGAAGCAGACGCCCGGCTGGCCGGGGCCAAGCCCCGGGGAGGCGTTGGCGGCGTGCCGCCCCGGGAAAGGGGCGCGGAACGCTGGCCCGGCCGGCGCGCCGGCGGGTTACCGGTTTTGTAAAGGGTAAGGCTTTACGGAGGAATGGCAAAGATGGAGATGGATTTCGAAAACCGCATGGTATCCACCGCATACCTGCCCGAGGACGAGGGGGACAACCCGCTTCGCCCCCGGACGCTGGCCGAATACATCGGCCAGCAGAAGGTCAAGGACAATCTGGCGGTTTTCATCGATGCGGCCAAGCTGCGGGGCGAGGCGCTGGACCACGTGCTGCTGTACGGGCCGCCGGGACTCGGCAAGACGACCCTCGCGGGCATCATCGCGGCCGAGATGGGCGTCAACTTCCGCATCACCTCGGGCCCGGCGATTGAACGGCCGGGCGATTTGGCGGCGCTGCTGACCAACTTGGACGAGGGCGACGTGCTCTTCATCGACGAGATTCACCGCCTGTCCCGCACGGTGGAGGAGATCCTCTATCCCGCGATGGAGGATTTCGCCATCGACATCATGAACGGCAAGGGCCAGGGCGCCACCTCCATCCATCTGCCGCTGCCCAAGTTCACCCTCATCGGGGCGACCACCCGCTCGGGTCAGCTGTCCGCCCCGCTGCGCGACCGGTTCGGCGTGGTGATGCGCCTCGAGCTATACACGCCGGAGGAATTGGCCACCATCGTCAGCCGCAGCGCGCGCATTCTCGACATTCCCTGCGACCCGGACGGCGCGCTGGAGATCGCCTCCCGCTGCCGCGGGACGCCGCGTATCGCCAACCGCATGCTCAAGCGGGTGCGCGATTTCGCCCAGGTGATGAACGGCGGCGTCATCAGCGCCGACGCCGCCCGCCAGGCCCTCGACCGCCTCGAGGTGGATGAGCTGGGCCTCGACTGGGTGGACAGGCGCATGCTGCTGGCCATGATCCAGCACTACAACGGCGGGCCGGTGGGGCTCGACACCCTGGCGGCGGTCATCGGCGAAGAGGCGGTCACCATCGAGGACGTGTATGAGCCCTATCTGATGCAAATCGGCTTCCTCAGCCGCACCCCCCGCGGCCGGGTGGTGCTGCCCGCCGCGTACGCCCATCTGGGGCTGACGCCCCCCGGGCAGGCCGGCGGCCCCGAGCAGACGCGGCTGTTTGAATAAACTACGGCGCCCGGCGGCGGAAACGGGCAAGCAGGATTTGGCCCAGAAAAAGCACGGTTTTGCGCGGCAGCGCAAAATGCGGGCCACCGGCCCGCAAGGGCTTTTTCCAGGAGTTCCGCGATAGCGGAACTCTTCCAGAACCCAAACCGCGTCAGTGGTTTTTCGGGGACTTCGGGCCAACGGCGTGAACTCTTCTAGAACTTAAAGGCCGGTTTCACGCCGCATGGCGTGAAATGCGGGCCGGTGGCCCACAAGGGCTTTTTCCAGGACTTCGGGCTTTGCCCCAACTCTTATCGTAAAAAAGGTGCGTTCCGTCTACGGAACGCAGTAAAAGGGTAACAGCGCCTGCTGCCTGTTCCGGGCAGGGGTAAGCGGGGATTTTCCGGGAATCCGGCGCGGCTTTGCGTTGTGTGGGAAGCGCAGAGCCGCGGCTTTCCCGGAGCTTTGGCCATGGGCGCCCCGTGCCCCGGCGGCGGAACCTTTGCCGGCAGGCGAGGTTATACATATTTTGGGCGTTCCGGTTTGGAACGGGTGTTCCGGTCCGGACGCCTTCACACCTTTTGTGTGGGAAAGAGGTAGTGTATGGCAAGACTGTTTGGCACCGACGGCGCCCGCGGCGTCGCCAATTCCGAGCTCACCTGCGAGCTGGCCATGGCCATCGGCCGGGCCGCCGCGATGGTGCTGCTCGAAGCGGAGCATCACCGGCCCCGCGTGCTCATCGGCAAAGACACCCGCATCTCCTCCGACATGCTCGAAGCGGCGCTGGTCGCCGGGTTCTGCTCGGTGGGGGCGGACGTCCAGCTGCTCGGCGTGGTGCCCACGCCGGCGGTGGCGTATCTCGTAGGGCGCTACGGCGCCGACGCGGGCGTGATGATCTCCGCGTCGCACAACCCCTGTGCGTACAACGGCATCAAGCTCTTCAACCGCGAGGGCTTCAAGCTGTCCGACGCCCTCGAAGACGAGATGGAGGCCATCGTGCTCGACGGGGCGCAGACGCCCCCCTGCCCGGTGGGCGGCGCCATCGGCCGCGTCTCGCGCTGCGAGCGGGCGGCGGACGATTACGTCCGCCATCTGCTCGACGAAACCGACGCCGACCTGCACGGCATGCGGCTGGTCGTGGACTGCGCCAACGGGGCGGCCTGCGCCACGGCGCGCAAGCTGTTTTCCGCCCTGGGCGCCGACTGCGTCTTCCTCAGCGACCAGCCCGACGGCGTCAACATCAACGAGGACTGCGGTTCCACCCACATCGAGCGGCTGGCCGAGTTCGTCAAAAAGCTGAAGTATTACGGCGGGGTGGCCTTCGACGGCGACGCCGACCGCTGCCTGGCGGTGGACGAAAAGGGCAACCTGCTCGACGGGGACAAGATCATCGCGGCGCTGGCCACCGACATGAAGCAAAAGGGCCAGCTGGACGGCAATGCGGCGGTGGTCACCGTGATGTCCAACCTGGGCTTCTTCCGCTACTGCGAGCAGGCGGGCATCACGCCGGTGGCCGCCAAGGTGGGCGACCGGTACGTGCTGGAGGAAATGCTGCAAAACGGGTACGCCATCGGCGGGGAGCAGTCGGGCCACATCATCTTCCGTCACCACGCCACCACGGGCGACGGCCAGCTGTCCGCCGTCAAGCTGCTCGCCCTCGCCCGGGAAAAGGGGGTCAAGCTGTCCCGCATCGGCGCGATGATGGAACGGTACCCCCAGGTGATGCTCAACGTGCACGCCGACGCGGCGCAGAAGGCCCGGTTCGCCGCCGACACTGCCCTCGCCGCCGCGATTGAAGAGGCGAACGCCTCCCTCGGCCGGGACGGCCGGGTGCTGGTGCGGGTGTCGGGGACCGAGCCGCTCATTCGCATCATGGTGGAGGGGAAGGACTTCGACACCATCAACGCCCTGGCCGTGGAGCTCGGCGAGAAGATAAAACAGGCGGTTCAGGCGGCATGATCTATCTGTGGCAACGCCTGCGAGCGCCCGCGGTGCGGGATACAGCGAGCAGGGGTTGGCGCCGTGGTCAAAACTGGCAGCAGCGATAGCTGCGGCCGCCAGTTTTGGGTACCACAAGAGGAAAGCCCTTATCCATCCGCAGGAGGTTGGCTTTTCGACCGCTGCCTGTGGCGGGAATGGATAAGCAGGAACTACCCTAGAAAAAGGCCGGTTTCACGTCGCATGGCGTGAAATGGCCGCCGTTCGGGCGGCCAAGGGCTTTTTCCGGGAGTTCGCGGCATTTGCCGCGAACTCTGGTGGGCGCAGTGGTCGAAATTCTTGCGAGCGAAAGCGAACGTAAAAAATTTCGGGTTACCGCAAGAGGGAACGCCTGCGACCGCTGCCTGTGGCGGATGAAGGGATAAGCAGGAACTACCCCAGAAAAAACATGGTTTCGCGCGTATGCGCGAAAGACGTGCCGTTCAGGCACGACAATGTTTTTTCCAGGAGTTGCCGCCGCGCCAGCGCCGGCAACTCTTCCGCATCTTATTAACACAAAGGACGTTTTACGTATGAGAACCGCCGACAACTGGAAAGACTATACACTGCTTGACGCGAGCGGCGGGGAACGGCTCGAACGCTGGGGCGAGGTGGCGCTCATCCGCCCCGATCCCCAGATCCTCTGGGACACCCCGCGCCGCCATCCCCTTTGGAAAAACGCCCACGCCCGCTACCACCGTTCCAGCACGGGCGGCGGACACTGGGAACGCTTCAAGCCCATCCCCGACGCGTGGGAAATCGGCTACGGCGCCTTGCGGTTCCGGCTCAAGCCCATGGGCTTCAAGCACACCGGCCTGTTCCCCGAGCAGGCGGTCAACTGGGACGTGATGGCTTCCCTCATCCGCGGCGCCGGCCGCCCCATCCGGGTGCTCAACCTCTTCGGCTACACCGGCGCGGCGACCCTCGCCTGCGTGGCGGCGGGCGCCCACGTCACCCATGTGGACGCCTCCAAGGGCATGGTCACTTGGGGCCGCGAAAACGCCGCCGCTTCCGGGCTCGCCGACCGGCCGATGCGCTGGCTCGTCGACGACTGCGGCAAGTTCGTGCTGCGGGAACAGCGCCGCGGCAGCCGCTACGACGCGATTGTGATGGACCCGCCCTCCTACGGCCGCGGGCCCGGCGGCGAAGTGTGGAAGCTCGAAGAGCAGATTTACCCGCTGGTTAAGGACTGCGCCGCCCTGTTGTCGGACAGGCCGCTCTTCTTCATCATCAATTCCTATACCGCGGGGTTATCCCCCTCGGTGATGCAGTATATCCTCGCCTCCCTCGTCGTGCCGCGCTTCGGCGGCGCGGTGACGGCGGACGAAATCGGCCTGCCCGTCGAGCAGAGCGGCCTCACGCTGCCCTGCGGGGCAACGGCCATCTGGGCGGAAAAGGGGGCACGCGTATGATCATGATCGATGCCAAGCAGGTGCGCTTTCAATACGAATACCCCGACGAGCCGCCCCATCTCGTGCTCGACGGGCTGGACCTCGCCATCGAAAAGGGCAGCTTTGTCGCCCTGCTCGGCCACAACGGCTGCGGCAAGTCCACCATCGCCCGGCATTTCAACGCCATGCTGCTGCCCACGGGGGGGCAGGTGCTCGTCGACGGGATGGACACCACCGACGAGGACCGCAAATACGATATCCGCCGCACGGTGGGCATGGTCCTGCAGAACCCCGACAACCAGCTCGTCTCCACCATCGTGGAGGAGGACGTGGCCTTCGGGCCGGAAAACCTCGGCGTGCCGCCCGAGGAAATCCGCAGCCGGGTGGACGACGCCCTGCGCGCGGTGGGCATGTATGAATACCGCACCCACGCGCCCCACAAGCTGTCCGGCGGGCAGAAGCAGCGCATCGCCATCGCGGGCATCATCGCCATGGAGCCCGCCTGCATCGTGCTCGACGAGCCCACCGCCATGCTCGATCCCCAGGGACGGCGCGAGGTGCTGGACACGGTCCGCCGGCTCAACAAGGAACGGGGCATCACCATCGTGCTCATCACCCATTACATGGACGAGGCGGCGCAGGCCGACCGCGTCGTGGTCATGGACGAGGGGCACATTCTGCTCGACGGGACGCCGCGGGAGGTCTTTTCCCAGGTGGACGCCCTGCGCGCCGTGGAGCTCGACGTGCCCCAGACCGCCGAATTATGCCACCGGCTGCGGGGCGCGGGGCTGCCGCTGCCCGAGGGGGTGCTCACGGCCGACGAGGCGGTGGAGGCCCTTTCCCTGCTGCCCGTGAAGGGGAGGGCCGGGACGGACGAGGCCGCCCCCGCCGGCGAGGCGGGCGAGGTGGTGCTCGAGACCAGGGGGCTGACCTATGTTTACGGGCAGGGGACGCCCTTTGAAAAAACCGCGATGAAGGGGATCGACCTGACGGTGCGCCGGGGCGACTTCATCGGCATCATCGGCCACACCGGGTCGGGCAAGTCCACCCTGGTGCAGCATCTCAACGGCCTGCTGCGCCCCACGGCGGGGCAGGTGCTGCTGGAGGGTAAGGACATCTGGGCCGATCCCAAGAAGATCCGCGCGGTGCGCTTCCGCGTCGGGATGGTGTTCCAGTACCCGGAATACCAGCTGTTTGAAGACACGACCTACAAGGATATCGCCTTCGGCCCCAAAAACATGGGGTTATCCGAGGCGGAGATCGACGAGCGGGTGCGCCAGGCGGCGGATTTCGTCGGCCTGAAGGAAGAGCTGCTCGACAAGTCGCCCTTCGAGCTGTCGGGCGGCGAAAAACGGCGGGCCGCCATCGCGGGCGTGATGGCCATGCGGCCCGAGGTGCTCATTCTCGACGAGCCCACCGCCGGCCTCGACCCCAAGGGGCGGGACACCATCCTCGAGCAGATCCGCGTCTATCAGGAGCGCAGCGGGGCCACCGTGTTGCTCGTCTCCCACAGCATGGAGGACGTGGCGCGGGTGGCCAAGCGGGTGCTCGTCATGCGCGAGGGCCAGGCGGCCATGTATGCCCCCACGCCCGCGGTCTTCTCCCGGGCGGACGAGCTGGAGGCCATCGGCCTGGCCATCCCGGCGGTGACCCGGGTGCACCGGGCGCTTTGCGCCCGCGGCGTGCCGGCCGGGGAGAGCGTGTACACGGTGGATCAGGCGGTGCGCCGGCTGCTGCCGCTGTATGGGGGAGGTGAGGCACCATGCTGACCGATATCACCATCGGGCAATATTTCCCGGGCAATTCCCTGCTCCACCGCATGGACCCGCGCGTTAAGCTGGTGCTCACCTTCGCGTATATCGTCGCGGTGTTCATCCCCCAAAACTGGTTCGGGCTGGCGCTGGCGGCGGCCTTCCTCGCGCTGAGTGTGGCGGCCTCCCGGCTGCCGCTGCGGCTGATTTTCAAGAGCATTAAGCCCATTCTGGTGCTCATCGTGTTCACCTCGGTGATCAACGTCTTCTATGTCAAGGAAGGGCGGGTCCTGGTGGACTGGTGGATCTTCCACATCACCCTGGGCGGCGTCATCAATGCCTTCTTCATCGCGGCGCGGATCCTCTGCCTCATCGCGGGCAGCTCGCTGCTCACCTACACGACGTCGCCCACCGCCCTCACCGATGCGCTCGAACGGCTGATGAAGCCGCTGAAGCTCGTGCGCCTCAACGTGCACGAGCTGGCCATGATGATGACCATCGCCCTGCGCTTCATCCCCACCCTCATCGAAGAAACCGACAAGATTATGTCCGCCCAGAAGGCCCGCGGCGCCGATATAGAATCGGGCGGCCTGCTCCAGCGCATTAAGGCGCTGATCCCCATTCTGATTCCGCTGTTCGTGTCCTCCTTCCGCCGGGCCTACGACCTGGCGATGGCGATGGAATGCCGCTGCTACCGCGGCGGCGAGGGCCGCACCCGCATGAAGCAGCTGCACATGGCGGGGCGGGATTATGTCTGTCTGGGCGTGATGGCCGCCTTCATTGCGGCGCTGATCCTGCTCAACGTGTTCCTGCCGGCCGTGGTATAAAAGAGTTCGGGCAGGGCCCGAACTCCTGGAGTGTCAAAAAACTTTTTAGCGAATAGCCATATGCACAAATACAGAATTCTTATGCGTCACATCGGGGAACCCCATGCACAACGCGGTGCGTTGTGCTGCGAGGGTATGAGGACG
>CABSLQ010000049.1 GCA_902478605.1 uncultured Oscillospiraceae bacterium
GGCCAACATCACCAACGAGGGCACGCTGTGGCTCAAGTACACCATGCGCTTTGAAAACGTGGTGACCACGGGCGACGCCAACATCACCGAGACGCTGGACGTGTACGTGGTGGATGCGGATGCGGCGGATCTGACGAATGCGGAGTATCTCGGCACGATGAAGGAACTGATGATGCAGGGTTCCTTCGCGGCAAAGAACAGTGTCCTGGCACCCAAAGGCTATACCGGCGCGGACGGTCAGAGCAGCGAGTCTTTCACTGTCGTTGTCAAGATGAAGGAAGAGGCAAATAACGATTACCAGGGATGCGGCGTCACCTTTGACATCGTTATTCACGCGACGCAGTACAACTACGAAGAAGACGGCTTCGGCAATCCCGACTATGACAAGGAAGCACCGCTGCCGGAGGTTATCAACAGCAGCAATTACGATACGCTGCAGGATGCCATCAGCGCCGCGAAAAAAGGCGATACCGTTGTTGTAAGCGAAAGCCAGACGCTCACAACGCCTCTGACCATTTCGGAGGATATCACGCTGGATCTCGGCGAAAACACCCTCTCCTCCTCCACCTTAGCCGCCCCGATTCAAATCAGCCAGGACAATGCCAATGTGACGATTAAAGCCGCGGGCGACGGCGGCATCTACTCCTCCGGAACGAATCATAACTGCCTGAAAATTACGGCGGATAACGCGAATATCGTGATCGACGGCGGTACCTATCATTCCGAAAACTATCAGTTCCTTGAAGAAGGTACCGGTCTCGCCAAGAACACCCACCTTACGATCAAAAACGTCACCTATACAGGCGACCGCGGCGTTCATTTCACCGGTAAGGATTGTGTGGTTGACGTGATCGATTCCACCTTTACAACGACCGGCTACAGCGCGCTTTATATCGGCGGCAACACCGTGTGCAACTTGGAGAATGTTACGGTCAACGGCAACGTTTTTGCCGCGGATACCAACGGATCGGCCGCCAACGGCTACAGCACGATTAATATTAAAAGCGGCCATTATACAAAACTGAGCAATAGCGACTCCTGCACCATTTCCGTCACCGGCGGCACCTTCTCTCAGAATCCCACCGCGTATGTCGATACCGAAAACTATACTGTCACGAAAGCCGGCAGCGTATGGACCGTAACCGCCAAGTGATAATTTCTGTAAGGCCATACCGCGATCCGCACAGCCCGGCCCCACTTCATATGGAGGAGGGGCCGGAACTCAAAAGGGACAGAGGCACACTGCGGTAGAATATACACATCTGCACTTGGCGCCTTTCTCTCTTTGTATGAACCGATAAACAGGGACGGCATGACTGTTACGATCATGCCGTCCCTGTTTATGTGCTCCCGCGGTGCAATGGGCCCCACTGAGCAAGCTTGCGATTCTCCCGTGTTACCGCTTCCAGATGCGGAGATCCGCGATCTCCGCATCGCACTCTTCAAAAAACAGCCCGAACTGCCCCGCCTTATAGTCGTAAATGCGCGCGGTAAAGGCTGCCCCGCCGACATACGCCACGATCAAATCCTCGCTGACGATGACGGTGAACGTCACGTCCTTCGCCGGATGCGGCAGATGCTTCTGCTCCCGATAGGGCGTGAAGAACTGCCCCGGATAGGAAAGGAATACCCGGTTACGGGGCATCTCGATGCACAGCCGGTAATACTCGTCCAGGCTGCCGTTCTGCGCCCGCAGAATGAGACCGGCGCGGGCCGGACGCGCGTCGTTTACCGTGCGGAGCTTGCCGGTGAAAAGCAGCTCCTCCCCTTCCGCGGCCTCGCCCAGCGGCACATAGGTGAACGCATCCTCCCGCGTGCTGCGGAAGGTCGTGTCCGGCAGCGCCTGCGGCTGTGTAAACGCACCGCACACGGCGTCCGGTGCCTTGGCGCCCAGCGTGCCGTCCGCCGCCTGCACCAGCTGATGCACCACCAGCCGGCCGCCCCAGCTGTACCAGCCGCCATCCGTCTTATTATCCTTGTTGGAGGCCCAGCCGACCAGGTAGCGGTTTTGCCCGTCGGTGACCGTTTTGGCCGCATAAAAGGCCTGGGCATCAATGGTGTCCTCCGGCGCCCGCAGCCAGGGACCGTCCAGGCTGCGCGCCATGCGGTAATGCGTTTCCCACGCGTTGTTGGCCGTGGAGAAAAACAGATAATACCAGTCGCCCCACTTGAACAGATCGGTGCATTCCTGGGTGTCGTAAACGGTGGGGCTGTAGAGCACGCCGGCGTATTCCCAGTTGAGCATATCGTCCGACACATAGGTGGGAGTGCAGCCCTTGCGGTGGCTCGGCTTATCCTTTTCCTCCGCCGTCAGCGTCATGATATACCGGCCGTCTTCCATCCGCATAATGTGGGGATCCCGCCAGGAATTGGTGGAAAACCGCGTCTCGTCCGGCGGCAGCACAAACTGCCTGTCCTTTGTCCAGGTCATCAGATCCGGAGAGGTCGCCCGGTAGATGACCTCCTTATACCGCAGCCCGTTCTTCTCCGGAAAATCGTTATGCCCGGTGAAATAGATATAGTACAGGCCATCCTTTTCCATGACACAGCCGGTGTAAATGCACTGATCCTGCGCCTGTTCCCCTTCGCCGTCCAGCGCAATGCCGTGATACGCGATGTCGACGAAGTCGGCCGTCGAAATGTGATGCCACGCGTTCCACTGGATATAAAACAGATGATACCGTCCGGATTTCCGGTCATAGAACGGGATGAAATCCCCGCAGATATGTTCCCCCAGATGCTGATAAAAGATTCCCGGCGCCATGGTTATTTGACCTCCTCCGCGATATAAAACTCCGATACGCCGGCTTCCCGCACGGTTTGTTCAAAAGCGCCGTATCGCACGGTCATCTCCACCCCGTCCGGGATGCAGACATACAGCTTCATCATGCCGTCATGGCGGCAGTATCCGACCGAAACCCGCCCCTTCACCGTGCTGACGCTGCCGTTCGCATAGGGCAGTCCTGCGGCCGGCGGGGCGAACTGCACCTTGGCCCAGCCATCAGCCGTCGGGCGCAGGCCCAGCTCATACATGGGCAGCAGGTACGCCGGCGAAGCGGACCAGCCGTGACACACGGTGTTGTTCCAGCCGTTGACAATCATCTCGGGCAGGGTCGGCTCATCCAGGAAGCGGAACCAGATCTCCCCGATGAGATCCAGCCCCTTTTGGGCCGCACCGATCGAAAAGGCGGCGATGCACAGATTGGCCGCGCCCACCATGGTGCCGACCGGCACAATACCGGTATACGCTTCCCGCAATTCCGGCGTCAGCCGTTCCTCGCCCACCGAAATCCTACCCAGCGCCGCTGGATCGGTGATGCGGTCAAGCAGGGCCGGGGCCAGTTCCGCCGGGCACACACCGGACAGAATGGCGATGGCGTTGGCCTCCTGCGTAACCAGCGGGCTGCGCGTACCGTCGGGCAGAATCGCGTCAATGAAAAGCCCCTTTTCCCTGTCATAAAACCGCTCAAAGCAAAGGGTCTTCAACGCCGCGGCCTTATCGGCGGCCGCCTGTCCCGCGATACCGTCGAACAGCGGCATTTCAGACAGCAGGGTGAGAATATGGCTGTAATAGGCATTGGTCATCAGCAGGATACCTTCCTGCTCGTAGAAGCCCCAATCCCAGAACTGCTCGTCGCCGTCCCAGCGGCAAATCAGCCCCTCCTCGTTTTCACAGCTGCGGAAATACCCCAGCAGTCTTTCCACAACGGGCACAAGCTGCCGGACGGTCTGGGCATCGCCCGTATGCTTATAATATTCGGTGATCAGCTGTATCCACAGGAAATTGCCCGGCGGGTTGGAGCACCACGTCAAATCCGAAGGGGTATAGGTGATGATCCGGCCGTTTTCCTGCTGCCCCTGCGCGAACATGAGCAGCATCCGCCGGGTCAGGGCAAAATCGGGGTAGGAATAGGCCGTATTGAGGCTGTCGATGAAGAGATCCTGCATCCAGAGCACCCGTTCCCGCGTCAAGCAGTCGGCAAACCCGTCGATCGTGCAGGTTTTGGTGGTCTCCAGGCACTGCCGATACAGCGTGTTCAGCCGCTCGTCGCCGCATTCGAAGGCCTGCATGCTCTGGTAATGGTATTCTTCCGCCACCGCCTCTATTTTTTCGATGGTGCAGCCCTCTTCGAGATCCAGCATGATGTAACGGAACCCGCGGGGGGGTGGCCGTCGTCAGCACCTGCACCGACTTTCCGATGACAAACCGGTCGGCGTACAAGGCATAGGTTCTGGCGGGATCCACCACGCCGCCGCTGAGCTGATCGTCGTAGGAGAGGATCGCCTGCGAACCGACCACGGCGCCCGACAGGGTGATTTTCACCGTTCCCGAAACGGTTTTGCCGAAATCCACGATGCAGTATTGGTTTCTTTTCATGGACAGCGGGAGCGCGGCGTTTGCCTGTAAGGGGCGGCGCACGCGATGACTCGCCGTGATATGGAAGTCCCCCTGCTCCCCTTCGGTGAAATTCCCCGTGGATACGTTTACGGGCGCTTTGCGGATATAATCGAAGGTCGGAATATCGCGCAGGCTCAGGTTTTTCCAGACCACTTCCTCGACCTGGACGGCAAAGGGCCGGTCGCTGTCATCAAAGTCGAGCTTTTCAAAGCCGGTGGGATATTCCCGGTAATCGATATCCTCCTGCCAGCCGAAATGGCACAGCATGGCGGGACGGGGCGCATACGCGCGGGTATCCCACGCCTTCCACGAAGGGCCGGAGGACAAATCCTGCCCCGGAACACGGGCGTCGACCAGCAGGCCCGGCTTTCCCAGCTCATAGCAGGCGCACACCTGCCCGACATGGTGCACCAGCACGGCGATCACATGCCGCCCCGCTCCAATCTGGACGGTGAAGCGATCAAAGGAATATTGGGACAGATGCGCCCTGGCCGGGCCGCGGTGAAGGAAACGGCCGTCCACATACAGCATATAAAAGGTATCGGCCGTGATGTCGATATCCAACCGGCAGTCCTCTCCGGTTTCAAAACGCCGGCGGAAAAAGGCAAAGGTATTTTCCTGCCGCCCGGGGTTCTGGCACCAGATCCATTTCCCGTTCCAGTGACTTTTGATGGTGGTTGCAGCCAACATACAGACATCTCGCTTTCCTGGTAAAATCGTATACGATGTTTATGCTAAAAGCCCCGTTCGTTGAACGAGGCTTTCTTGACGGAATCCGCCGTGGCGAACGCCTTTTGGCAAACCGGATCCGGGCTCAGGCCCGGGATCGGCGCTCAAAATACCGTCGCCATCTCCTCCTATTTTGTTCAAAGTATAGCATACTGCATGGCCGCGTGCAATACGCTTTTTCTGCACAAAAATACAAGCCGATTGCACACAGCAGACCACAGGCCGGCGGGTTTCTGCGGCCGTACCTTCGGTGCATAGCTCCGATGCAGTCCCTTCTCTTATCGGACGCGAAGCTGCCAGAAGGCGACGGCGCTGGCCGCCGCTACATTCAGCGAATCCACATCGTGGGACATGGGGATTTGCACAGTGTAATCGCTGTCGGCCAGTGTGCCGGCCGACAGCCCGTCGCCCTCTGTTCCCAGCACGATGGCCAGCTTTTCTTCCGCCGGAAGCCGCGGATCTTCTATGCTGACGGCGGTGGCATTCAGCGCCATGGAGGCGATCTTAAATCCCAGCTGCCGCAGATGCCCGATCCCCGGCTGCGGCCAGTCGTCCGCCTTGCTGCCGATACGCGTCCAGGGAATCTGGAAAACGGTGCCCATGCTCACCCGCACCGCGCGCCGGTTCAGCGGGTCGCAGCAGCAGGGCGTCACCAGTACGGCGTCCATATGCAGCGCCGCCGCCGAACGGAAAATGGCGCCGACATTGGTCGCATCCACGATATTCTCCAGCACCGCCACCCGGCGCGCACCGGCACACAGCTCCTCGACGGTAAGTAGATGGGGGCGGCGCATGGCACACAGGATACCGCGGGTCAGCTGGTAACCGGTCAGCCCGGCCAGCATCTCGCGATCCGCCGTATAAACGGGAACTTCCCCGCTGCGGGCCAGGATATCCCGTGCCTGTCCCTCAATATGCCGGCGTTCCATCAAAAAGGAAACCGGCTCGTACCCGGCATCGAGTGCGCGCACAATGACCTTGGGGCTCTCCGCGATAAAGAGGCCCTTTTCCGGTTCCAAGCGATTGCGCAGCTGTGTCTCCGTCAGGCGGGCGTATATCGCCAATGCGGGTGATGAAAGGTCGGTTATCTCTATGACGGTGGCCATCCGGCATCTCTCCCAAACAATTGTACCATCCCATTATTGCAAACCGCCAAAGGGAAGTCAATGGTTTTGTCCCGGCGTCCTGCGGTTCGGTTTCGGCTTCCGTCACGCAAAAAGCCGGGAGCAGCACGAACGGCTCCCGGCGCCTTTTATCATTTTGACCGCTCATACGCGGCTCTCCTCCCGTTCATAAACCGACGGGGTCAGAAAAACAATCTCCATATCCTGGCCAAGCTGCTGGAGCTGGCAGCGGATACGCCCCTGTCTCTCCTGCAGTTCCTCGCCGGCGCTTGACTGCAGCTCCTCGGTATAATAGTTGTGCTTGTGGTGGAAGCCGTCGAACCCGGCCAGGTATACCTGCCGCGCGCCGCACCGCTGCAGCAGCTTCAGCAGCATCAGCCCGGCGTTGTCCCCGACTATATCGTCCTCGTTGGTATACCGGTCATAGTCCACGTACAGACAGCCGCCATCCTCCACCGTAATGTTGGAGGTCAGGATCATACGCACCTGCGGCATGGAGAGGCGTTCCCGCAAAATGCTGTCCACCCGCTTATGATTGCTGACGAAGCAAGCGTCCATTCCAAAGCGGGCGTCCAGAAAGTTTATTGACAGAATAAAGAGGTTCTCCCGTTCGGCAAAGTCCCGGATGGTTTCGAAGGCGGTCGTCAGCGTTTTCCCCGGCGCCAGCAGCAGCACCTTGCGTCCCGCGATCCAATCGGAGAGCTCCCGCACCGCCTCGCTGTCGTCGATGGCCTTGCTTTGGAACTGGGTGTACAGCCGCTCGATAAGCCGCCGGTCATACAGCACTTTGTAGTCCTCCGGGATGGACTGAATGATTTTCTCGATGTCCTTCATGGTCAGCGTCTGTCGGTTGATGAGATAGGCGGCGTAGTTGGGATGGCACACATGGCTGGCCGCGATGTGATAAGGCACCGTGTAGCCCCATTCGTGCTCCCGGCGGATGGCGGCGATATGCTCATCATAGACGTCCATCACCGCCGACACGTCGTACTTAGAGGCGATGTTTTTGTTGATATACTGGGTGATGAGCTCGGTGGGCAGGTTGCCCGCTCCCCGTCCCATGCCATACACCGAGGAATCGAGGATCAGTGTGCGCTTGGTCTGGATTTTTCCCAGCACCTGCGCGTTGGAAAAGGCCAGCTGCAGGTTGTTGTGGCCATGGAAGCCCAGATGGATCCCCGCCTCCATATTCTCGTTGATGAGGTGAAAGCGATGGGTCACGTCGTTGCGGTACATGCTCCCCAGCGTATCCACAATATAAAAGGCGTAGGGATGCAGCCGGTTCATCCGCTCCACCAGCTGGAGCAGCTCGATATCGGTGTAAAACACCGTCCCCACCGGCTGCATGAATACCTTGTAGCCCTTATCCATGAGGATGTGGGCCCAGCCGATCGCCTGTGCAATTTCGTGCTGGTGGAAGGTCAGGCGGATGCCCTCGAGCCCCTTCCCGTCATAGGGCGTCAGCTCGTAGGGGTGCAGCTCCTTTTCCCCGATGGCGATCATGGCCACGAACATGGAAGACCGGGCCCTTTTCGGCAAAACCGCCTCCACCTCGGCGGCGCTGCCGAAAAGGGAACAATCCGTATCCTGCACCATCCGGGTCAGAAAGCCGCATTCGATAATGTCAATGCCGGCATTATCCAGCTTGTCGAGAATGGAGACAATGGTTTTTCTCCCGAATTTCCAGTCGTTGATATAGCCCCCGTCCCGGAGGGTGCAGTCCAGAATTTGAATGCTCACAGCGTCAGTTCCCCGCTTTCCAGTTTCTTTTGCACCACACCCCGCACATAGTCCAGATCCTTGGGCGTGTCCACCGAAAGGGTGTGCGCCTCGACCGGAATCATGCGCAGCGGCCGGCCGTTTTCGATAAAGCGCAGCTCGTTGATGTCCTCGACCGCCTCCATCGGCCCCTTCGGCGTCTCGGCAAAGAACCGGAGTGCCTCCGGGGAATAGGCGAGCACCCCCAGATGCTTGTAATAGTCGAAGGCCAGGCTGGCCTTGGGATGGGGGATGGGACTGCGGGACAGGAAAAGAGCGCGTCCATCCCGCCCGACGGCCACCTTGATGTTGGATTCGTCCACAACCTCCACCGGGTTGTGGATCTTCGCCATCAGATTGGCGGCAAAAAAGCCGTCGCTGTCGGCGGGGATCACCCGCTCGACAAGGTCCGGATCGATGAGCGGCTCGTCCCCGTTGACACACACATAGATATCCGCCGGAATCTGCCGGGACGCCTCATACAGTCTTTCGGTGCTGGTGCGGCAGGCGGCGGAGGTCATCACGCACTCCATATCCCACTGCGCGCAGATATTCCGGATCGCCTCGCTGTCGGTGGCCACCGTCACGGTATCGATCCGGCGCACCTTTTTCACCTGGCGGTATACCCACCAGATCATGGGACGCCCGCCGATATCGGCCAGCGGTTTGCCCTTGAACCGGCTCGAATCGTACCGGGCCGGCAGTATCGCGGCTATGCGCATCGTTATCCTCCCTTTCCAAACCAGCGGGCGAGCGCCCGCAGCGGCCGGGTAATCTTCCAGCAGGTCGAGTTTTCATAGGTTTCCACCACCTCGCGGATCCGCGCGTCCAGCTCCCGGCTGAGCAGTTCTGCGTTGGGCCCGCCGCCGGGCGGCGGAGGCGGCGCGGCAGCCGCCGGCTTGCCGCTTTGTGCCCGCTTATACAGATTCCAGTTTTCCAGCAGCCGGTTCGACCACATGCGCAGCACCGCATCGCTCACCAGCTCATAGCCCTCCGGAACCGGGTAGTCCGCCTTTTTGCAGCAGTTCTCCCCGTCCTGCATGTCGTAGGCCAGAACGCTGGGGAGGTAAACCTGAATCTCGCGCGCAAGGAGCTGCTTGCGGCCGTTGACCTTCAGGCCGAAGCGGAGCACCAGAAAATCCCGGAGCCGGTCCTTCAGCGGCAGAAAGGCGGTGTTGAAGATGTTTTCCTCCTCGTAGGTGGCGAGGAGCGCCCGGATGACATAATGATCCGGCAGCGCGCCGAAGCACCCCGTCGTCAGTTCCTCTTCATCCTCAAAGCCGAAAAAAATCCGGCCCAGCCGCAGCGTCTTGAGGCGAAGGTTTGCCCGGCTCTCAGGGGTGATCACGATACCGCCTTTGTCCCGCAGAAGCAGAAGGGACGCATACTCCTCGGCGAAAGCGGTGTGCCCCGTTTGCAGCGCCTTCTGCACCGCCGGAGGGAAAGCCCCGGGCGGGAAGGCGGCTTCGTCCGCCTCCTCCAGCCGGGCGGTGGGGAACTCCTGCCGAAGCGTCTGCCGCCATGCCTCCGGCAGCGGCCGGCCGAAGTGGACGCAGAGGAAGGTTTCGGGGATAACCTCTTTGTCCAGATAATCCAGCAGCTTGCGGATTTTCTTGTCCTGCGCGATATAGGGGTTGAGCCGGAAATCCGGTTCGTATTCCTTCAGCAGCCCGATGAAATCCGCCTGAAACAGCACCCGGGACTGGGTCATGTTCCAGTACAGCTGCTTGGCCGTGCAGTACACCACCTCGTCGCGGTAACGGCGGTCGCTGGTGTCGAGAAACAAGCGGAAGGCCTCCAGGATGTCGGTCATATCCCCCGACAGGGTGGTGGACAAGGTGTTGGCCCGGCGGTAATAGTTGTAAAAGGGCTTGGGAACATAGCCGATGCGGGGATACCGCGTGACCAGCGCCGGGATGAGGGCAATATCCTCAAAGAGCATTTTCCGATAGCGGTTCTCCTCCCACACGGTGCGGCGGAACAGCTTGTTGACGCTGTAGGTGATGTTGTTGCCATGTGCGATGTAATCGGGCAGATCGAATTCCCCGCCCGTATAGGCGGAGACCACCGTGCTGCGGTTTTCCTCCACATAGTGGATCCGCACGTCGCACATCACGATGTCGTCGTCCTCTTCTATTGCCTTGTCATACAGCTCCCGGTACATCTCGGGCTCAACCGTGTCGTCCGAATCGAGGAAGGCTATATAGGCGCCACGGGCGGCGTCGAGGCCTGCATTGCGGGCCATGCCCAGCCCCTGATTCTCCTGGCGGATAACCGTCACCCGATCGGGGTATTCCCGGGCATAGCGATCGCAGATGGCCGGGGAGGCATCCTCACTGCCGTCGTCCACCAGCAGGATTTCGATATCCGGCAGGGTCTGGGCGAGAACCGAGTCCACCGCCCGCTCCAAATATTGTTCCACCTGATAGACCGGTATGATGACCGATACCTTCACTTCACGGCACATGATGTCCTCCCAGATACTCGAGTATGTGCTGCAGCTCATAGTGCGTTTCGGGTACAAAATACCGCCTTCCCGCGAACTGCAGGCGGAACCGGCGCAGATACCGCCGCAGCACGGCGTCCTCCTGCCAGAGCACCTTGCCCTCGAACAGCGGATACAGCATGACGGTGGGAATATCCAGCCCGAACAGGATCCGTCCGGTCAGCGCCGCGTTGGAGCAGACGGTCAGCAGGGTCAGGTTTTCCGGCCGTTCATTGAGAAGAAACAGCTCCCACGGTACGTCGCCGGTTGGGCGGCGGGTCAGGCCCAGCTGGTAGGGCAAATTTTCCGGATTGCGCGGGTGGGGCTTGACCCCAAAGCGCCCGGCCCCCACCACATCCCGGCACTCCCGCATTAGGTCGAGATCGTTGCTTTTTATCCCTTCCGCCCGGAAAGACTGTTCCAGGAACAGAAAAGCGGGCGTTTCCTCCGGCGTCCGGTAATCAAACAGGAAATTGAGGGTTTCCCGCAGAGACTCATCCTCCCGGCGGATCCTGGGCAGAGGGCGGTTGGGTAGCCCGTCCCCCCGCATGGCCAGCCGCGGCTCATACAGCAGGGCGCAGCGGAGCCTGTCCCGGAGAATCTGGGTGGCCGGGTGGCGGTTAACCGCGGTTCGGGTTTCCCGCAGATAATCGATGACATAGGAGGAAAACCCGTCCTCATACCAGAAAAAATCGTAGGGCCGCTCCGGATATACACAGGCAAGCATGCGGATAAGCATATCGAAATTGCCGAAATAAACCGCGTCATACGCCGCCGGTTCATCGCTCAGGGCAAAGCGGAGATGCCGGGGTGCGTGAGAAAAGGCCTCTTCGGCCGGTTCCTTTCCGCCCGCGAATCGGCGGTTGAGCTCCCTGGTATCGCCCAGCAGCACCCGGCGGAACAGGCCGGTTTCCCGCAGGCGTGCCGCATACTTCGCCCGTTCCGGCAGGTTATCGGTCAGGAGCAGATCCGCCGCATTCTGCGTCAGGAGATTCTGCCGCAGATGCACCGCCGTCAGCAGCTGATAGACCGATCCGACCACCAGCAGCGTCTGTTTGTCCTCCATGCCGTTCCCCTCCCAGTTTACAGATTCGAAAATGCCCGAGCAGGTTTTCACAACCGGTGGAGCTCCAGGTGTACACCGTTTCCGGTTTTTTCCGAAAGACATACGGCAGCAGCTCTGCCGGAAACACCGTGCGTATCACTTCGGCCTCCGGGAACACCGTCTCGTAGGACAGCGGGTCGTCGGGATGCTTTTTGAGGATCAGGCGCACGCCCCGCAGCGGCCCGTCCCGCAGCCCGGCATACAGCCGGCGCTGTTCCTCTTCTCCCAGAACCCCCTGGTTGGAAAACTGCTGGGTCAGAAGGATGGCCTCGGCCCCTGTGCGGATCTGGCGGCGCACAAAGAAACGGATCACCCTGTTTCTCTGTTTGGCGGACAGGTTTTCCAGCGCCTCTTCCACCGCGAAATCCACATACCGCTCCCCCGAAACATCCCGCGTCTGCGCCCGCTTGAGGCAGATCACCCGGCGGATGCCGGGATGGCTGCCGTCCAGCAGACCGTATTGCCGGGCCAAAGCGGCATGCAGCGGGAATTTGGCGGCGAGGGCGGCATACAGCTCATCCGCCCGGCTGAGCATTCCCGCCGCATCCTCGAACATGTCAAAGGGGATTCGGTTGTGCAGCAGATAGAGGGAGAAATAAAAATGCGCCCCCGCCACATAAATGGCGGAGAACACGCCCGGTCCTTCCGGCAGAAGACGGCGGGCAAACCGGTCAGTGTCGACGAGGATCTGCGCTTCGCTCCCGTGCGGGATCTGCTGATAGGGAAAGAGCGCCACCCGATCGAAAAACCGCCGCAGTCTGGTATACCGGGGATATTTCCCCGTGATGAAATCGGGCAGAAGCAGCATGGCATGCGCCCGCGGGTGTATGGTCAGGCGGTGCAGCATGACTTCCAGCAGCTGGTAGGAGCTGACGGCGTGATAAAGCACCCAGGGACGGTTATCCGATATGCGGGTCATCCAGCAACGCCTCCAGCTCTTTGACAAAACGGCGGTTTCTTCGATCACAGACGGCCAGCATGGGCGCATAGGCGTCCCGCCCGCTGACCGGAATCGTCACCCCGAGCCGCCGCTCGGTTTCAAGGAACAGCCGGACAAAAGCGAGCAGTCCCTCGTGAATGGCGGCAATCCGCTCAGGATGGGCGGGCGGCGGCCGAAACCGGCAGACAGCCCCGCCCTGCCCGTCGGGATAAAAGCCGATAAGACTCCCCTCGGGGGCGCCCAGCAGCCTCTCCCAGTACAGATTGTGATCGCGGGAAGGATCGTGCTGTCTCCAGAGATCCCGGTTCTCCCCGGCGGAATAGAGATAGCTGGTAAGCTCGCCGGACAGCCGGAAGGATTCCGCCGCATCCGCCTCTGGTGCAGGGGCGGTTAAGGTGCCGGCCAGCAGGCCGGTGACAGAGCAATGCAGTCCCCACTGGCTGGTGACGGCGTGGTGCAGCATGACGGCGCCGCTGCCTGCCCAGCCGATATCCACTGCCGCCGCCCGCCGGCAGCCGCGGAGCAGCCCGGCGTAATACCGCCCCGCCGCCTGCACCTGCGGCGCATACCGTTCCAGTACCTGCGGCCAGCGTGCCTGCACATAGCTTTTGACTTTCCCCGCGTTTTTATGCGTCAGCGGCTCCTCCGGCTGTGCACCGATGGCCCGGCAGAGCTCGGGGAGCCAGTCCTCCAGCTCCATGCCCTGCAGCACCCGGCGCAGAGAAAAGCCAACGCCTGCCTTGTGGTCGATAAAACGGCGAAAATATTCCGCCTTGTACGCCCCGGCCGTCACCTTGACCGCCGCCAACCGCGACCAGTAGGCATATACCGCCCGGTCTCCCTCTTCAGGGTACAGCAGGCGGTAAGCCCGCAGCAGCGCCGCGCCGTCCCGGGCCAGAAACAGGATCCGGTCGATGCCGTGTGCCGCGGCGTAGGCATGGATAAACCGGCAGTAGCCGACGGCGAAGAGTCCGCCGTATATAAAGCCGTATTCGTACTCGCGGGAATAGACGGTCAGCCCGCTGTGGATCTGCCTGTTCACCAGTCCGCGGTACACACTGCCGGTAAAAGGGGACATGTCCCGCGGCCGGTATTGTCCGCCCGTTTGATGGACGGACGGATACAGCCGGGCGGGAAATCCCGCCCGCTGCGCCTGCCGGACATCGGCCCGCGGGTTGTCGCCGACATGGACGGCGGAAACCCCCGGGCCGAGACGCTCCCGCAGAACGCGGTAAAGCCCCCCTTCCCACTTGGACACGCCCTCGTCGCCCGATACGAGGCAGTCTGCCAGCCCCGTATAGCCGCAGCCTTCCAGCAGCCGCCGGATCCGCTCTTTGCCCAGGTACATGTCCGAGACCGCAAACACCCGTACCCCCTGCGCCAGCAGCGCCCGAACAACCCGCTGCATATACGGATTGGCTGTGCAGCACCGCTGTTCCCATGCCCATTCGGCCTGCAGCCCTCTTTCCCGGGGGATACCGGTTTCCCCCTCCATGGCTTCCCAGATCTCCTCAAAGGTAACCTCCGCCGAGCCGGTGCGTGCCAGCTTGCGCTGCCGCGCCCGCGCCTCGGTCTGTACCCGGATCCGCCGGAAATCGGGATACCGCAGCTCCATGCCCACCAGGTAAAACAGGTCGGCGGGATCCGAAAAGGGACGGAATACCAGCGTGTCGAACACGTCGAAGGAAGCCGCGTCATAGCGGCAAAGCGCCCGTGCAAACGCCTCCGGGGACTCCCGCCGGGAAAGGGAGGATTCGCTTCCCTGTGCGTACAGCGTGATCCGTTCCCGTTCGACGGTATCCGGCCGCCAGGCATACCGGCACTGAAGCCACAGCAGATACAGCATTCCCTTCAGCCGCCCGCCGCCCTTTTCCCGCCTCCGGAGATACTTCTCCCGGATGATCGGCGAGCGCCCGAGCAGCAGGCGGTAGAGCCTCTCCTTCACGGCTTCGCCTCCTTCCGCTCCTCATAGGCGGCGCAGACCGCGGCAGGATCCCCGATCTGCCGCAGCTTCCCCTTCTCGAGCCAGAGGACCCGGGTGCAGTTATTCCGGATGGCCGCGGTGGAGTGGGACACGATGAGGACGGTGGAACCGGCATGGATCATCTCCCGGATGCGCGCCTCGCTTTTCTGCCGGAAAAACCGGTCGCCCACACTGAGTACCTCGTCCAGAATGAGGATTTCGGGTGCCTCCTGCGCCGTGGCGATGGCGAAGCCCAGCCGGGACACCATGCCGGAGGAGTAGTTGCGCACCTTTTCCTCCATAAAGCCTTCCAGCTCCGCAAACCGGACAATAGCCGCGTATTTTTCGTCGATAAACGCCTTGGTATACCCGATGAGCGCCCCGTTGAGGTAGACGTTTTCCCGTCCTGTCAGCTCCATATCAAAGCCGGTGCCGAGGGTCAGAAGCTGTACCTTGTTCCTGTCCACCAGCACCCGGCCGCCCGTGGGAATCAGCGCGCCGGACACAATTTTCAGCAGGGTGCTCTTGCCCGAGCCGTTGGTGCCGATGATGCCCAGAATCTCTCCCCGTCCCACCGAAAAGCTGACGTTGTCCAGCGCCGTGAACCATTCATAATGGTGATCCCGGCGCAGGGTGCGCACCAGCAGCTCCTTGAGGCTGGAGGCCTCGTCCCGCGCCCGGCGGAACCGCATGGTGACGTTTTCCACCCGAATCTCCGGCACGGCCTCCTCCGGCGTTTTGGGCATAGGGCCCGCCTCCTTTCCTTACAGCTTCTGCAGAATACGGCCGCGGTCCTTCCGGAAAATCCAAATCCCGAGCAGGAGCACGCCGCCGCCCCACAATACCATCTGGAGCACCTGCCCGCCGTCCGGCCACTGCCCGGCCATTACCGCTTGCCGCAGGACATGGATGAAGATGTACAGGGGATTGATCTGAATCACCACCCGGATAAAACCGTCCAGTTGATCCGCCGGATAGAAAATGGCCGAGCAGTACATCCACAGGGTGAGCGCCACGGTGTACAGATATCGGATATCCCCGAAAAAGACGTAAGCCGCGGCCAGCATATAGGACAGCCCCAATGAAAAGGCAAACAGGCACAGGACAACAAGGGGGGCGCACAGCATCGCCCATTGGGGCGTTATCCGGAATACCGCCAGCATGACGGCATAGGCCGCAAAGGAATAGCCAAGCTGGATCAGGGCGGTATACACCCGGGTGAGAATGAAAATGTCCATGGGGAATTTCACCTTGAGAAGAAGTGGCTTGTTGTCTGCGATCGCCGTCATGGCGGAGGTGGTCGCGCCGGTGAAAGCCTGCCACAGGATGTAGCCGGTGAGGTAGTAGATCGGGTAATTTTCGATGGAGCGGCGGAAGAGCTGGGAAAAGATCAGGGACAGCACCGCCATGGACAGCAGGGGATTGAGTACGCTCCACAGGATCCCGAGAGAGGAACGGGCATATTTCCGCTTGACCTCCCGCGCCGTCAGCTGCCGGACAACAAAGGCAGCCTGCCGTCGCCGCTGGGTATCCGTCATAGTGCTTCCTCCTTCCGCCGGCGGGCACGGCGGATTTTCCGCTCGTGCCGCAGATATTGATAGAGCTTGTTCTGCCGCAGATGCCGCCGGATATGGCGGCCGCCGCGCACCGCACTTCCTTCATACCAGGCGCTTTCCCGCGCCGGCGCGGCCCGCAAGCCCGCCATGGACAACAGCCGCGGAACCGCGTGACCACGCCGCAGTTCGACCTCGGAGAGCGGGGCAGCCAGAGGCGTCTCTTCCCCTTCCAGCACATCGTCTGAAAAGGGCAGGGAGCCGAAAACCAGCGCCTCCTCCGGGGTGGGCGCTCCCATGAAGGCGTCAAACAGGCGGCGGATGGTTGCCCGGTCCTCCCCGGGGGAAAAGGGAACCCGTCCCTCCTGTGCCAGCTTGCGGACATATGCCGTCAGATAGGTGCCCGTCCGCTCCACAAAGGCGCGGCGGCTCGCGGACAGGGCGCCGTAAACAGGGGCATATGTCTCCCCGTCCCGCCGGTAGCCCAGCGTCATGCCGTGGGGGGCGGTGTAAACCGCCTCAAACAGATTGTTGTTGAACCCCGCCTTCTGCCGCAGGTCCCCTTCCGGCGCGAAATAATAGCTGTGATAATCCGCCCGCCTCACGCCGTCGGGCAGCTCGTACAGTCCCCAGTAATAGCCGGTCAGCCCCGCCGTTCGCCCGAGATAAGCCAGCGCCTCCCCCAGTGTCTGCTGGATGGTGCCCGTCCAGCCGCTGTCCACCACGGCATCGGGGACCCCGTCCAGCAGGCCTTCCTGCCGCAGATACCCGGCCAGGCCGGGCAGTGCCTGGCGGGAATGGCGGTCCATACAGGCAAGAAAATAGCCGCATTTTTCCAGCCGCCGCCGGACATCGCCTAACCGGGCATAGGGGACCGTCTCCCCCTCTGCCCAGGGCAGTGCTAAAAGCCGCAGCGTCTCGGTTCTCTCCTCCGCCGTCAGCCCTGCCCGGCGGAGAATCCGCCCCGGCGTCACCCGCAGCCCGCCCCGGCAGATGGCGTTCAATGCCGCCTGCCGGTTCAAATGGAAGAGAGGCAGGCGCAGAGAATACCGGGAACAGCTCAGGTACCGGCATTCCACCGGCAGCCGGTACGCTTCGGCGAGGATGCGGGCCGCCTCGCAAAAGAAGTACCCGTCCCGCGCCAGAAAATACAGCCGCCGGATTCCGGCCTGTTCCGTCTCCTCCAGCAGCCACCGGGTAAAAGCACCCAGCGCCGGCGCCAGCACATAGCGGAACACCACCGCCGCCGGGTCGGCGGCCGGCCGGGGCAGATCCCGCGCCGGGCGGTATAGCCGGGGATTTTCCCGCAAAAGCCGCTCATAAAGCGCCTGCCGTTCCGCCGTTTCTTCCGTCCCCCTCATCGTATCACCTCGCGCCGGGACGGTTCTGCCGCCGCCGAATATAATGATGGACCGGGGCCGGTATCGCCGCCGCGGCCAACGGCTTGCAGACGTAGGGCAGGGCAGCGGCGTCCAGAATGCCCAGATCCCGAAACCCCCGCCAGCGCACCTGCATTTCCCGGATCCGCCGCCGGTAGGTGCGCTTAAGGTGGGAGGCATAATCCTCCCAGTACTGCAGAAGCGGCTCCTGCAGATTATAGCCCCGGCCGCCCAGCCGGTGCAGCCGCATAAACAGCTCATAATCCTCGCATAACCGCAGCCGCGGGGATTCGTCATAGCCGCCTGCCGCAAGGAGCACCTCCCGGCGGAACATCACGGAGGGATGGATATAGGGCGAGGTGAACAGGAAATCCCGGGTCTGGGGGATTTCGGGCATTTTGCGGAACCCCCAGACCCCCTTCCCGTCCAGCAGCTCCGCATTGGATCCCACCCACTGAAAGCGGGGATAGGCATCGAGAAAGGCCGCCTGTTTTTCGAGGCGATCCGGCCTGGCAATATCGTCGTCGTCCATGCGGGCGATATAGGTGCCGGCCGCCTCTTCGAGACACCGGTTGAGCGCATGGGCCAGCCCCCGGTTTTCCCCGCCCTCCAGCAGACGGATCCTTTCATCCTTCCGGGTGGCCCGGCGGAGAAGCGGCCGATACGCCTGCGCCGATCCGTCGTCGTACAGCAGCAGCTCCCAATCGGCAAAGCGCTGCCGGACGATGGATTCCACCGCTTCGAAAAACCGCCGCCTTGCCGGGTTATATACGCCCATAATGATGCTGATGCGCACTGTCCCGCTCATACTCTTTCCACCCCGTCCGTTTCTCCGCGTCGGCATATATCCGCCGCATCACCGCCTCGGCATACGGCAGCACAAAAGGCCGCACCGCATCGAGGCAGCAGCGGCGCATCCGTTCCTTCTCTTTTGATTCCATCTGCCGCAGGCTTTCAATCCCCCGGATAAAGCCGTCCGCATCGTCGTGCCGGCAGACAAAGCCGGTCCGTCCATGCTCCATATATTCCCGTGTGCCCCGGTTGTCCGCGGCAATCAGCGGAATCCCCATGGCCAGCGATTCCAGTCCCGCCATGCCCAGCCCCTCCCGGATGGAGGGAAACGCCGAAGCGTCCGCACATCCCAGAATAGCCGGGACCTGGCGGCAGTAGCCGTACAGGGTGACGGTTTTTTTGAGGCCCATCTCCGCAATCCAGCGTTCCATCCGCTCCCGGTAATAGCCGTCGCCGCAGATGCCGTAGCGGATATGGGAAATATCCCGGCCGGTCTCCCGCATTTTGGCAAGGGCCTCCAGCACAATTTTGTGGTTCTTGTTGCCGTTGAGTTCCCCCACGGAAACCAGAAAAAAATCGTCTTCACCAATTTCCAGGCGACGGCGGCCCTCCCGGCGCTCGCCCGCCGTCAGCGGCCGGAACACCCCGGTATCCAGCCCGACCCCCGGAATTTTGTATACCGCGCCGTTCTTTTTCAGCCGGAATTTCCGGGCACTGCGGTAGTCTTCCTCGTTGATGACGATGAGAATGTCCGTCAGCCGGGCCATCGCCTTTTCCACTTCAAAATAGGCCAGCCTTCCCCAGAAAGGTGCCCCCTTATAAAAATGGAATCCGTGCGCCGTGTAAAGCACCACGGGGCGGGGATCCGGTGCCAGGCTGCATGCCAGCCGGCCCAGCACGCCGCCCACCGGCGTATGGCAGTGAACGATCCGGATCGCATACTTTCGAAGGATCGCGAGGATTTGGCGCAGTGCCCGTTGATTATCCTGAATCAGATAGGGGGACCGCGCGATGTCGATCGGGTGAAGTACCAGCCCCAGCTGCCTGAGCCAATCCTCCTCCGACAAATAGGCGGGTTCGTGCATGTTGGCGGCATAATGCACGATATAGCCCATCTGCTGCAGGATCCGGACGTTTTCTTTTTCAAATTTGCGGAGAAAATCACTGGTGGTCGCCAGGATCAGGGCATGCTTCTCCATGGTGGGTCATCCTCTCCCGGTCATTGCGCTCCCGCATGGAGTCTACGGCAAAAAATTTCTATGCAATCAGTGTGCCATTTGCAGAGGCATTTATACCTCTCCCACGGCAGAAAGGATTGGCCGCCATGCCCGGGCGGCAGCCAAAGCCGTTCAGACGATATCTCCGCCTTTATGCTTGTCTGTCATGCGGCCTGTATCCGGCTATCGTTTTCTGCGCCGGTTCCTGTTAACCTGCGAATCCCGCTGTATATTGAAAGAGCGCGTTACGGAACTTTCGTTTCGTAACGCGCTCTCAGTATAGATCGTTATGCAAATATCTCCGTACCCAAAGAAAACGCCGCTTGCCGTGCTTCTTAATCCAATCTGGCCGTGCAGTCAATCGGCAGGGAAATAATCATTCCCTGGGCGGAAGAACGAAGACCGTGCACCCGGTCAATCTCCTCCATAATGGTGTTGCGTTCTTCATTGTTCACCATAATGGCAAGCACCTCTTTTTCCGCCTGCAGCGTGATGCCCGAAATTTTCTGCACCTCGTCCGCCTCGGTCCACCGCGCCCGGATAGCGGTGCCGCCCTTGGCGCCGGCGGCTCTTGCGGTATCCATCACCGCGTCGGTGTAGCCCTGGTTAACCGCGACCAAAATCAGGCTGTGGTGGCTGTTCTGTTCCATGACATGATTGCCCCTTTCCGCTTTGACCTCTTCCATCCGGGATATACACACCGCCAAGATGGCGCTCATGCCCGACATACACAGGGAGAAGGCGATCCCCTGAATATTTAGCTTGGAACGCTCTTCATCCCGCAGATGATGCATCAGCTGCCGTACGGTATCCTGCTGACCGAAGGTGAGAACCACATCCCGCTCTGTGGTGCCAAACCCCAGCGTATCCAGCAGATTGGAGGCAGCCGTCCCCCGTCCGGAAGCCTGAATATGATGAAAAAGGCTGTGCGCTTTATAATATTCTATGATGCGTATGCCCTTGCCGCGTTCCACGATGGAAACCAAAAGCTGCATGGGGCCGACCGATTGTGCCATCCGTTACACCTCCCAGTAGATGATGCCATCCTCCAGGCTCTCCAGCTCCTTCTGGATGGCCTGCCGCTTGGCTTTCAGCGTACGGCGGGATTTCCAATTGCCATACAGGCCCAACAGCTGAATCGTACAAAGGGGCGTCATGGCGACCAAAGCGACAATGCCGAAGGCGTCGGTAAGCACATTGCCTCCCACCGCCTCGCAAGCCCCCATTGCCAGAGGCAGCAGGAACGTGGTCGTCATCGGGCCTGACGCCACGCCGCCGGAGTCAAAGGCCACGCCGGTAAAGAGCTGCGGCACAAAGAAAGTCATCACCAGCGCTATTGTGTAGCCGGGGATCAGAAACCACAGGATTGAAATGCCCGTGAGAATGCGCAGCATAGCCAAGCCTACGGACAGCGCCATGCCAATTGACAGCGAACGATTGATGGCTTTCTGGGTAATGGAGCCGTTGGTAATCTCTTCCACCTGCCGCGCCAAAACCTGTACCGCCGGCTCGGCTCGGACAATAAAGTAACCTACCAGCGCTCCAATGGGAACCAGCATCCACTCGGTGCCGCCGGAGGCGATACCGGCGCCGATGGTGGCACCCGCCGGCATAAAGCCCACGTTGACACCGACCAGAAAAAGTACCAATCCAATATAGGTATAAATTAATCCCACCAGTATACGTCCCAATTGATGACGCTGAAACCGGCGGAAAAGCAACTGGAACAAAGCAAAAATAACCACGATAGGCAGCAGGGCCACCGCCACCTCGGCAATATACGTTGGAATCTCATAGGCAAATAGCGCCGCCGCCTCCTGGGTGGTGGAAACCTCCGGAATGACAACGCGGGTATACGCGGCGCCCAGATCCGGCATCACAATCCCCAATACCATCACGGCCAGAATGGGGCCGATAGAGCATAAAGCGACAAGCCCAAAGGAGTCGCTGCTGGAGTTTTTATCGCTTCGAATAGCTGCCAGGCCAATGCCAAGCGCCATGATAAAGGGGACGGTAATTGGCCCGGTGGTGACACCGCCGGAGTCGAAGGCGGCGGGAATAAAGCTGTCCGGCACAAAAATAGTCAGGATGAAAACGATCGCATAAAAAAGCAGCAGGGTGTAGGATAACGGTATGTTGAGTATCATACGAACCTGGGCGACCACCAGAAAAAAGCCCACCCCGAGAGCCACCACCAGAATCAGCGTCATATTGGGCACGGTTGGCAGCTGCTCGGCAAGCACCTGCAGGTCGGGCTCGGCAATGGTGATCACCACGCCAAGCACAAAGCACACCAGCAGAGGAAGCATGACGCGGCGTGTTTTGCTGATCTGTACGCCAATGCCATCTCCCATGGGGATCATGGACATATCCACGCCCAACGTGAACAGCCCCATGCCAAAAATCAGAAGAATGGCGCCGAACAAAAACAACGTGATAGTGCCGGGTGTGAGCGGTGCAATCGTGATACTGATGACCAGTACGATGGCTGTGATCGGGAGGACAGAAGCCAGGGATTCCCGAATTTTTTCTTGCATTAACTTATTATGGCGCAAACGTGCTCTCCTTTCTGTTCATGGGTATGCAGTGTAAAGGTACCTACCGTACCAAGCGTATACGGACGCAAATAAGCGCAATTTTATAAACACCCCTATAACCGCCAAATACATTTCCAGTCTGGTGCGTCGAAAGCCGTTCTTGTCTTTCGGGAAGATACCCAA
>CABSLQ010000050.1 GCA_902478605.1 uncultured Oscillospiraceae bacterium
GGGCTTGACCTATGGTTTCAGCACTTGGACACTTTTTGGTTCTGGAAGCGGCTGGGGTGTTGCTCCCCTCCTCTTCCTCTTTTCTCCTTCTTTCCCTTCTGCCACCTCTTTATTCAGTTCTTTGGGTACACTCCCCTCTTTGGCTGGTACAGAATCCTGTACCAGCCTTTTTCTTGTAATGGATAAAGGAGATGAAGGAAGCATGGTAAGGATTCGGCAGGAAACTCTCTCCGATCACGCTGCGGTTTATACTTTGGTGAAAGAGGCTTTTGAAAGTGCCGCCCATGCCGACGGCAATGAAGCGGATCTGGTGGAGGCGCTGCGGCGCAGCGAGGCTTTCATTCCGGAACTGTCTCTGGTCGCTGAAATGGAAACGGAAGCGGGAGAGACAATCGTGGGATACATTCTTTTCACGGAGGCTCATGTCGGCGGCCAGACGGTGTTGGCGCTGGCCCCGCTGGCGGTGCTGCCTGCTTTTCAGAGGCAAGGGGTGGGAACGGCTCTGATCCGAGAGGGACACAGGATAGCCGGACAATTGGGATATCCGTATTCCGTTGTGCTGGGAAGCGAGCAGTATTATCCGCGAGCAGGTTATCAGAGGGCGGAATGTTACGGGATTCGGCCTCCCTTTGATGTACCGGCTGATAATTTTATGGCCTATGCTTTACAAGGGGACGCCAAACCGATGGATGGCGTTCTGGAATATGCGAAAGAATTCGGTATATAGAAAAAACGGGAGGGAATCTTGTGTCGGACATACCAAGCCCTGATAAAATATTTCCAAACGCGTACAAAACATCCTGCTTTATCAAAAATGTGATTACGGCGCCGAATATTCATGTCGGGGACTACACCTATTACGATGACGCGCAGGAGCCGACGGCCTTCGAAAAAAATAACGTGCTTTTCAACTATCCGGAATTTGGCGATCAGCTGATAATTGGGAAATTCTGTTCCATTGCCTCCGGTACCAAATTCATCATGGGGCCGGCCAATCATCGGATAAGCAGTGTGACAACCTATCCGTTTCATGTGTTTGGCGGCCTTTGGAGCGAGAAAACGCCGCCGCATCTTTCACAGCTCCCCTTTAAAGGGGATATTGTCGTGGGCAACGACGTATGGATCGGGCGGGAAAGCGTCATCATGCCCGGTGTTAAAATCGGGGACGGAGCCATTGTCGCGGCCTATTCGGTTGTGACAAAGGATGTGGAACCGTACAGCGTGGTCGGGGGAAACCCAGCCCGTTTCATTAAAAAGCGCTTTGATGATTTTCTCATTGCCTTGCTGCTCGAGTTGAAGTGGTGGGATTTTTCGCCCGAGGATTTGGCGGAAATTTTACCGTTATTATGTGATACGGATTTGGAAAAGGTCGAAAGGGAGCTGTGCAAAAGGCTGAACCGCGATTTGTCTTGACAACAGGGGCAGCCTCTGCTATACTGACAAACAGATTCCTTCCGCCGCGGCGGAAGACAGGAAAGGGAGGCGGCGGACGTTGCGTTTTTTGACGATGAAGGTATTCTGTCAGAAGGCGACGTCTGTCCGCAGTAAGCATATGTGACCGGTATCCTGTCGGTAAAGGCAGGGACGGGCCCGCATTCTGCGATAGAAAAGCGCTTCTGACATGTGTGTCGGAAGCGCTTGTTTTTATGTGCGGACCGCGGGCCGCCTGCCGAAAGGAGAATGCCCTATGCTCGATATACAAAACGTGTCCCTGACACTGAAAAAAGACGGCCGCGTGCTGGTGCGCGGGCTTTCCTTTACGCTGTCGCCGGGGGACCGGATGGCACTGATTGGTGAAGAGGGAAACGGCAAAAGCACGCTACTGCGCTTTTTGGCAAACCCGCACGCCGTAGAGACATACTGCGAGGCGGAGGGACGTGTGGAGGCGCACGGAGGCCGCATCGGCTATCTGGAGCAGGATATGCCACCGGAGGACAAACAGCGGCCGGTGCGGGCCTTTTTTGAAAACGTGGACGTTTATGACAACGGGATGCTGTGGGAACTGGGGCTTGCGCCGGAGTGGCTTCAAAGCGATCGCCCGGCGGGCACGCTCTCGGGTGGCGAAAAGGTAAAGCTGCGGCTGGCGGCCTTGCTGGCAACCGGTCCGGACGTGCTGCTGCTTGACGAGCCGACCAACGATCTGGATCTTCCCTCGCTGGAATGGATGGAAGGCTTTTTGCGGCGCACAGCGATGCCCGTGCTGTATATTTCGCACGATGAGACGCTGCTCGAGCGCACGGCAACCGGTATCCTCCATCTTGAACAGGTGCGCCGCAAAACGATGCCGCGTCACACGGTGGCGGCTCTGGGGTATGCCGATTATGTGCGGGAGCGCGGACTGGCCCTTGCCAAGCAGGAGCAGGTCGCGCGTAAACAGCAGGCAAACCATCAGGCGCAGATGGAACGGTGGCAGCAGATTTATAACCGGGTGGATCACGAGCTGCATGCGATTTCCCGTCGGGATCCGGCCGGCGGACGCCTGCTGAAAAAGAAAATGAAGGGTCTCAAATCACAGGAAAAACGCCTGGAAAGAGCGGCGGACGATTTCGAGCAGATTCCCGACGTGGAGGAAGCCATCGCGTACCAATTTGCTGCCGGCATCACGCTGCCAAAAAGCAAGGAGGTGCTGCGTATAGACCTGGATCGCCTCATGGCGGGCGAACGGGAGCTGGCGCACGGCATTTCCCTGTATGTGCAGGGGCCGCGCCATGTGGCCATTCTCGGCAGCAATGGCCAGGGAAAAACCACCCTGCTGCGTCAATTTTGGGAGCAGCTGCGGGAGCGGACGGATATCCGGGCCGGTTATATGCCGCAGGATTACGATGAAGCACTGGCCGGTGCGGCGGCCCCCACGGATTTTCTCGCACCGGAAGGGGGCAAAGAGGCGGTGACCAGGGCCTGCACGCTGCTTGGCAGCCTGAAATTCACACCGGATGAGATGCGGGGGCCTGTCCAGGCGCTCAGCGGCGGACAAAAGGCCAAGCTTCTTCTGGCCCGCTTGCTGCTGACGGGCTGCAATGTGCTGCTGCTCGATGAGCCGACACGCAATCTCAGTCCCCTGTCGGCGCCGGTTATTCGGCAGGCGCTCGCCTCGTATGGCGGGGCCATGGTAACCGTGACCCACGATCGCAAATTGATGGCGGAGGTCTGCACCGAATGGTGGGAACTCACAGCGGACGGCCTCGTGCGGCTGCAGCGTGACGCTTTTTTATGAGCAGGCAGGGAGCAAAGCCGCGCTTTTTTCGGCCGCAAAGTAAAAGCCCCGCCATCGTTGGCGGGGCTTTTACTGTTAGAGGGGTGTTTTGAGGAGGGTAGAACGTACTCAGAATTTGCCTTGAACACCAGCGGTGCGGCTCCGCTTATGTGTTCTGTTTGAGTACATGCTTATTATAGTTTTATATTTCGTTCTTTGTGTGAATTGACTATGAATAAACTGTAAGCTTTTTTTGAGCAAACAACAAACATTTGTTTGCGTTTGAAGAACATATGTGTTATACTAAGGGCTATAGGAAAAATATAGCGCCCGGCAGGGCGGTTATGACGTCGGAAAGGAGCTGTCTTATGAAGCCACTCAATGAAAAACAGCAGAAAGTCCTGACCTTTCTCAAGGAACGCGCACAGGACGGGATCCCGCCCACGGTGCGTGAGATCTGCGCGGCGGCCGGTATCAAGTCCACCTCGACCGTACACGCCTACTTAAAGGTTTTGGAAGAGGAGGGGTACATCTCGCGCAAAAGCGGCCTTAACCGGGCTATCCGCCTGCCCGGAGAAAATGTGGCGCGGGTGCCGCTGCTTGGCAAGGTGACCGCCGGCGTCCCCATTCTGGCAGTGGAAGAGGTGGAGGAGTATGTCCCCTATTCGGGCGGCGGGTACAACCCCGGCGACCTGTTCGCCCTGCGCGTTTCGGGGAACAGCATGATTAAGGCGGGGATTCTCGATCACGATGTGGTGATTGTGCAGAAAACCCCGGTGGCGGAGAACGGCGATATTGTCGTGGCACTCGTAGGGGATGAAGCAACCGTCAAGCGGATTTATGTGGAGAAAGATCATATCCGGCTGCAGCCCGAAAACGACGAGTTTGAACCGATCATCGTCAAGGAGGTGGTCGTGCTCGGCAAGGTGGTCTCCCTGCTGCGGTATTTCTGATCCGGCGGATTTCCAGGGAACCCAAGATATTCTCTTGACAGCGGGGAGCAAGATGTGTATACTTTATTTCATAGTAAATTAATATGAATTCGCTTCAGGAGGATGGGTAATGGGACGCATTTATAAGGGATTGACCGAATTGGTTGGGCGGACACCGCTGGTGGAGCTGACGCGGCTGGAAAAAGAAAAGGACGTGCGGGCCACGCTGCTGGCCAAGCTGGAATATTTTAATCCGGCGGGTAGCGCCAAGGATCGCATTGCCAAGGCCATGGTGGAGGACGCGGAAGCCCGCGGACTTCTGGGGCCCGGATCGGTGATTATCGAGCCGACGAGCGGCAACACGGGGATCGGCCTTGCCGCGGTTGCGGCGGCGAGGGGGTATCGCCTGATTCTGACCATGCCCGAGACGATGAGCGTGGAGAGGCGCGGCCTGCTGCGTGCTTACGGCGCTGAGCTGGTGCTGACCGAGGGCGCCAAGGGGATGGCAGGCGCCATTGCCAAGGCGGAGGAGCTGGCCGCGCAGATTCCCGGGGCGTTCCTCCCGGGACAGTTTGTCAATCCCGCCAACCCGGCGGCGCATCGTGCGACCACCGGTCCGGAGATTTTTGCCGATACGGACGGCAAGGTGGATATTTTTGTGGCGGGCGTCGGCACCGGCGGCACCATCAGCGGCGCGGGCGGTTATTTGAAGGAACGCTTGCCCGCATTACATGTGGCGGCGGTGGAACCGGCAGGTTCCCCGGTGCTTTCGGGCGGCAAGGCGGGCCCGCATAAGCTGCAGGGGATCGGGGCCGGCTTTGTGCCGGAGACGCTGGACACCACGGTGTATGATGAGATAGTGACCATTGCGGACGATGAAGCGTTCGAGACGGCGCGGGCCATCGCCCGATGCGAAGGGCTGCTGGTGGGCATATCCTCCGGCGCCGCGGTCGCCGGGGCGCTCCGCCTGGCCCGCCGGCCGGAGAACGAGGGCAAGACGATTGTGGCCCTGCTGCCGGATACGGGAGAACGCTATCTGTCCATGCATGTGTTTTTTGATGCGGAATAGCCAAGCCTATAAGCGAGCCAGCGCCCGGTTAACAAACCGGGCGCTGTTCTTTGCAGGGAGGGCGTTGCCCCCGGCGTATGGCGGGATATTCCCATCTGCGGAAGAACGCGACATCGTCCGTTCCTCCTCTTAATGGGCTTATGGCAGTATAACAGCCTATAGGGGGAGAAATATTCCTTTACAAATCATGGAGGTGTAGTATAATGAGTCTGACAGTCTAACGGGGAAGGGAAGGAAGGGGTATGCCAAAAAACGCCAATCAGAAGCTCAAGCTGCTGTTCATCCGGCAGATCCTTCTCGAGCGTACGGACGAAGAGCACGGTCTGACCGTGGCGGACATCATCGCCTTGCTGGAGGCCGAGGGGATCTCGGCAGAACGGAAAAGCATCTATTCCGATCTGCAGACGCTCATGGACTTCGGAATGGACATTATTTCGCGCAAGGACGGACAGCATACGGTATATTATGTGGGAGAACGCACCTTTGAACTGCCTGAGCTCAAGCTGCTCGTGGATGCGGTGCAGTCCTCCCGCTTTTTGACCCATAAAAAATCCCACCAGCTCATCCGCAAGGTGGAGGGGCTTGCCAGCCGCCACCAGGCGCAGCAGCTGCAGCGGCAGGTATATGTGGCCAACCGGGTCAAAACCATGAACGAGAGTATTTATATCAATGTGGATAAACTATATGAGGCCATCGCGGCCAATCGGCGCATCACCTTTCGCTATCTGGAATGGGCGTTTCGCGATGCATGCTCCAATGCCTTTGAAAAGCAGTTCCGCCGGGGCGGCAAGACCTATCGGATCAGCCCCTGGGCGCTGTGCTGGGCGGAAGAACGGTATTACCTCATCGCATTTGATTCGCAGACGGGCGGTGTGCGCCATTACCGCGTGGACAAGATGTTCGATATCGCCATGACCGGCGAAGCGCGGGACGGGCAGGAGGCGTTCGAGCATTTCGACATGGCCGTATATACCAAGGGCGTATTCGGCATGTTCGGCGGCGAGGAGGAGACGGTGACCCTGCGGTTTGCCAATCGTCTGCTTGGGGTGGTGCTCGATCGCTTTGGGGAGGAAGCGGCCATTCGCCGCGACGGCCCGGACACCTTCCTGGTGCGGGTACGTGTGGCGGTCAGCCCGCAGTTTTTGTCCTGGGTGTTCGGATTCGGCGGCGAGGCGCGTATTGAATCGCCGGCCGATGTGGTGCAGCGTATGTGTGCACAGACGCAGCAGGTGCTCGCACAATATGCGGCCCCGGAAGAAAAGGGCGGCGGAGAGGTTTGGACGGCAGCTGGAAATCCCGCGGCTGCCGAATGAGATGCCGGTTGTCAAGCGCAACCGATCATGCTATAATGGCCAAAACAATGGGCTGCTTGTGGGAGGCAATCGTTCATGCTCGGTTTCCTAAGAAAGAAAATGAAGCGTCTGCGGCCGGTGCAGATTTTGACGCTTGGGTTTTTGGTGTCCATACTGCTGGGCGCTCTGCTGCTCCGTCTCCCTTTTGCCACGATCGAGAACGGTTCGGCCATCACCTTCCTGGACGCCCTGTTCACGGCCACGTCAGCGGTATGCGTCACGGGTCTGACGGTCGTCAATGTCGGCGTGACGTTTACGTTGTTCGGAAAAATCGTGATCATGCTGCTGATCCAGGTCGGCGGCCTCGGATTCATGACGGTTGCCTCGCTCCTTTTCATGGCCATCGGCAAGCGCATTTCCCTGCGCGAGCGGCTTCTTTTACAGGAATCCTTTAACACCGATTCGCTGCAGGGGATGGTGCGGCTTGTCCGCAGCGCGGTGCTTGTGACCCTGGTGGTGGAGGGCGCGGCTGCCGTTTTATTTTTTATCCGTTTGCTGAGCCTCGGTTATCCGGTGGGCGAATCCGTCTTTCACGCCGCTTTTTTGTCGGTTTCCGCGTTCTGCAACGCGGGCTTTGACGCGTTCGGATTCCAAAATTCCATTGAACCGTTCATGACCGATCCGTTCATCTGCCTGCCCATCATGGCGCTTATCACGATTGGCGGCTTGGGCTTTTCGGTCATCCTCGATATCCTGCACAACCGCCGTTTCGGCCGCCTGACACTGCACAGCCGCATGGTGCTGGTTATGTCGGGTTCGCTGTTCCTTATCGGCACGCTCTTGACGGCCCTGCTCGAATGGAACAATGCGGAAACGCTCGCCAAGCCCGGCGTGGGACCCGCGGAAAAAATACTGGCCTCCGCCTTTCAGTCGGTGACGCTGCGCACGGCCGGGTTTGACACCATCGGGCAGGGGGATACGACCCCCGCCATGCAGCTGGTGAGCATCATTCTGATGTTTATCGGCGCTTCGCCGGCGTCCACGGGCGGCGGCATCAAAACCACGACCTGTTTTCTGGTGATACTGTCGGTGCTGGCGATCATCCGGCAGCGGCAGGACTATAACTATCGCCAGCGCCGTTTGGGCGAAGGGCTGATAAAGAAAGCACTGGCCATCACAATTCTGGCGTTGTCCCTGGTCCTGGTGGATACGGTGGTTATCAGTGCGATTGAATATTGGAGCGGCGGGCATGAATCGCTTGTGGATATTCTGTTTGAGGTGGTTTCCGCATTCGGCACCGTGGGCCTGTCCACGGGCATTACGCCGTCGCTGCATGCGGTGGCCAAGGTGATGATCATCCTGACCATGTTCTGCGGGCGGGTTGGTCTGCTCACCGTGTCGATGGCGCTGTCCGGCGGACCGGATAAGGCGTGCGCCATCCGGTACCCGGAAGACAGGGTCATGGTTGGATAAGGCTTTTACAGGGGAAGGGAGTCGTTTGTATGAAACAAATTGCCGTTTTGGGCCTCAGCCGGTTTGGCGCCAGCGTGGCACGCGCGCTGACGACCATGGGGGTGGAAGTCCTGGGGGTGGATATCGACCCGGAGAAGGTGGCGGATATTTCGCATGAAGTCACCCATGCGGTGCAGGCGGATATTCTGGACAACGATGCGCTGGACACGCTGGGGCTGCGCAATTTTGATGTGGTGGTGCTCAGCATCAAGGACGTGGAAATAAGCTGCATTGCCACCATGGCGCTCAAGGATCACGGCGCCACAAAAATTGTGGCGCAGGCAGGCGGTGAAGCGCACAAAAAAATACTGGAGCGCATCGGTGCGGACCAGGTGATCATGCCCGAACGGGATATGGGCGTACGGCTGGCGCGGAGCCTGTCGAGCAATAATCTGATAGACTATATGGAACTGTCGTCGGAGCACAGCCTGATGGAACTGCAGGCCCTCGACGAATGGGTGGGCTGCACGCTCAAGCAAAGCAATATCCGCAATCGCTATAAACTCAATGTGGTGGCCATCCGATCGGGCAAGGTGCTGCGCGTGGCACCCGGGGGCGACGATATGATTCATGATGGCGATATCCTCGTGGTAATTGGAGAAAATGCTGATTTGGAGCGGATCAATAAACTGGAAAAGCGCAGAACATAAAACGTAAAGGAGCGCTGCCTCTTGAAAAGAGCGTACGGTAGGGCGCAACTTATCCTGGAGATCCTTGGCCTGATTTTTCTGGCGGTGATGGTCGCCGCCATTATCACCTGGTGGGGGGCGAGCCCTGCGCATCTTCCGGGGCATATGACGGCGCAAGGCGAGACAGCCGCCGGAGAAGGCCGGTTCCGTCTGCTGATCATGCCCCTTGTGGGAGTTGCCGGGTACGTGCTGCTTACCGTACTTGGTTTGTTTGTGAGGCGCTTCCGTCTGCCGGCGTCCATGCAGGGCGAGGGGCGGGCCACATGCGACGGGCTGCTGCGGCTGGCCATTGCCGCACTGAAAGCGGAGCTGATGGGTGCCTGCTGTTACGCCACCTGGTATACGCTGCGGCTGCAGTCGCTGCCCGGTCCGTTTCTGCTGATTGTGGTTCTGGTGCTGCTTATCACGATGGCGGCTTTTATATGGGCCGTTTACGCGGCGTGCAGGGCATCCTAAAAAGGCATGGGGACCAACATGTGGTCCCCATGCCTTTTTTTTCGTCTGCGGCGGGAAGAGCCGCTTACAGCGTACGCATAAAAGCGGCGTCCACCCGCACGCTTTCGGCCGGATCCATGGTGTATTCCTCCTGCTCGACGATGAAAGCGCGGACGTTGTGCGCTCTCCCGGCGGCGGTCAGGGCGGCAAAGTCAAGCTGGCCGCGGCCGAGCTCCACATTTGCCTTGTTGTCTCCCATTTCCTTGAAATGCAGGAGGAGGAACCGATCGGGATACTGGTTCATGAAGGCGATGGGATCCACGCCGGCATAGACCGCCCAGAAGATATCCAGCTCGGAATACAGCCGCTTCGTATGAGAGAGCATCGCCTCCAGCATCGTCTCCCCGCCCGCACGCGCAAATTCCTGCGTATGGTTGTGATAGGCGAAGGGGATTCCCTCGGCGGCAAAGCGCTCGGCACAGGTTTCCAGAAATTCCGCATGCCGCAGGGCGGTATCCCGATCGGGCAGATCCACGCCGGGGCAGGCGGCGGTTTCGATCCCCGCCTCCACGCAATAGCGGACGCAGCCGTCCAGATCCTCCTGCAGCCGATCCCAGCCGATATGCGTGCCGACAGCGCGCAGATGCAGGTCGGCCAGCCGCTTTTTCAGTTCGGCGGGCGTATAATCCTCGTAGGTGTAAAATTCCACACCGGGATAGCCGGCGTCCGCCGCCAGCTCGAGCTGCTGCTGAAGCGGCAGATGGCGCAGAGAGTACAGCTGCAGGGAAAAGTCTTTCATAGCGGGTTCTCCTTTTCAAATAAAATAATCAGAATGGAGCGGTGGGCGGCTCTTCGCGCGCCTGCGCGCCATATCGTTTATAGAACCGGAAGAGGCAGGCATCGCCTTCGAGGAGGGTGGTCGGCCGGTCAAACCCGATTTTGGGCAGCAGACCGTTGTAAGCGGTTTGTTCGGCGCGGCAAAAGGCGGGGCACAGAGCGTCGGCGCCATGGGCGTGGAGAATATCCCGATACAGGCAGCGGTGCACGGTAAAGGCGAGTGCGGCGCCGGGGGCGCTTTGCCGCTGGGTGCCAAAAGCCTCGGGCGGATAGGCGCGGGGAATGCGGCGGCGGGCCATGGCCCGGAAAACCGTAAAGCGGAAGGGCAGACGCAGCAGGGTGTGCAGCGAGGCGGCCTCCTGCCGGGCGAAACGCTGCAGCTCGGCATCCACGGTCTCCACGGCCTCTTCCTCCGTTACGCCGTTTTCGCGCAGCGCCAGGTAATAGGCGAGGGCCGGCAGCAAATGCCCATACAAAAGCCGGCCGGCCGGCGACACGGGCGGCTCTTCCTCTTCCTGTGCGAGCCGGGAAAGATGCGCGAGGGAGGCGTCGAGAATGCGGCTGCATTTCGCGGGACCATAGCGAATGAGGCAGTCCAGCTTATACCCACGTATGGTGCTTTTTTCGAACAAAGCACGCGCCTGCTCCTGCTGCATACCATTTCCCTCCGCTTCTGCCCTTAACCATACCACGCAGGGCAAAAAAAGGCAAGCACTTTCTCGGTTGCGTTTGCGGGGAGAAACGTGGTATACTCGGAGACAGGGCATAGGGCTTCTGTTGGCGTGTGCCCTTTGAGGTTATGACAGAAAGAGGTCGGAAAATGGAACGGGTCATGGTCGGTATGAGCGGCGGCGTGGACAGCTCGGTGGCCGCCCTGCTGCTGGCACAGCAGGGCTATGCGGTGACGGGGGTCACCCTGCGCCTGCACGCCGACGCGGGGCAGGATATCGAGGACGCGCGGCGCGTCTGCGAAGGCATTGGAATCGAGCACCGGGTGCTGGATCTTTCCGAGACCTTCCGCTGCCATGTGGTGGAGGAGTTTGTCAGCGAATACCTGGCCGGCCGCACCCCCAACCCCTGCGTCACCTGCAACCGGACCATCAAATTCGGCGCCATGCTGGATTACGCGCTGCGCAGCGGCATGGACTGCCTGGCCACCGGGCATTATATCCGCGTGGCCTATAACGCCGCCCGCGGGCGCTACACGCTTGCCCGGTCTGCGGCGGAAAAGGATCAGAGCTATGTGCTGTACAGTCTCACCCAGGAGCAGCTCGCCCGGGTGCGGTTTCCCCTGGGTGAGCTGGATAAGGCGCAGGTGCGCGCCCTGGCCCGGGAATACGCGCTGCCCGTTGCGGACAAGGGGGACAGCATGGAGGTGTGCTTTATCCCCGACGACGATCATGCCGCGTTTATCGAACGGTACACGGGGCGGCGCATGCAGCCGGGCGATTTCGTGGATGAAGAGGGGCGTGTACTCGGCCGGCATCAGGGGATAGGCCGCTATACCATCGGCCAGCGCAAGGGTCTCGGCATTGCGCTGGGGCAGCCGATGTTTGTCGTGGCGCTTGACGCAGAGCGGGATCGCGTGGTGCTTGGCCCGCAGGGGCGGCAGATGGCGGACGGCCTGCAGGCGGGTAGGCTCAATTTCGTGTCCATTGCGCCGCCGGATGCACCGCTGCGGGTGCAGGCGCGCATTCGCTACCAGGCGCCGCCTGCGGCGGCCACCCTGTATCCGGCGGAAAACGGCGTGGCGCGGGTGGTTTTCGATCAGCCGCAGAAGTCGATCACACCCGGACAGGCCGTGGTGTTTTATGACGGAGACGAGGTGCTCGGCGGCGGGTGCATTCTCCGGTCGATGCGAACGGAGGGGACGACATGCTAGCGGTGCTGTCACCGGCGAAAAACCAGCGAACGGCCGGGCCGCCCGGTATTCCGCTGACCGTGCCGGCGTTTGAGCAGGAGACGCGCCGCCTTGCCGCACAGCTGCGCGAACTGGCACCGTTTGAACTGGAAAGCGTGCTGGAGGTTGGGCCGGAAATCGCCCTGCGGGCATTCGGCTATTACCAGGATTTCCGTTGGGGCGCGCCTGGAACGGCGGCCCTGCTTGCCTATCACGGGCTGGCCTACCAGCACCTGCATGCGGAGGATTTCACGCCGGAGGAATTCGCCTTCGCGCAGGATCACCTGCGCATATGCAGCGCCCTGTACGGCCTGCTGCGCCCGGCCGATGCGATTCTGCCCTATCGGCTCGCGCTGCAGTGCCGGCTGCGGGTGGATGGGCAAAGCCTGTATGCCTTCTGGGGCGATCGGATTTGCCGCGCGCTTTTTGCGGGCGGGGAAACGGTGGTGAATCTGGCATCGGGCGAGTACGGCCGCACCGTCACGCGGTTCCGCCGGCCGGGCGACCGGCTGATCACCTGCGAATTCTGCGTGATGCGGCGCGGACGGCGCATCACCCTGGCGACGGGCGCCAAGATGGCACGGGGCGAGATGGCCCGCTATATCGTGAAAAACCGCATGGAGGAGCCGGAAGCGCTGCAGCATTTTGCGTGGGACGGCTATGCCTTTGTTCCCGCCCTGTCCAATGCGGAACGATACGTTTTTTTGCAGTCCATATAAAAAGGTTCCGCTGCATTTTTGGTGCAGCGGAACCTTTTTATACTTCCACCAGATTGGTGTAGATGCGGCCCAGGTACTCGTCGTCATAGTGCTCGTCGAGGAACTCCTCAAAGGCGTTGGCGGCGGGTTCGCCGTCGTGCCGCGCCGCCTGCCTGGCCACGGCAAAGCCGGAAATCGCCATATCGAGCGCCAGCAGCACCACCATCACCCAGGTCAGGGGAACGCCCCATTTGTTCGGGATCTTTTCAATCAGGCGGGAAAAACGGGGATACATCTCCTTGACCCACAGCAGGCCGAGAAACCCCCACAGCAGCGCGTGCAGCAAATTGATGCGTCCCTGCAGATTGAGCGTGGTGCCGTCATACTGCCAGGAGACGGAACCGAAAACCGTTTCCTGCACCCAGCTGCAGATGAATTCCGCCGCGCTGCCGAGGATGGCGCTGCCGATGAACACCCACAGGTCCCGCTTCTTGATCAGCCAGTGCAGGCCGGCCGTGAGCACCAGCGCGCCGAAACCGTATACCGGGTTGAAGGGGCCGTAAATGACCCCCTGCCGGCTTTCGAACTTCTGATACAGCACCAGACACCAGATGGTTTCAATAATCACGCCGAGAAAGGAGCCGATGAAGAAAATCCAGCAGAGTTTGTAAAAATGAAGCCCGTGCGCAAAGGAACGCGCGCGCATTTCCCCCGTGGAGGGAGCGCCGCGGACCGCTGCCTCCGGCGAGGGAACGGCATGGGCGACGGCTTCCTCCGAGAGTCCGGCGGAAGAGGAAACGGGTTCTTTTGGCTTGAAAAACATGGTTACTCCTTTCGAGCGGCGGCGTCTTTCTGCAGACGGCGATTGGTGCTTTCACGCAGCAGGCTGTACACCACCGAACACAGCGGGACAAAGGTCAGCATGCCGAACACGCCGAACAGCCCGCCGCCGATGGTGACCGCCACCAGCACCCAGATGGAGGGCAGCCCCACCGAGGTGCCCACCACCTTGGGATAGATGAAATTGCCTTCGATCTGCTGCAATATGAGGAAGAGCACGACGAACCATAGCGCCTGCATCGGGTTGTTTACGAAAATCAAGAGGGCGCCGATCACACAGCCGATGATGGCGCCAAACATGGGGATGAGCGCCAGAACAGCGATCAATACCGCGATCATCAGCGCGTAGGGGAAACGGCAGACCGACATCGTGACAAAAAACATCAGGCCGAGGATGATTGCCTCCAGGCACTGGCCGGCGAGAAAACGGGAGAAGGTGCCGTCCGCCAGACGGCCGATGCGCAGGATGGCGTCGGTCTTGCCCGCAGGCAGGTGAGCACGGCCCAGGCGGGTCAGCTGGCGGGCCAGTGTTTCTTTTTGCATCAGCACGTAGATGGCGAAAATCAGGCCAAGGAAGGTGTTGAACAGGCCGCTGGCCACCGAGGAAGCGAAGTTGACCGTCGTATTGAAAAGGTTGACCGCCCCGTTCTGGGCGAATTCGATCGCCTTCTGCGCCAGATTTCCCCAATCCAGCTCCAGCGAAAGGAGCCAATCCTTCCACTGGGGGTATTTGGCCGCCAGTTCGGTCACCCAGTGCTCGGCCCGCTGCAGAAAGCCGGGAATACTCTCGGCGAGGACGACGAGCGTGCGCGCCAGCTCCGGTACAATGAGAAATATCACCACCAGCACCACGCCAAAGGCCAGCAAAAGCGTCAGCAGTACCGCAAGAGGCCGGCGCAGGCGATTCCATCGCCGGCCCAGGCGGCGGTTAAGCGGCGAGAAGAGACGCGTTTCGATGGCGCGCATCGGGACGTTTAGGATAAATGCCAGGCATAAGCCGATGAGAAAAGGCGAGAGCAGGCGTATGCCGATCTGCACGAAACGGATCACAGACCCGAGATTCTGCAGCCCAACGAACAGCAGCACGCCGAATGCCACCAGGGCAAACAGCAGGCGGACGGTTTTGCGGTTCCACTGCATGGAACAAACCCCTTTCACGAGAGCCGTTTACAGCCTCTCCTGTGTCTGTATGCGGTCTTCGCAGTCGTCTAGCTCAATGGGGTGGCCCGCGTCGGCGTCGCCCATCAGACGTTCCATCGCGTACCGGGTACGCAGCTGCAGCGATTGTACCGCCGCATGGTGGGAAAGCGCCGGATGGGGATATACCGGCTCCCCGATGCGCAGCGTCAGATCCGGTTTGCTCCGGAACAAGGCGCGCAGGCCGGTGGGACGGCGATAGACCACGGCCATCGGCACAACGGGACAGCCCGTGCGCGCGGCGGTGAGGAAAGCGCCGTTATGAAACGGCCGCAGCTTTTCGTGATACCGCACAAGCAGCCCTTCCGGATAGTAATGGACCCAGTCTCCCTGCCGCACCGTCTCCTCCAGCTGCCGCTGAAAACGGACCATCTGCTGGGGCGATGGGGGAAGGGGCAGCCCGCCGCACAGCCGGACCAGCCAGCCCGTGAAGGGCAGCTCCAGATTGCGGCGCAGGCTGACAAAGTACAGCCGGTGGGGGAAGGTGGCCACTTTGGTCATGGTGCAGTCCATGGGGTGCACATGGTTGAGCACCGTCACGGCCCCGCCGCGGATACCCCGCAGGTTATGCCGTCCTTCCACCCGCAGGCCGAAAAACAGACCGTTAATGAAGAGCAGCAGCGGTGTGAGAAAATTCGTCACGGCCCCGAACAGGCTTTTGGTCAGGGGGGAGGCGTGACAGAACCGCTCGTTGACTTTATCCGGATCCGGATGGGTCAGCCGGCGCAGACGGCTCTGCTGCGGCTGCTTATAGCCGTACCGGCGCGTATCGGCAATGGCCTGGCGGTACATGTCTTCGGCGCGGGCGACGCAGGCGTCCACCCGCATCGTATCGCCCAGCGCGGCATAAGCCGCCCGCATGCTTTCCCGCTGCTCCGGATGATCGATCCAGTCGTCGATCTTCTGCGCGAGCGCATCGGGATTGCCCGCTTCAAAGAGGCTGCGCTCGTCGAGGGCGAACTGGGGCGTGGCGGAAAGCGGCGCGTCGGCGATGACCGGTACCAATCCGCAGGCGATGGCCTCCATACACGAAATGCCCTCGATTTCCGCGTCCGACGCATGCACGTACAAATCACAGCTGTTGAGAAGATGCAGCAGTTCCTCCTGCTCAAAGAAACGGATGATCGGTGGATTGGGCAGGGACGCGCCCAGTCGGCGGTACTCCTTTTCCTTGGGCCCCTTACCGGCCAGAACCAGCTGAATGCGATCGCGGTAACGGCTGCGCTTCACCGCTTCGATGATAAGATCCTGGCGCTTTTCTCCCGACAGGCGCCCCACCATCACCACGGCGAATTTGCCTTCCAGCTCGGGCAGCCGCGGCATCGTGAGCGGACGGAACATGGGATCCACCCCATTGGATATGACACACAGCTGGGCGTCATATCCATGCTCGCGCAGCTGACCGGCGATAAATTCGCTCGGGCAGTGGATATACCGGAACCGGTTATAGAACCGCCGGTAGCACCAGCTGTAAAGAAAATCGTTCATCCGCTTGCTTTTTCCCATGCCGATGCTGTAGGTGACGTTTTCCGGCTGCACATGAAAGGCGGCCACGGTGGGAATGCGCATCTGCCGCGCGATTTCCTCCCCGCGCCGGCAGAAACGGAAGGGAAGATAAAAATGCACCACGTCGGCGTCACGGAACGCCTGATAATAGGCCTCTTCGTCCGGCTTGGCGAACCGGAAGCCCTGCTTTTCTATGAGCGTCTGGAACACCGGGATCTTATGCACCGGCGCACAGATTTTATGCGGCGTAGGCTCGCCCCCCGCCAGAATGGTTACCTGGTGCCCGCGGCTGCGAAGCTGCTGCGCGTAGCGGCGGGCGGTGACGGTGGTGCCATTGTTGCTGTTATCGTATTGATCGATGACCAGGACGATGTTCATAGCGGCATGTCCTCTCTCCTCATGATGGGGTTATCCGGCGGTCTCCAGCTTGCCGAGCAGACGCCGGATGGTGGAAACACAGGACAGAAAATCCTGCTTTTCTTCGGGGGTGTACACATCCATGTCGGGCGCCAGGCGGCTGGCCTGCGCATCGAGCAGGGCATCCACGGCGCGTTCCCCCTCCGGCGTGATGATCACATGCACCTGCCGGCGGTTGAGATTATCGTGCATGCGGCGCACAAGGCCGCGCGTTTCCAGCGGATTGATGAGCTTGGTCAGCTGCTGCTTGGAGATCCCAAGCTCATTTGCCAGACAGGACATGGTCGGCGGCCGTTCCCCATGCACCTGCAGCATGAACAGCACGTCAAAGGCACGGGAGCCGGAACGCACGTCATCCTGATGGCGGCCGTAAGTGCGCTTGGCCGTCAGAAACAGGCGCGATAGAAAACGGACGTATTCGCTGGCCATATATAGATTATCCTTGCCCTTTTCCATTGCCTTACCCCTTTCCGTCATGAGTATAAAGGAAAGAAAAATACTTGTCAAATGTTTACTATGAAGTTTTGTTTAAGATTAGACGGATAAAAGCATAATTTTCAAAAAAACGCCGGCAGGTGTGAACTGCCGGCGCATATAAAAAGCGGGGTTATCCTTTGGCGTCGTACCAGGTTTTGCCGGTGTGGACATCCACGGCCAGCCGGACCGAAAGGTGAGCGGCGGCCTCCATTTCTTCCTTGAGGATGGCGGCGGCGCGCTGCGCTTCCTCCTCCGGCGCTTCCACAATCAGCTCGTCGTGCACCTGCAGGATCAGGCGGGCGCGCATGCCCTCCGCCTTCAGACGGTTATACACCCGGATCATGGCGTATTTGATGATATCCGCCGCGGTGCCCTGTATCGGCATGTTACGGGCAACTCGTTCCCCAAACGAACGGGTCATGCCGTTGGAGGCCTTCAGCTCGGGCAGCGGACGGCGGCGGTGAAAGAGCGTTTCGGCATAGCCGGCGGCCTTTGCCGTTTCAATCAGCCTGTCCATAAAACCCGCCACCGCGTTGTAGTGCCGCAGATATTCGTCAATATACGCTTTCGCCTCGGCGTAGGTGACGCCGATATCCTGCGACAAGGAGTGGGCGCCGATGCCGTATACGATGCCGAAGTTGACCGCCTTGGCCCGTGAGCGCATGAGGGGCGTGACCAGCTCCTCCGGTACGCCGAACACCTGAGAGGCCGTGATGCGGTGGATATCCGCGTCGGAGTTGAACGCTTCGATCATGGTGGAATCCCCTGCCATATGGGCGAGCACGCGCAGCTCGATTTGCGAATAGTCGGCGTCGCACAGCACCCAGCCCGCGGGCGCCCGGAAGAAGCGGCGCATTTCGCGGCCCAGCTCCTGCCGGACCGGGATATTCTGCAGATTCGGTTCGGTGGAGGAAATGCGGCCCGTGCGGGTTTCGGTCTGGTTAAAAGACGAGTGAATGCGCCCGTCGGGGGCGATCACCTTGAGCAGACCGTCGCAGTAGGTGGATTTGAGCTTGGCCAGCATACGGTATTCCAGCAGCATGGAAACGGCCGGATGAGCGTTGCGCAGGCCTTCAAGCACCTCCGCGCTGGTGGAATAGCCCGATTTGGTCTTTTTCTTGGCGGGCAGGCCAAGATCTTCGAACAGGGCCTTGGCCAGCTGCTTGGGGGAATTGAGGTTAAAGGCATAGCCCACCGCGTCGTAAATCTGTTGCTGGATATCGTCGATGCGGGCCTGCAGCGTGTCGCCGAACGCCGCGATGCCCGGACCATCCACAGCCACACCAGCGTTTTCCATCGCCGCGAGCACTTCGGCAAGCGGGATTTCCATGTCGTGCAGCAGCGCGGCCTGGTCCTGTTCCGCGATGTCTTTTTCCAGCCGCTCCGCCACACGGGACAGCAGGCGGATGGGTTCTTCCGCTTCGCCCGCGGCCAGATCCACGGCGTATTCCTGCGCCAGCCGGGGCAGCTCATAGCTGGAGGCGAGCGGGTTAAGCAGATAGGCGGCGAGCATGGTGTCCAAGGCTATGCCCGCCGGCCGGCGTCCCCGGCGCAGCAGGGCGGCACACAGCGGCTTGCTGTCGTGGGTGCGTTTGGCCACGTTTGGATTATCCAGCTCGTCGAGCAGCTCGTCAAAGCCAGGCGCATCGGCCGGTATACAGGCAACCCGATCTTCCCAGGCGGCATACAGGCCGGTGAGGCTGCCATCTTCCAGGCGGGCGAGGCAATCCATGCGAGAGGTATCCCGTACCGCCCGGAGGAGATCCGGAAGGGCTTCTGCCCCTTCCGTGGGAGAAACGGGGTGGGAGGACGCCCCCTCCTCCGCGCTGTCGAGGGCCGGCATGGGGAGCGGCTCGTTCAGGCCGAAGCGTTCGATAAGCTTGAACAGCTCGAGGGAAGCGAGCAGACGGGCGAGCGGTTCCCGCTGGACAGGCCGCACTACATAAGCGTCCATCGCGGTGTCGATGGGCGCGGTGCGGCAGATTGTACCGAGCTCGCGGCTCATGAACGCGTTTTCACGGCCGGCTGCGAGTTTTTGCCGCAGGCTGTCCCGGATGGCGAGCGTGTCCAAATCGCGATAGATAGTGTCGAGACTGCCATAGGTATGCAGCAGGTCGAGTGCCGTCTTTTCCCCGACACCCGGCACACCGGGAATATTATCGCTCGTATCACCCATGAGAGCCTTGAGATCGATGAGCTGTGCCGGTGTGAGCCCGTATTTTTCCTGGATGGCGGCGATGTCGTAGGCCACCGTTTCGGGCCGTCCCATTTTGGTCGCGGCCAGCAGCACGGTGACCTTTGGGTCCACCAGCTGCAGCGCGTCGCGATCGCCGGTGGCGAGAAAGCAGTCGCCTTCCCGGGCGGCCGCGGCTGCGAGCGTACCGAGAATATCGTCCGCCTCATAGCCCTCCTGCTGCACGAGGGTAATGCCCAGCAGGGTGAGCATCTGCTTAAGCAGCGGCAGCTGCTGCGCCAGTTCTTCCGGCATGCCCTTTCGTCCCGCTTTATAGGCGGCGTACTGCTTATGCCGAAAGGTGGGAGCGGGCAGATCAAATGCAACCGCGAGATGATCCGGCTCGACCATATCCTGCAGCTTTTGCAGAATATTCATGAAGCCGACCAGGGCATTGGTGTACTGACCGTCCCGTGTGGATAACAATTTGATACCGTAAAACGCGCGGTTGACAATGCTGTTCCCGTCCAGAACGAGCAAGCGCATAAAAACGCCTCCTTTGGGTTGGCAGGCTCAAAGCCCGCCTGCTTGACTAGTATACCACGCCGTCAAAGAGATTGAAAGACGCCAGGCGTCAATTGATAAAAAAGCGGCGGCTTTTTTCTGCAAAAAGCAGTTGACACGGCTTTACGCAGATGCTATAATATACCTCGCGTCCGGCAACAGTCGGAAGCATATGCGGTCGTGCTGGAACTGGCAGACAGGCACGTTTGAGGTGCGTGTGTCTTTGACGTACGGGTTCAAGTCCCGTCGACCGCACCACGAAAAGACCCGAAAAAGTGGCTTGAATGCTAGCTTTTTCGGGTTTGTTCTTTTGCTGGGTTCGCGTTTTGGTCGTTATTTGGTCGTTATTGTCACCAAAACATGCTCAAAGGTACGAAAAGAAACGAGCGGGCGCATGGTGTTCCATGTTGGCCCGCTCGCCGCTTTTATTGTTCGTTGCTCACGTCTCTGCTGGTTTTAACAAACTCTTCGCGAAGTGGTAAATCAGGTTCATGCTCTGCTCGTCGGCCGTGCTCAGCAGCCGGATACACGTAATCGCGTGAACAATATTGTGCTATGTATTCACTTGAAATCGTGTATGTTATATGGTATATTGTTATCGTAGAAAGGCGGTGCAATATGCCAATAAAGTATGATAAGCTGATTAATCTTCTGAAGGAAAAAGGCTACACAACGTATAAAATCCGTCAAGAGAACCTTATGAGCCAATCGGCTTGGCAGAAGATACGCACAGGGACGGGAGACATTGACACTCGTACAATTGAAAAGCTCTGCCGCCTGCTCAACTGCCAGCCTGGGGACATAATGGAGTACGTGGAGGAGCAGGAGGCATGAATGAGATAATCATTGACGAACTGCGCATACTATGTCAAAATAGAGCTATACGCTGGACGACACATGTTCTGGAACGGCTGCAGGAGAGGGATATACAACCAAGAGACGTAAAAGCCGCGATCATGTCCGGCGAGGTTATTGAACAATATCCTACAGATTATCCTTACCCCAGCTGTTTGGTACTCGGTGCGGCGGTCAGCGGCCGATGGCTTCATGTGGTCTGCGGGATCGGCGATAACCGCATATTCATCATTACCGCCTATTATCCGGATCCAAAGAGATGGCAATCCGATTTCAAGACCAGAAAGGGGAGCACACAATGAACTGTTTTATGTGTAAAGGCGAACTTGTTCAAGCGACGACTGACCATGTTGTGAAGCTGGATAACTGTATTATTATTGTGAAGCATGTTCCTTGTGAGAAGTGTGCCCAATGCGGAGAGGCATACTATAGCGACGAGGTGGCTGAACAGTTGGAAACCATCGTGGACAAAGTGAAAGCGGCTTCCACGGAAGTCGCCATTGTCAACTACCCTGATCGCGTTGCATAAATTCACACAACATAGAGAGCCGCTGCCTTGCGGGGCGGCGGCTTTTGTGTGTCGAGCGGGACAACGGGAAAGAGTAGGTGCGTGAACAAACCACACACCGCGTTGCTGAAAGTGGCGGTAATCCTTCGCAAATATTGGTGGCGTAAAATAGCCTCTTGCAAACGAGCGGGGGACATGGTATGCTGAGAGGGCGAGGTGAACAAGATGATCGACAAGGACATGCTGGAAGCTATCGGGCAGATGATGGACGCACGGCTTGAACCGATAAACGGGCGGCTTGACGCTATGGGGAAGGATTTGGCAGAGGTTAAGCAGCGCGTCACGAAGATAGAGGTCACCCAGGAACAGGTGACGAACAAGAATATCCAGCTGCTTATGGAGGCTCACACAGGAACCCGCGAAAAGCTGGAGAAGCTGGACAAGGTGGCGGAGGACGTGGAGGAAATCAAGATTAAGGTATCCGCGCTCGAGAGCGTCACCCGGGACAACACCTCG
>CABSLQ010000051.1 GCA_902478605.1 uncultured Oscillospiraceae bacterium
CAGGCGGGACAGCTCGGCGCTCAGCCGCTGCTTCATTTCGGCGGCGGCCGCCTTGGTGAAGGTGACCACCAGCAGGCGGTCGACGTCCACGGCACGGTCGGGATCGGTGATGAGGCGGACGACGCGCTGCACGAGGACGGAGGTTTTGCCCGAGCCCGCCGCAGCGGACACCAGCAGGGTGCCGCCGCGCGCTTCGATGCATTGCCGCTGTTCCGGGGTCCACTGGCGCATGGCCGCGCCTCCTTTCGCTTTTAATACAGTTCGCCATACAGAGAAGCCTGACCGGCTCGCGGACGGCGGCACCGGGATAAATGACAGGGGGTGCAGGATAACGGTTCGGCGGTGCGGCTTACTCCGCCGCGTCGGCGAGCTCCTGCCACACCGCATCGGCGTCCTGCTTGGCAATCAGGCGGGCGGGATCGCCCGCTTCGTGCCCGCACACCGCGCGGTAATCGCACCACGCGCAGGCGTCTACACTGCCGCAGGCCGGCACCGCGGCCACGTCCCCTTTGCGCAGGGTAGCGGCCATGTCGCACAGCAGGGCCTCGATCCGCTTTTTGAGCAGGCCGAACTGCCGCAGGCTGGCCACCGAGCTGCCCGCCAGATAGTTCCCGTTCGCCCCGATGCGGGCGGGGATAAAGAGACCGGCGGCCTCCGCTTCCATGGCGCGCACAATGGCGGGATCGTCGAGCAGCAGGCCGTTCATGCGCATGGTGCGGGTGCGCTCCTTTTCGAGCGCCTCTCCCTGCGCACCGCGTTCCACCCGCACGACGGGCAGCCGCGCGGGCAGATACAGCACGCCGGCGGGCTGTATCGGGCTGTTCTCCTGCAGGTCGTGGGGCGGCTTTTCCCCGATGTGGGGACCGCCGTTCTGGCAGATGGAGAGGATATAAATGAGCATCTGCAGATTGATGCCCTCCACCACTTCGTCAAGGCGGAATTCCTTGTGTCCGGTTTTATAGTCCACCACCCGCACATAGGAAATGCCGTCCTTCTGATACACGTCGACGCGGTCCACCTGTCCCTGCACCCGGATGCGGGCACCGTCGGGGAGGGTGAGCACCAGCGGCTCGACGCCGGCTTCTTCCGGTTCGCCGTTTGGGCTGCCGATGGGCAGCTCGAATGCCACCGGCACAAACCGGCTCTGCGCCAGTTCGCGCACCACCTGCCAAAGCAGGCCGCCGCACGTGGCAACAAGCCGGCTCAGCAGCCAGGCGAACCGAGCGGATTTGTTTTCGGTGCCGCCCAGGACGGTGTCGGCGTATTCCATCACCCGCCGGCCCGCGTCGGCGAGCACCTGCGCTTTGGGCAGGGAGGCAAGGTCGGTTTTTTGTTCGGTGTATTCCCGCAGCTGGACCTCCATGACATAGTGGGCCAGGGTGCCGAATTCCATCGCGTCCAGGTCGGCGGGCCGGCGCGCCTTTGCCTTCAGGCCGTACTGGCAGAAATAGGCGAAGCGGCAGTAGTGGTATTTTTCCACGCGGGAAGGGGACAGGCGCATGTCGTCGCCGAAAAAGCGTTTGGCAAGCTTATCGTCGGTGAAGGCGGCGGGGGTCCCCTGGGCGGCGCGGCGCATGGCGTCGAGCCGGGGCGCGTAAGCCGGCCGGCCGTCAAACCATTGTGCGATGGCGGCCGCCTGCGCCGTAGGATAGGCCAGCAGCGGGGCCAGGCGGGACAGGGCGTCCTTTTCCGATTCCACGTCGCGGCAGGCGGGGTCAGTCGGCTGCAGCACGGCGCAGCCGGGCAGAATGCGCCGCACCTGCTCCACGAGGGAGGAGGGGACGAGGGTTTCCCCTGCCGCATTGCCGAGCTGGTAACTGACAAAGAGGCGTTCCGACGGGGCAGACAGCGCCGCATAGGCGAAAAAGCGTTCCTCCACCGCCTGCAGGTCGCCCGCGTCGGTCATGGGCAAACCGGCGGCGATGAGCTGCCGGCGCTCTGCGTCGTTCAGCAGACCGCCTCCGGCGGGATAGGCGGGGAATACCCCTTCGTTCGCGCCGAGGATGAAGACGACGGCCGGATCGGAGAAGCGCAGGCGATCCGCGCCTCCCACCTGGACCGCGTCGAGGTTCTGCGGGATGGCGCCCAGGTCAGCGCTCGCCGCCATAAGGCGCAGCAGTTCGGTGTGGCGGGCGGGGGCAAGCGAAATGTCCCCGAGGGCGAGGGCGTACCGGCTGAGCATGTCCATGAGAAGATCCCACAGGCGGGCGGCCCGATCGGCGAGGGCGTGTTCCCCCGCCTCGTCCAGCCGGGCCACCTGCAGGCGCACCGCCTCGTCCGCCTGCACGTCGGTCAGATAGTGGTAGACCGCCTGGGCAAAGGCGCGGCCATCGGGCTTGTGCGGCCCATGCAGCGCGGCGCGCAGCCGTTCGATCGGCTCCATAAGCGCTTCGCGGTCCCGGTTGCGCTGCGCAAGCTGGGAAAGGGCCTCGTCGTCCAGCTTGGCGGACAGGCCGAGGGGGTTCCAGCTCCACGGCCGCCTCCACATGCTTCCGCGGATGCGCCACATGTACAGGTAGTTTTCCAGCGCGGCGGTATGCTCGGCGTCAAAAGCGGGCAGCAGCCCCGTCTTGAGCAGGCGGAGCATCTCTTCGGTATCGGGGCCGCCGGGTTCGGTCGCGGCCCGCAGGGCGGACAGGGTCAGGGTGATGAGCGGATCGGTCAGGATATCCTCCCGCCGGTCCATATAATAGGGGACACCCTCCTCCTCAAAGGCGACATCGAGCACCCCCTCGTAGGCGGCCAGATTGCGCGCCACCACGGCGATGTCGCGGCAGCGGCGGCCCTCCTCCCGCAGAAGGCGGCGGATACGCCGGGCGACAAAGGCGCATTCTTCATACAGATCGGCACAGGGGATCACCGCCGCCGCTTCGGTGGGGGCGGAATCCACCGCCGGGCGGGGGGAGAAGGCGCCCGCCTCGAGCAGACGCAGCGCCGTACAGCGGCTGCGGTGGTTTTCGCGCAGCAGCTCCACCTTGGCGACCGGCACGCCTGCTTCGTAGGCCATGCTGCGCAGGCGGGCGGCGGTGCGGATAACAGGGGAAAACAGGCCGTAGCCCGCGGCGGTGTCCTCCACCGCGTCGGCGCACAGGGCGACCGTCACCCTGGCCGCCTTGCACAGCAGCGCGCGCAGTACCTGCAGTTCCTGCGCGGTGAAGCCCTTGAAGGAATCCACAAAGACGAGCGCCCCGTCGAGCCGGCGGCTTTCGGGCAGGCGCTCGGCCAGCAGGGTGAGACTGTCCAGCGGATCGATATGGCTGCGCGATGCGAGGGCGTCGTAAGCATCCAGTACGAGGGCCAGCTCGCCCATCTTCTGGCGCAGGGTACCGTCCTCGAGCGTGGCGGCCGCTGTTTCCAGCTGGTGTGGGGTGATGGCGCACTGCTTGCATTCGGACAGCAGGGAGAGCATCGCCTGCACATAATCGGGGGAGGCTGCCTGCCGCCGGTAAAAGGTGAGCGCGTCCGCCGTCTCCTCGAGCGCCCGGCTCATCAGCAGCGCCCGGGTGCCGTCGTCCAGCTGCCGTCCGGCAAGGCCGCCCACCTCGCGGCCCACCGTCTGGGCCAGGCGGGTGAAGCTGAGCACCTGAATGCGGCCGGCCAGACGGGGACCGAGCGCTTTGAGCAGTTCCCGTTCACTCTCAAAGGAATACTGCTCCGGTACAAGCAGCACGAGCGGAGGCGTCTCCTCCTGCCGGGCGAGGGCCACCAGCTCCTGCCGGATACGATGGGTCTTTCCGTAGCCGGAACGCCCCAGTATCAGCTGCAGCACAGAAATCCCATCCTTTCCTTGACACTTTCCCCCAGTATACCGCATTTTTCGGCAAAAAGAAAGCGGCAGGGCAAAAAAGTGCAATTGACGCCCACGGGGAAATGTGGTAAAATAACCTGTGTTAATTATAACTTTAGTTTTTTGAGAAAGGCGGAACAGCGTATGCATTTTCTGGCTCTCAGCTACAGCATACCGGCCAACCCTTCGCGGTACCGGGTGGCGGTGTGGAAGGCACTCAAGGAGCTGGGTGCGGTGTATCTGCAGCCGGCCGTGGCCATCGTGCCCGAACGGGAGGGCATGCGCGAGGCCCTTGCCGCTATAAAGGAGCGGGTGATCGCAAGCGGGGGAACCGCCGCGCTGCTCACCCTCGCCTATCTGGAGGAGGCGGACGAGCGGGAAATGCTCGCCGCCATACAGCACACGCGTACCGAGGAGTACGGTGAAATCGAGGCCGACGCCCGCCGCCAGCTTGCTCAGCTCGAATGGGAAGAGGGGCAGAAGGAGGGGGCGGATCCCGGACGGTACGCACTGGAATGCCGCCGTCTGCGCCGCCGGCTGGAGATCGCGCAGACGCACGATTTCTTCGATGCGCTGGGGAAAGAGGCGGCCGCCGCGGCGATCGAGGCGCTTGCCGCCCGCCTGCCGGCGGGGCAGACGGAACCGCCGGCCCGCCGTTCCGCCGCCAGGCCCAAATCGCCGGCCCCCATGCCGTCCAAGGCGGCGGTGCCCTCGGAAGAGACCATCCCCACGCCGCCGGCAGCACCTGAACCGGCGGAGGAGACACAGGAGAAACATGCGCCGCGCGGTGACATGCCGGTGTTTCTGTTTTAAGGAGAGTGCCGTGCGGAAAGCGGCAGCAAAAAACGCCGGCGGCAGGCAAACCGTCGGCGATAAGCGGAAAGGGGAGGCACATATGACCGAAGAAGAGAAAATTTTTGCCGGCAAGTTTTTCTGCCCCGGCGACCCGGCGCTGCGCGCCCTTAAGCTGCGCACCCACAATCTGAGCACGCAGTATAACCAGACCTTTGAGGACGAGACCGAAAAACGGCAGGCAATATTGGCCGATATCTTCGCCGAGCTTGGGGAGGGCAGCTTTCTGCAGGGGCCCATTTTTATTCACTACGGCTGCCATACCCGCATCGGCAAGCGGTTGTTTGCCAATTTCAATTTGACCATTCAGGACGACGCGTGTGTGACCATCGGCGACGACTGCAATTTCGGGCCGAACGTTACCATCGTGACGCCGCAGCACCCGCTGTGCCCCGACGAGAGGCGGGAGGTGACCATGCCCGACGGCACAAAGCAGCGGGTGTGCTGGGCCGAGCCGGTACATATCGGGAACGACTGCTGGTTCGGTGCTGGCGTTACCGTGTGCCCCGGGGTGACCATCGGCGACGGCTGCGTCATCGGGGCGGGCAGCGTGGTTACTCGGGATATTCCGGCAGGCAGTCTGGCCGCCGGGGTACCCTGCCGCGTCCTACGCCCCATCACCGAGGCGGACAGCGTAAAACACCATCCGGAACGCTTCGCCTGATCAGCGGTAGTATTTGTAATAGGCCACCACCGTGTCCGGCCCGCCGGTCAGTTCATTGGGGCCGGAAATGACCACCCCTTCAAGGCTCATCAGCTCGCCGCACTTGGCAGCCTCCAGGGGGCAGCGGAACACGTCCGTCCCGCCGCAGGATACGGCGATGGTTTCCTGATGAAAGGCGATGCGCCCCTCCTTGCCGAGCACCGTTTCGGTGGGGTTACCCTTTTCGTCCATGCCGCGGCGGGTGACATAGCGAATGAGCTTGCCGTCCAGCTTGGCGAGAAGGGCGGGGTCGGTTTCCAGCGTTTTTTTGTTTTTGCGCGAAAAGAGGCCCATGGCCATCCGCTCCCTTCCTTACAGCGCTTCGCCCCGCGCGAGGCGTGCCTGGGCATCGGTGATGAACTGCCTTGCGTAGCGGGGAGAACGGCCGCCCCTCTCGAGCGCCCAGCGTTCCGCTGCATCGAGCAGCGTCTGCCGATCCACCTGCAGGCCGCGATCCTTCGCGATTTGTTCCACGATTTCGAGGAACCGCTGCTTATCCGGCAGCAGGAAGGTCAGGCTGATGCCGAACCGGTCGGACAGGGACACCGATTCCTGTACCGTGTCGGCGTGGTGCACCTCGTCCCCGCTGCGGTCGGAGAAGGTTTCGCGCAGCAGATGGCGGCGGTTGGAGGTGGCGTAGATGACGACGTTGTGCGGCCGGGAGGCAAGCCCGCCCTCGAGCACCGCCTTGAGGGCGGAATAGTTGTCGTCGTCCCGCGAAAAGGACAGATCGTCGATGAAGATGATGAATTTCATCGGAATCCCCGCCAGATACCCGGTCAGGTCGGGCAGGTCGCGCAGCGATTCCTTGGGCATTTCGATCATGCGCAGGCCCTCACCCGCGTATTCGTTGAGCAGGGCCTTGACGGTGGAGGATTTGCCCGTTCCCCGGTCGCCGTACAGCAGCATGTTGTTCGCCTCAAACCCGTCCAGAAAGGCGCGGGTATTGTCCACGGCGATGCGCCGCTGGTATTCGTAGCTTTTCAGATTGGACAGGCGGATGGGATCGGGATGCTCCACCGGGAGCAGCGCGCCGTCCCGCCACAAAAAGGCGTAACAGCTGACGAACCGCCCGCAGCCGTGCGATTTATGATAGGCAGCCAGGCGCGCGGGATCGCTTCCCCAGGGGAGATCCATCGGCGCGGGGGCCGGTTCCACGCCCCAGACGGGCATGGCGGCGGCCAGCGCCGGGTCGAGCGGGGCGGTCAGCGCTTCGGGCGGCAGGCTCGCGGCGCGGTAGAGCAGATGCAGATCCCGCAGCGCGGCCGCCTGTAACCGGGCGTCCACGGCCGCGGTACCCGACAGGGCGGCGGTATAGGCGTTGTCGTCGCGCAGCACTTCCGCCGCCACGGCGGAGGGCAGGCTGTGCAGCAGGCCCTTTTCCGCCAGCACGGCGCACAGCCGCCCCATGCCTTCGCACAGGGCGGGGATATCGCCGGCCGCCGCCGCGGCCAGAAGGTTATGCAGTGCGGCAAACACCGGCTGCTTGGTCATTTTACGATAAATAGACAAAGAGAGCAGCTCCAGATGCAGCTGCCCGACAGGGACTTCCTCCGGCATGAAACAAACCGTCCTTTCAAATGCCTTACTGGCTGTATTGTACCCCCAAAGGCGGGACGGTGTCAATGACGGGGGACATAAAAAGATAAAATTTGCGGTTTTCACTGTTTATTCATTTTTTTCGTGTATACTGTGAAATTCACAGATACGCTGTTTTCATAAGGAAAGGAATGCCATATTATGCGACGCGCTTCCCAAGAGAATACCAAAGCCAAACGCCATCATGCCAAACGCAAACGGGGATTGCTGCCCATACCGGTTATGGTGCTGTTCGATATATTGACGGCAGGGGCCTGCCTATGCGTGTTTTCATTATTCCACCATGTATTGCCGCGGGTGAGCGAGTATCAGGGGACCGTGATTCTGCGCCCGTCAAGCTCCGCTCCGGCGCCATCCGGGTCGGCACCCGCGGATTCGACGCCGGACAGCTCCCAAACGGCTCCTGTCGAGCCGACGGGCTGGGCCGCCAAATGGCCGGACAAGTTCTCCGATACGGTGGAGAAGACGGCCAACAGCTACCGCAGCCAGGATATTTCGGTGACCATCACGCGGCACGAGGAGACGCGCGGTAATCAGCCGCTCGTCTATTTTGTGGCGGATATCTATATCAACAGCATCGACAATTTCAAGACCGGCCTGGCCAGGGACAAATTCGGGCAGGGGCTGCGTGAGGAAGTGCTGTCCATGAGCGACCGCCTGGGCGCGGTGCTCGCCATCAACGGTGATTATTATGCCAATCGGACGGTGGGACCGGTGATCCGAAACGGTGTGCTGTACCGGGAGGATCCCTTCGAGGACGTGTGCGTGCTGTACGCGGACGGGGTGATGGAAACCTACTCCGCCGACGAGGTGGACATGGAGCAGGTCAAGGCGCGCGGGGCCTATCAGGCGTGGTCGTTCGGCCCGCGCCTGCTCGATAAGGATGGGAAGGCGATGACCGAGTTCGTGTCCACCGTCAATCCGCTTAATCCCCGCTCGGCCATCGGGTATTATGAGCCGGGGCACTACTGCTTTGTGCTTGTGGAAGGACGGCGGGCAACCGACTATTCCCGCGGCATGACCATGAGCGAGCTGTCCAGCCTGTTCGAGTCGCTCGGCTGCAAGGCGGCGTATAATCTGGACGGCGGCCAGTCCTCCGTTATGGCTTTTGACGGCCGGATATATAACGATCCGCCGAACGGCGGCCGGGCCAACAGCGACATTCTGTATATTGCCGAAATCGGCGAATAGGAGGGGACGTCATGAGGATTTTACGGACATTGCTGCCCCATGCGAGCATTGTGCTGGCGCTGATGTTTATCACCTTTTTTATCGTGGACAAGCTCAACGGGGCGATGAACTTCATCAATAACGATATTACCAAAGCGCTGCTCCTGTTGTTTTCGCTCATTGCAATCGGCAACTCCTGCCTGGTAATTGCCCAGAACCGCCGGCAGGCGCGGCGACGGTCTCAGGAAGAAAACCAGAAGCCGCAGCCGTAATTTTCCATGGATAAGGGCATACTACCTGGTGAAACCGTCCATGGTGCCGCTGCGTTCGGGCGGATGCCTGTAACGTAAGGCTCACCTGAGGAAGACCGAAGGGAAAGGGGCGCACGGCGCTTGAATCGCTATAAACAGCTGTTTTCCACCACCTTTATACTGGGGATCGGCACCTTCAGCTCCAAGCTGCTGGTGTTTTTCCTTATGCCGCTGTACACCCGTGTGCTGACAAGCGGACAGTACGGTGTGGTGGATCTGGTCATCCAGGCGGGCAATTTCCTGATCCCGCTCGTCTCGCTGGGCATCAGCAATGCGGTTATGCGCTTCGGCATGGACGGGGAAACCGATCGGCACGGTGTGTTCACGACAGGCTTGGCCGCCATTCTCTGCGGCTTTGGCATTTTCCTGCTTTTTGCGCCGCTGGTCAACCGCATTCCCGGCGTGGAGGGCTATGCCCCGTGGATGTACCTGTTTGTGCTGTGCTCCATGCTGCGTACCCTGTGCGCCCAGTTTGTCAAGGCCAAACAGCTCGTCAAGCTGTACGCCTTCAACGGGGTGCTCGGCACGGCGACGACGCTGCTGTTCAATATCCTGTTCCTCGTGGTATTTAAATGGGGCGTGGTGGGCTATATTCTCGCCATCGTGTGCTCCGATTTCACCTCGCTGGTCTTTCTCTTTGTCAAAGCGCGGCTGCATCGGTATATCCGCCTGCGGGCGCTCAAGCGCGAGGTGGTCTCCAAAATGCTGCGCTATGCGCTGCCGCTGATCCCGACCAACGCCTTCTGGTGGGTCACCGACGTTTCCGACCGCTTCCTCGTGGCCAACATGATAAGCGAAGCGGCCAACGGCCTGTACGCCGCCTCCTATAAGGTGCCGACCATCCTGATTTTGCTGGTGGGCATCTTCATGGACGCGTGGCAGATTTCCATTCTCAATGAAAAAAGCGCGCTCGCCCGGCAGAAATTCTTTTCCCGTGTCTTTGCCATGTACCAGTCGGTGGCCTTTGTGGCGGCGTCCGGGCTTATCGTGTTCGCCAAGGTCATCACCAAAATTCTGGTGGCCCCGGACTACTACGAATCGTGGCGGTATATCCCCGTTCTGATCATCGCCACCTGCTTCTCCTGCTTCGTCACCTTCTTCGGCACCATTTATGTCGTGGAGAAAAAGAGCGTGGCCACCCTGGTGACCACGATACTCGGCGCCGTGCTCAATATCGTGGGCAATGTGCTGCTGATCCCGCCCATGGGGGTCAACGGCGCGGCGCTGTCCACCGCCATCAGCTATGCGGCGGTGTTTCTCATCCGGGTGGTGCATACCCGCCGGTATATCCCGGTACAATGGAACGTCCTGCGCTTTACCCTCAATTTGGCGGTGGTGTGCCTGCAGTGCTGGATTATGCTGGAGGAGGGCCCTTTTTGGATATTGTGGGAAGCGCTGCTGCTCCTCTTTGTGTTGACACTCAACTTTAAAACGCTGCTGCGCAGCGTGATGAAGGTATTAGGAAAATAAAGGAGGAGTCTGTTATGACGCAATTTCCAATGGGTTTCTGGCTGTACAAGGATGCCGATGCGGTTCCGGTCGAACAGACAGCAGACTGGGAAGAGCTGGGAATGACCCTTACGCTCATGCCGCGCTATACCGCCGGGGTGAGCGATCCTGATCATGTGCGTGCCTTGCTAGACGCAGCCCAGGCGCGTGGTATCCGTGTCATCATGAACGACAGTCGCTGTGACTGGGCGCGGCTGACCGAGCAGGGGGAGAACGCCTATATCCGTGGCTTGCAACAGGCGGTAGGGGAATTCGGCGATCATCCGGCGGTCTGGGCGTGGCATGTGGGCGATGAGCCGTCACGAGAGGCAATGGAGGACGCCTGCCTCGCCTGCAGACTGGTGCGTCGGTACGCGCCATGCCACCGAGCGTTCATCAATCTCTTTCCTGATGTAGAGCATTTACATAATCTGGGTTTCCCGTCGTGGGATATGTATCTCGACGAGATGGTGGAACATGGGGAGCTGGAATTTCTCTGTTACGATTGCTATGCCCAGATGAAGCCGGAAAAGAACGGATGGGACACCTATTTCCGCAATCTGCGCGAATACCAGCAGGCGGCGCATCGCCATGGTATTCCCTTCTGGACAACGCTTCTAACTATCGGGCACTTTGACTATCGCTGTCCCTCTCTCGACGATATGCGCTGGCAATTGTATACGGCGGCCGCGCACGGGGCATCAGGTGTTCTCTGGTTTTATGTGTATGCGATAGACGGGGTATTCTGCAACTATCGGGAGGCGGCCGTCAACATACACGGTAAAAAGACACGTACCTATGACGATTTGAGTGACACCTGCTGTACCTTTCAGAATTACTTTGCCCGTATTCTGATCGGTCTGCAGCTGGAGAAAGTGCAGCATCTGTATCATGCGTACGGCGGCACGCCGTTGTTTGAAGGGGACGACGTGTGCGATGCGCGCACAGGCTGGATTGAGGCGGGCGGCGCGGATACGGCACTGATCCTTTCGTATTTCGTCGACAAGGACGGCCGCCGCTATGTGATGATGACCAACAATTCCTGTACCGATTCGGTCAAGGCGCAGATTGTGCTGCACGGCGAGCGGCGCGTGTTCTGGTGCGCATATGGTAACCGGGAAATCGAGAAGGACATGCTTTCCTCGGATAACGGCCCTATCTGGCGAGCCGATGGATGCACCGGCGTGCCGCACTGGCTCGCGCCCGGTCAGGCGTTCCTGATTCGGTATGAATAATCCGGCCGGGCGTTCTGGCAGGCGGAATGTGACAGATAACAAAAGCGGTGCTGTCGGCGAAAAGCTGACAGCACCGCTTTGATCGATAGCGGAAAAGGTTTTGTAATGGCGGATGGCCAAAGGCGGCTATCCCGCTTCTCCGGTGTCCGTCGTGTCTGCATCCTTTACCATCAGGAAGAAGCCCGTCTGATAGGCGCTTTCGGGCTCGGCCGCCGGAAGGGTAAAATACGCCCAGCCGTCCTCCCCATAAAAGCTGAATGCGGAATAGGTGTTGTGAATGCTTTCGGGGGATAACCGATCCTCCTCTTTGTATTCATATGCGTTAGCCCAGTGGTGGGAAATCACACCGTCCGAGAGCTCCACTGTGCCGACGAGGAGGTCTGCCGGCGAAAAATCTTCTCCCGCCAGGGCTTGTATATCCACCCCGATTGTCAGCCAGGGATCCTCCAGCTTCTCCCCGTTGTATTGAATACGATATCCCTGGCTGATTGCCCGGTATCCTCTTTCCATAAAGCAGGCGTTTTCAGAGGGATCCGAACGATCTACGATAAGATCGTCTACAGAAAACTGCTCCAGACAATCCTCCAGCTCCTGGGACCAATCGTTGTATAGGGAGGGTGCCAAGCCGACATATAGACCGGGATCCAGTGCCTGCATGTTGTGGATGCACAGAGCCTCGTTGGTATATACATAGTGGACAATCCCTTGGTTATCGTGCGCTTCTGGTGCGCCTTGGCCGGTCAGGTAAGAAAGCACGTCGTTGTCTCCTGCGGCCAGTTTTTCCCGCAGGGTGCTGTAGAAGCCGTCTCGGAAGGAAATGCCGTTGACGGTCGCGCCAAGATAGCCAGATAGATCGTCCAGCCTCTGCCGAAAGTCTGCAAAGGATAAGTCCTGCTGCACGGGAAGATAAAGTTGAATTTCATGCCGCGGATCAAAAAAGCCTTTCAGATTACCGTCAAAAAATTTTTGAAAGGCGACGTTGTACAAGCCTCCCCAGCGAAGATAGTCTTCCTCAATGTCCTGAGCGGGCAGGAAGAGCAGAAACTCCGGAAAAACACCCTGCTGCTGTACCAGCGTGCGAAGAGCCTCCTGAATTTCCTCGTATTGATAGGTATCGCTGAAGCTCACGCCGTCCTTCAGGTCCACCGCCGCCCTGACATAAAAGCCGTCGCTGCTGTGGAAAATATACCCGTAAAAATAGGCAGCCATTTCCCCGGAATGACCGTAGTGGCGTGTAATTTCATCAAACTCCGGCACAACGCGGTATTTTTCTTCCATATATTTTTTGGCCATGGCTTCCACCCGGCTTTGGTTGTAGCGCAGCTCTGTGAGTTCCCGGGTGATAATCAGCTTACAGCCGCTCAGCGAAAGAAGCAAGGCGCACAGTGTCAAAGCGGCGGCAGTCCGAAGAAGTGGATTTGTCTTTTGCATGCGATCCTCCTTCCTGAAAGAGCAGAGGGCATAGGGCCGCTTCCCGTACGAGACGGTGGGACAAAGACCGCCCGCTATTTCCGATCGGTAAAGGACTTGGAGCCGGTCAGTCCCTCCTGCTCAAAAAGCGATTTCATCACCGAAATGTCCGCCGACACGTCCATGCGTTCCGCCTGCATCAGACTGTCGAGCAGATTGGCGAACGCCTGGTTGATGGTGTCCATGGTTTGTTCGATTTCGATTTGAGTCTTGCGCTGCTGCCCGCCTGTCACCGGCTGCTCGCTGAAACGCTGATATGCCTCGAGCAGCTTGAGGGTGGTGGGCAGATAATAGCCCAAAAACCGGCGGATCTCGGGCAGCTTATCCGGGTGTTCCTCCACATAGCGGAAGATGGCACCCGTGGTATTTTCCAGGCAGGTGATTTTGGCGGAGATAAACTCGCCGGGGATCCGGTCGTTGCAGTCGCGGATCTGGGCCAGTATGCGGTTTTTTTCCTCGGCGAGCGCCTCCAGCTCGGCGGAACGCGCCGGTTGGGCCGCCTGCTGCGCCCGTGCCTCCTCCTGCTTGCGCTTGGCTGCCTGGTATGCCTGATAGGTCTCGTAGTTGAGCATCAGGCAGGTGTCCTCCTCGTCCAGATGAGCATCGGGCAGCATACCCAGGCGGATCATCCGGCGCAGATCCTTGGCCACAAAGCGTGGCGAGGACCCCATGTGGGACGCGAGCACCTCAATGGGGCAAAAGGCACAGTCGCCCAGATACGTCAGGTATTGCCGGTACCGGCGTACCCGGCCGCGGATACGGCTGCCGCCTGCCAGCAGCACGACGCAGAGGATTAGAAGAGGAAGAAGAACGCCTAAAGAGATTCCGGCGAGAAACCCCGCCTTGTCGGCTGCCAGCGCATAAATGCCCATCGCCAGCGCGGTCAAAAAAACCAGCGCCAGGCCAAAAACGCCGCCCACGGTCAGCAGCACGCCCGCCACCCGGCCGGGTACCTTTTCCCGCGGCTTTTTGGGCGTTTTTTTCACCTTAACGGGTTCGGGCGGCGCGGGATCGGTATAGCCGGGCGGATATGGATCGGTATAGCCGGCGGGGAAATCGGGATCCGGGACGTCGGGCGGGTTCCACGCGTTTTGGATGGAGGCCTGCACGTCGCGCATGGTGGACTGCAGGGTGGATTTGAGTTCGCTGAATTCCTGCCGGTTGACGACGGAGCGCACCGAATCGCGTATCTGGCGGCCGATGTCCTTGATCTCGTCAAATTCGGGACCGCCGTAAGAATGGTGGTTCATAATTATATCCTCTTTAGTTGCAGATGGATGGTGTATAGGTATTATACCGCATTTTGAGAGGAAGCACAAGACGCGGCCACAGGAGGCCCGCCGACCGGAAGAAGGACGGTGAAGCGGGTGCGCGCCGTGTCGCTTGCGGCGGTGATAGATCCGCCGTGCATCTCCACAATCTGCTTGGCGATGGCCAGGCCGAGTCCGGCGCCGCCCGAGCGTGTCTGCCGCGCGGCATCCAAACGGAAGAACTTTTCAAACAGGCGGTCCAGCTGCGGCTGCGCAATGGGATCGCCCGCGTTGCTCACCGTGATGCGCACGGTGTCGTCCTCCTGTGCGGCGGCCAGCTCGATGGCGGTGTCCGGATAGCTGTAGCTGACCGCGTTGCGCAGCAGGTTATCCAGCACCCGCGCCAGCTTATCCGCGTCGCCGTACAGGGTCAAATCGTCCGCAATGGCGGTGTGCAGCGTCAGGTTTTTCTCCGCAAGCATGGGATAAAATTCGTCCGCCAGCTGGTACAGCATGACGCTCAGATGGATTTTGCCCACATCCAGCTCAACGCTCTGCAGGTTGAACCGGGTGATCTCAAAAAACTCATTGATAAGCTGTTCCAGCCGGCAGGCTTTGTCGAGGGCGATGCCGGTATATTTGGCCCGCTGGTCGGCGGGCATGTCGGGCGCCTCTTCCAGCAGGCTGAGATACCCGATGATGGAGGTCAGCGGGGTTTTCAGGTCGTGCGCCAGATAGACGACCAGATCGTTTTTGCGCTGTTCCGCCTCCTTGGCGAGCTGCTCGCCCCGCAGGGAGGCGTATTTGATGGAATTCAGTTTGGTTTCCACGTCGGCCAGCTCGGACGGTAGCGAGATGGGGGCGCTTTCCCGGCCGTATACCTTGTCGATCGATTCCGCCAGCGGGGTGATATACCCGACGGTACGCGATATGGTGCGGTAGATGAGCAGCAGCACGATGCCGATATACAAGGCGGTCAGCCAGAACACCTTGGTGTCCATCAGAGCATAGTACAGCTCGGTGCCAAGCAGCGGCAGCAGAAGGTGGACGAGTGCGTTCTGCAGCACGGTGAAGGCCAGGATGAGCGCGGCGATATAAGCGATGGACGCGAGGGTGAGGCTCAGAAAAAACTGCAGCAGGATACGCCGCCGGAGCACCTGCTCGATCGGCTTATTTTTCAATTTTATACCCCACTCCCCACACGGTTTTAATGAAGCGCGGGTTTTTCGGCGGCTCGTGCATTTTTTCCCGCAGGCGGCGGATATGCACCATCACGGTGTTGTTGGAATTAAAATATTTTTCGCCCCAGGCCTTTTCAAACAGCTCCTCCGAAGACATGACCCGTCCGCGGTTTTCGCACAGCAGCCACAGCAGGTTGAATTCAATGGGGGTGAGGGCGAGCGGCTTGTCATACAGGGTGCAGATATGAGTATCCCGGTCGATGACCAGCCCGGCGAAATCGATGACCGATGCGTTGTCGGTCCCCTCATTATACCGGGTGGCGCGGCGCAGCTGCGCCTTGACGCGGGCGACTACCTCGAGCGGGCTGAAGGGTTTGGTGATATAATCGTCCGCCCCGATGGACAGACCGGTGATCTTGTCGATTTCCTCCACACGGGCGGTGAGCATGATGACGGGGAAACAGCTCGTTTCCCGGATGCGGCGGCAGATGGCAAAGCCGTCCATGTCGGGCAGCATCACGTCAAGCAGCGCCAGGTCGATGCGATCCGGCCCTTCAAGGGCGGCGAGTGCTTCCCGGCCGGTCTGGCATTTGCATACGGTGAAACCTTCGTTTGTCAAATAGACCTCCATTAAATCGGCGATTTCCTTCTCATCGTCGACGAGCAGAATATGCATGGGGATTCCTCTTTTCTTTCTATTGCCATGTTCCGAATAAAGCGATAGCTGACGCTGCGCGCCGTGGCCATATAGGGGGGCTCTGAACCCTTCGCCCGGCTTGCCGCGCTAATACCGCGCATGTAATATACACATTTTGGGGCAGAAAATCGACGCTCCACGCGGCGGCGAGCAGCTGCGCCCGCGGCAGAGCGCGATCCGGGCGGCGCCGAAACGCCTCGGCCGCCGTTTTGATCGCCGGGCAGGTGTCGAACAGCACAGGCGCAGAATGGGAAGAGGGAAAGCGCCGCGCTGTCGGCGTTTCCCGCCGTCAGCGGCAGGGTATCCGTCTTGCGCCTGCCCCTCTTCCACCTGTTGCTTTCTGCTTTTTACTATACACCAGGGGCCCGGCGCTGTCCAGTATCAAAACTGTAATAAACGAGGCACCGACGCGGCAGAAAAGCAGACGGTTTTACGCTTTAGCGAGTAAAAATGGGGCTTGACTATTGCAAAGAACACGAGTATAATAAGGAAAAACCGGCGGTTCCCTTGAAAGGCGACGCCGGCAGAGTATGGAATGAGGATGTGAGGCACATGATGACCGGCGCAGCGGCCATGGTGAAATGTCTGGAGCTGGAAGGCGTAAAAACGATCTTCGGCTATCCCGGCGCGGCCATCTGTCCCTTTTACGACGTGCTGGCCGCGAGCACGGTGCACCATGTGCTCGTGCGCACCGAGCAGAACGCGGCCCATGCCGCCAGCGGTTACGCCCGCATTGCGGGTACGGTGGGGGTATGCGTCGCCACCTCCGGCCCCGGGGCGACCAACCTGCTCACCGGCATTGCCTCGGCCTATATGGATTCTATCCCGCTGGTGATCATCACCGGCCAGGTGCGCAGCGACCTGCTCGGCCGTGACGTGTTCCAGGAGGCGGACATCACCGGCGCGGCGGAGCCTTTCACCAAGCACAGCTATATCATCAGCCGGGCGGCGGATATTCCCCGGGTGTTTAAAGAGGCGTTCCATATCGCCTCCACCGGGCGGCCGGGGCCGGTGCTCATTGACGTGCCGCTGGATATGCAGCAGAAATCCATCGCCGATTTCGATTACCGGCAGCCGGTCAATATTATCGGATATAAGCCGCGGGTCGAGGGGCATATGCTTCAGATCAAGAAGGCGGTCGAAGCGCTGGCCAGCTGCAAGCGGCCGGTGCTGTGCGCAGGCGGCGGCGTTTTTTCGGCCGGTGCGCAGGCGGAGCTGCGGCAGTTTGTGGAAAAACTGAACCTGCCGACCGTTTCCACCATGATGGGCATCGGCGCGCTGCCCAGCGCGCATCCGCTGAATCTCGGCATGCTGGGGTCGCATGGGTGCGCCCCGGCGAACAAGGCGATCCGCGACGCCGATCTCGTCATCATGGCGGGCGCGCGGGTGGGCGACCGGGCGGTCGCGTCGCCCGGGCAGGTGGCAACCCGCGCGAAGGTCATCCACATCGACGTGGATCCGGCCGAAATCGGCAAGAATATGCCGGCCCATATTCCGATCGTGGGCGATTTAAAGCATGTGCTGCGCGAGCTGACGCGGCACGCGGAAGGCCAGGCGCCGGCCGAATGGGTGCAGGCGGTGACCGAACGCAAAAAGCGCTATGCCGCCAAGCCGATTGAACCGGTACCGGGCTATGTGGAGCCCAAGACCTTCATGCACGCCCTGTCCCGCCGCATGGATGCGGACGGCGTGCTGTGCGCCGACGTGGGGCAGAACCAGATTTGGTCTGCCAATCATTTTGAGGTGCGGGAAGGCCGCTTCCTCACCTCGGGCGGCATGGGCACAATGGGGTATTCGGTGCCCTGCGCGGTGGGAGCCAAATGCGCGGCCCCGTCGCGGCAGGTCTGCGCGGTGTGCGGCGACGGCTCCTTCCAGATGAGTATGATGGAGCTCGGCACCATCTGCCAGGAAGGCCTCGGCGTCAAGATCATCATCATGCGCAACACCCGGCTGGGCATGGTGCGCGAGCTGCAGGATAATTTGTATAAGGGCAACCACGCGGCCGTTTACCTGGACGGCAGCCCGGACTTTGTCCGGCTGGCTTCCGCTTACGGCATCCCGGCGCGGGCGGTGCGTTCCAACGAGGAGGCGGAGGCGGCCCTCGAGGACATGTGGGCCGACGACAAGCCGTACCTGCTCGTGTGCGAGGTCAGCCCCGATTACCCGTCGCTGTAACCGCCGCCTGTCCGTCGAGAAAGGGGGACGAGATCTATGAAATATACCATGTCCGTGCTCGTGGAAAACCATCCCGGCGTCCTTTCGCGGGTGTCCGGCCTGTTTTCCCGGCGCGGCTTCAATATTGATTCGCTTGCGGTCGGCGTGACCGAGGACCCGACGATTTCGCGCATGACCATCGTGGTGGACGGCGACGAATACGTCGTCGAACAGCTCGAGAAGCAGCTCAACAAGGTGATACCCGTCATCAAGGTCAAGACTCTCAAGGAGGGCGAGTATATTCAGCGCACCCTCTCGCTCATCAAGGTGACGGTCGGCGCGGCGCAGCGGGCCGAAATCATGCGGGTGACCGAGCTGATGGGCGCGCGCATTGTGGACGCGACGCGCACCACCCTGACGGTGGAGTTTTCCGACACGGCGGAACGCACCGAAACGCTGGAAACGCTGCTGCGTCCGTACGGCATCAAGGAAACGGTGCGCACCGGCATCATCGCCATTGAAAAGGGGCCGGATCCCACCCGCGTGGTCAAAAAATAGCCTTTTATATGACGATATTCCCGCCATATAGAACATAGAAATCTGCCGGTTAACCGGCACAGGAGGTAATGTATCATGGCAAAGATCTACTACCAGGACGACTGCAACCTCAGCGCGCTTAAGGGCAAAACCGTCGCCATCATCGGCTACGGCTCCCAGGGCCATGCGCACGCGCTCAACCTGCATGAGAGCGGCGTGGACGTCATCGTCGGTTTGTACAACGGCTCCAAGAGCTGGGCGAAGGCGGAGGCGGCCGGCCTGAAGGTGGCCACCGCGGCGGAAGCGGCCAAGGCGGCCGACATCATCATGATCCTCATCAACGATGAGAAGCAGGCCGATATGTACAAGAAGGATATCGAGCCCAACCTGACCCCCGGCAAGGCGCTCGCCTTTGCGCACGGCTTCTCCATCCACTTCGGTCAGATCGTGCCCCCCGCCGACGTGGACGTGTTCATGATCGCGCCCAAGGGCCCCGGCCACACGGTGCGCAGCGAGTACCTCGAGGGCAAGGGTGTGCCCTGCCTGGTGGCCATTCATCAGGATGCGAGCGGCCGCGCCCTCGACATAGCGCTTGCCTATGCGGCGGGCATCGGCGGCGCCCGTGCCGGCGTGCTGGAGACCACCTTCAAAACCGAGACCGAGACCGACCTGTTCGGTGAGCAGGCGGTGCTTTGCGGCGGCGTGACCGCGCTGATGCAGGCGGGCTTTGAGACGCTCGTCGAGGCCGGCTATGACCCGCGCAACGCGTACTTCGAGTGCATCCATGAGATGAAGCTCATCGTCGACCTCATTTACAAGGGCGGCTTCTCCATGATGCGGTATTCCATCTCCGACACGGCGGAGTTCGGCGATTATGAGACGGGCAAGCGCCTGATCACCGACGAGACCAAGAAGGAAATGAAGAAGATTCTTCACGAGATCCAGGACGGCACCTTCGCCTCCAAGTGGATCAACGAGAATAAGGTCAACCGTCCCCACTTCAACGCCTGCCGCCGCATGGCCGCCGAGCATCAGCTCGAGTCGGTCGGCAAGGAGCTGCGCAAGCTGTACAGCTGGAACGAAGAGGAATAAGACACGAAACAAGGGAAATCCCCCGCGGCTTTTGCGAGATATCGTTAAGGGAGAATGTATGTAGTATGTACCCGGAAAGCAGAATGCTTTCCGGGTACTGCTTTTTAAGCAGTCATTGCTGTGGGACGTGCGAGGACTTCGATGGCGGGCATTCCATTCTGCTCCGGCAGCTGGAATGCATAGTGGATGATAATTGGGTTTCCAGCTGTTCGGGAATACTTTTCCGGCTTCTCGTACACCTCGATCCTGCGGATAAATACCCGCAGCAGTTCGGGTGTTAGCTTGGGCATCTCGATATAAGATTTTGCTTTCTCCATAAATTCCTGAATGCACTTTTCCCGCATATCCAGTTTATTGATGCGCTCAGTAATGGATGTCAATTCCTGCTGCAGTTCCGCTTGTTCCTGCTCATAACCGTTTGCCATCACATCGTAACGCTCCGGTGTCAGCCGACCGCATACCCTGTCCTCATATAGGCACCGAATGATGTTGTCCAACTCTTTGATACGCTTTTCGATCTGCACCTTTTCACGCTCGGCGGTTTTGTAGAATTTTTTTGCTTCTGCTTCGCCGTTCTGTGTTGCCATCGCATAAAATCCTTCTGGATGTTCTCTTGCAAAGGCGGTTACCGTTTTCAAATTGTGCAGGATGATTTGGTCAAGCACATTCTCTCGGATATAGTGTGCGGTACAGTCGCTGGTTCTCCTTTGGAAACCTCCGCATTGGAAATTGTTGTTTTCCGGTTTGATGGTTTTCCCTCGGTGCAGATACAAACGGCTTCCGCATTCCCCACAGAAAAGGTATCCAGCATACTTGTCTATTTCGCCCTGCTTGTCCGGGCCCTTTCTTCCTGCAAAATGCTTTTGTACCAACTCAAAAGTCTTGCGGTCTATGATGGCTTCGTGGGTATTTTCAAATATGAGAATATTTTCGGGATCGTTCTTCAGTCTTTTCTTCAGCTTGTTGGACTTGGAATAGGTTTTGAAGTTTACGGTGTCACCGACATATTCCTGATTTGCTAACATCTTTCGTACCGTTGTCTGCGCCCAATGGTATGGTCTTGTCAGATCAGGATTACCGGATTTGCTGCCGGTTGTTTTGAAAGCATATACGCTTGGTGATACAATCTGCTCTCTGGAAAGCCGGTCACAGATTTTTACGATTCCAATACCGCTTGCATACATCTCAAAGATACGTTTTACGATCGGCGCAGTTTCTGGATTAGGAACATACTGCTTGGGATTATCGGGGTTTTTCATATATCCATACGGAATGGTTGTCCCGACCCGTTCTCCGCGTTCACCCTTCGCTCTCTGTACCGCTCTGATCTTTCGGCTGGTATCTCTGGCATAAAAATCGTTGAAGTAATTTTTGATGCCGGAAAAATCGCTGACGCCGTTTGC
>CABSLQ010000052.1 GCA_902478605.1 uncultured Oscillospiraceae bacterium
CCATGGCGCAGCCGATGTCCGCCGCCTTGAGGGCCGGCGCGTCGTTGACGCCGTCGCCCGTCATGGCCACGATCTCGCCTGCCTGCTGCCACGCCTTGACGATACGGATTTTATCTGCCGGCGTCACCCGGGCATAAACCCGGTACTGCCGGATATTGGCCGCCAGCTCCTCGTCCGACATGGCGGCCAGCTGGGTGCCGGTCACCGCCTCGCTGTCGTCGTGCAGGATGCCGAGCTGCCGCGCAATGGCGGAAGCGGTGGCCACGTGATCGCCCGTGATCATGATGGTGCGGATTCCCGCCCCGTCGCATACGCGGATGGCTTCCATCGCCTCGGGACGCGGCGGGTCAATCATGCCCACCAGTCCCGCAAAGGTGAGCCCCTGTTCTATTTCCTCGGGAATCAGCTCCACCGGATCTTCGTCCAGATATTTGTAGCCGATGGCCAGTACGCGCAGCGCATCCCTGGCCATGGCCTCGTTGGCCGCCAGCGCCTTTTCCTTATGGCCCTCGGTGCAGCGGCCGATGAGGATATCGGGCGCCCCCTTGACGATGACCACATGGCGGCCTTCAATGAGATGGATAACGGTCATCAGCTTGCGGTCCGAATCAAAGGGGATTTCGCCCAGCCGCGGATGCTCGTCAAGCAGCGCCGCCTTATCCATGCCGTGGTGCAGCGCGCAGGAGACAATGGCGGTCTCGGTTGGGTCGCCGATCGCCTTTTCCTTCCCGTTTTCCATGCGCACCTCGCCGTCGGTGCACAATGTCGCCAGCCGCAGCAGCGCCAGCGCCCCGGCGGGCAGCTCACCCTGTGCATCCAGCGTATGATCACCCGCATACAGACGCATGAGCGTCATGCGGTTCTGGGTCAGCGTTCCCGTTTTATCCGAGCAGATAACCGACGCGCTGCCGAGCGTTTCCACCGCGGGCAGACGGCGGATAATGGCGTTTTTGGCCACCATGCGCTGCACGCCGATGGCAAGCACGATGGTCACAATGGCGGGCAGCCCTTCCGGAATCGCCGCCACTGCCAGTGAAACCGCCGTCATGAACATTTCCAGCAAATCGAGACCGCTGACGATGCCCACCACAAAGATGATCGCACAAATCGCCAGCGCCAGAAAGCCAAGATATTTGCCCAGCTGGGCCAGTCTTTGCTGCAGCGGCGTGGCCGTTTCCTTTTCCCCTTCGAGCAGACCGGCAATCTTGCCGACCTCGGTGTGCATGCCGGTTTCCACCACCAGCGCGCGGGCGCGGCCGTTCGCCACGGCGCAGCTCGCATAGGCCATGTTCAGCCGGTCACCGAGCGGCGCGATTTCGGCGGCGACGGCATTTGCGTCTTTAAGAACCGTAACGCTCTCGCCTGTCAGGGCCGATTCGTCACAGCGCAGCTGCGACGCGGACAGCAGGCGGCAGTCCGCCGGCACCAGATCCCCCGCCTCGAATTCCACCACGTCGCCGGGGACCAGCTCGGTGGATTTGACCTCGCACAGCTTACCGTCCCGCAGCACCTTTGCCCCGGGGGAGGATAAATTTTTCAGCGCCTCAAGCGCCGCCTCCGCCTTGCTTTCCTGCACCACGCCGAGCACCGCGTTGAGTAACACGATGATCAGGATCACGATGGGTTCGATCCACTCCGCCTCATTTCCCTGGATGGCATTGTAAATGCACAGCCCGAGTGAAATCAGCGCAGCAAGGATCAGGATGATAACCATCACATCCTGGAGCTGGTCCAAAAAGCGGCGCACAAGGGAACGCGGCGGCTTTTCATCCAGCTTGTTGGGCCCATAGGTCTGCTGCCGCTCGGCCACCTGCTGCGCGGTCAGGCCGGTCTCCAGATCGGTGCCCAGCTCCCGTGCAATGTCGGCCAGGGAATCGTTGTGCCAAATCAAGGGGCATCCTCCTAGTCTCCAGAAAAATAAACGTTCCATCAGCCAGTATACGCTATTTGAGTTAAAAAAGAAAGGGGCATCCCGGCAAAAAGCAGGAAAAAGGCTGCCGCAAAAATGCGGCAGCCTCAGAGTGTCAAAGAAGTCGTTTTGCAAAAAATCCTGCACAAAAAGTTTTCGCCCGCCTTTTTCAAAAGGCGGTGGGGTCGAGGGGCAAAGCCCCCGTCGTGTCCCGCAGGACGCGAAATCTTTATGAAATCCAAGCGCAGGAGGGTAGTCGAAGCCTTCCGGGGGAAGGCTTCGACGCAGGGAACCCTCGCCGGGGGTTCCCTGGTGTTCCTCGGGAACACATAGTTTTGTGCAACTCGCTATTCGCTAACTGGTTTTTCGACAGACTGAGGCTGCCGCAAAAATGCGGCAGCCTTTTGTTTGGTTTAATGATCCAGTTCGGCACGGGGTTCGTCGGATGACGGAAGGGCATCTTCCGCCGGCTTATCGGGTACGGCCGGGATAGGGGTCGCGTCGACCATCTTGGTGCCTTCCATAATGGCTTTGAAGGTTTCACCGTCCAGCTTTTCGTGCTCGAACAGGTAACGCGCCACCGCGTGCAGCTTGTCGATGTGCTCGGTGAGCTTGCGTTCCGTCTCCTTGTAGCCGCCTGTCACAATACGGTTGATCTCCTCGTCGATCTTCGCGGCGACCTCCTCCGAATAATTGCGCGTATGGCCGAAATCGCGGCCCAGGAACACCTCATTGGAATCGGAGGAACCAAACATGATCGGGCCGAGCACTTCGCTCATGCCGTATTTGGTGACCATCTTGCGCGCCGTCTCGGTGGCCCGCTCAATGTCGTTGGAGGCGCCGGTAGAAATGTCGTCGAGCACAAGTGCCTCGGCCACCCGGCCGCCCAGCAGCACCTGGATGTCCTCAAGCATTTCCTTCTTCGCACGGTAGGAGCGATCCGTCTCCGGCAGGCTCATGGTATAGCCGCCCGCCATGCCGCGCGGGATGACCGAAATCTGATGCACCGGATCCTGGGTCGGACTGTAGAAGGTGACCACAGCGTGCCCCGCCTCGTGATAGGCGGTCAGACGCTTTTCCTTATCCTGGATGACGTGGCTGCGTTTTTCGGTGCCCATCACCACCTTGATGGTGGCCTCCTCGATTTCGGGCATGGTGATGGAATGCAGGTTTTTGCGCGCAGCAAGCAGTGCCGCTTCGTTCAGCAAGTTTTCCAGATCCGCACCGGTAAAACCGGCGGTGGATTTGGCGATGGTAGACAGTTCCACGTCGGGGGCCAGCGGCTTGCCGCGGGCGTGCACCTTGAGGATCTCCTCACGGCCTTTGATGTCGGGATAGTTGACCACAATCTGCCGGTCAAACCGGCCGGGCCGCATGAGGGCCGGATCGAGGATATCGGGGCGGTTGGTGGCCGCGATCATGATGACGCCCTCGTTCGCGCCGAAGCCGTCCATCTCCACCAGCAGCTGGTTCAGCGTCTGCTCCCGTTCGTCGTGGCCGCCGCCAAGGCCTGCGCCGCGCTGCCGGCCAACGGCGTCGATTTCGTCGATGAAGATGATGCAGGGGGAATTCTTTTTCGCCTGGTCAAACAGATCACGCACACGGGACGCGCCGACACCGACATACATCTCCACAAAGTCGGAGCCTGAAATGGAAAAGAAGGGCACGCCCGCCTCGCCGGCCACCGCGCGGGCGAGCAGCGTTTTACCGGTACCGGGAGGGCCCACCAGCAGCACGCCCTTGGGCACCCGGGCGCCCAGTTCCTTAAACTTCTTGGGCGATTTGAGGAAATCCACGATCTCGCGCAGTTCTTCCTTTTCCTCGTCCGCGCCCGCCACGTCGGCAAAGGTGGTCTTGCGTTTTTCGTCCACCGGCTGCTTGATGCGGGCCTTGCCGAAGCCCATGGCCTTGCCGCCGCCCTCGATGGAGGACATCGACCGGCGCATCATGACAAACATCGCCACAAAGATGATCACGATGAGCAGCGAAGGAATCAGGTTGACAATCCACGGCATCTCACTGGGCGCCGTCTGGTCGTATACGATATAATCCGGCAGCTTGTTCAGCTCTTCCGGATCGGTGACATCGGGGTTGGCCTCCTGCACCACCCGGTGGTTCTCGGCCACGATGGGGTTCACCGTGTCCAGGAACTGCTGCACATACGGGACGGTGTAGCGAAGGGTGTCCCTTTCGTTGATTTGGCCGTCCTTGTTGACGTCCTTGCGGAATTCCTCCTTGAGCAGAATGGTCAGGTTGCCGCTGCCCAGATCGAGGCTGTACTCCTTGACCTGATCCAACTCGAAATAGGCCACATAGTCGGAATATTTCGTCGTGGTGGCCGAACCGCGCGGATCAAGAAACAACCACAGCACCAGAAAGAACACCAGCGGGATGCCGATGAACAAGCCAATATTGCGTATGATCTTGCCGAAATCGTTGTTATTGGATTCCACAGAACCTCACTCCTTACTGCGCCGACCGCAAACCGGCAGGGCGTTATGCTCTTACAGGACCTTATTCATAAATCTCCGGTTTCAGCACGCCGATATAGGGCAGATTCCGGTATTTTTCCGCGTAATCGAGACCATATCCGACGATGAACTTGTCCGGCACTACCGCGCCGACATAATCGGGATGAATATCCACCTTGCGGCGCTCCGGCTTGTCCAGCAGGGTGCACAGCCGGATACTGTTCGGCCGCCGGGCCGACAGGTTTTTCAGCAAAAAGGACAACGTCACGCCGGAGTCGAGAATATCCTCCACCACCAGCACGTCCTTTCCCTCAAGAGTGGAGTCCAAATCCTTGAGAATGCGCACCTCGCCGCTTGTCGAGGTTCCCGCGCCGTAGCTGGAAACCGACAGAAAATCAATGGCACAGGGCACCTCTATCGCGCGCATGAGATCCGCCATAAAAATAAGCGAACCCTTGAGCACGCTGACCATGAACAGATTCTTATCGCGGTAATCCTCGGTGATACGCCGTCCCATCTCACGCACAATCTGCGCCAGACGCTCCTCTGTATACAGGATTTCCGACACATCGTTGTGTATACTCACTCTTTCAAACCATCCCTTCGCCAAAATACCCCTGTTTTGGTTTTTTACTCCGGCCCCTCATCCGCCGGATAGAAGCACAGCACCCGCCGCGTATCCTCTCCGATGCGCACCCGCTCGTCACAGCCGAACCCGGGCACCAGCACAATGCCGGCGCCGTCGCACACAACCGGGACGGCGTCCCGCTCATGCGGCGGGACGGCGGCCTCGTTAAACAGCTTTTTGAGGGTTTTTCCGCCCTGCCGGCCAACCGGGTGATACGCATCCGCAGGCCGGCGGCTTCGCCGATATAGATTATCTATTATCTTATCATAGTCGAGGGAACTTTTTAATAAGTTTTTGTGAACTTTCTTTTTCTTCTCATATTCTTCCAAAGAAAGGCAAACTGTTCGGTACAATCTGCCGCAAATCTCACAACATTCCCCCGGATACAACGGCCGTTCTTCCACCCTGCCGGCAGGTTCCGGCCGCGCCGGACCGAACAGCAGCGAATTTTTCCATGCGCGTGCCCGCCGCTCCCCCGGCAGATTGACCCAGCCGTCGGTGTGCAGCAGCTCTTCCAGCGCGGCGATATGCCGTTCCTGCGCCTCGTCCCCCGCCAGCGCCGCCAGAACGCGCCGCGTCAGTGCCGGATGGGCCGCCGCCAGCGCCGCCCGATCGTAGCCGCCGCCGTCCAGCCGCGCCGCCTCCAGCAGTGCCGCCGCCTGTCTCTGCAGGTAGTCCTCATCGGTACGCGCCGCCCGGGCCAGCCGGGCCGCCGCCGCCTCCAGACGGGGATTGACCGCGCGCAGGGCAGGCACCGCCTGCAGGCGGATCCGATTGCGGCTGTAAGCCGCGTCCGCATTGGTGCCGTCGGTCACAAAGGGAATGGCATTCTCCCGGCAGTAGGCTTCGATCTCCTCCCGGGAGCAATCGAGAAGCGGCCGGATCACCCGTCCCATGGCGGGCCGGATGCCGCCCATCCCGCGCAGGCCGCTGCCGCGTGCCAGATGCAGCAGCAGGGTTTCCACGTTGTCGCTGGCCGTGTGGGCCGTCGCTACCCGTGCAAAGCCCTCCCGGGCGCACAGCTCTTCAAAAAAGGCGTACCGCACGCGGCGGCCTGCCTCTTCTAGTCCCTCGCCCTGCGCCGCCGCTTCGGCCGCCACGTCGGCGCGGTGCACGAAAAGCGGCACGCCCCACGCCGCACACTGGCAGCGCACGAAGGCTTCGTCGCGATCCGCCTCTTCTCCGCGCAGGCCGTGGTTCACATGCGCCGCCGCCACCCGCCAGTTCGCTGCGGGGGCAAGGCGCCGCAGCGCGTGCAGCAGCGCCATGGAATCCGCGCCGCCCGACACCGCCGCGAGCACCGTCTCCCCCGGCGCCAGCCACCGCCCGCGCCGGAAGGCGTCCCGCACTTTTTGTTCCAACATGGGATACCCATCCTTTCCCGTCCGGAACACCAGCGCGCCGATTCGCACGGCGGGCGTTCCGGCACGGTATCCTGCCAGGATCCGCCCTAAAACGGCGCTTCGCTGCGGTGCACCTCCAGGCTGCTGAACTGGGTAAACTCGCCCGACCAGGCCAGCTTGACGGTGCCGAGCTCGCCATGCCGGTTTTTGGCCACGATGACCTCCGAGGTGCCCATCTCGACCGCCGTGGGGTCGTCTTTCTCGTTTTTATAGTATTCGTCGCGGTACAGGAACAATACCTGGTCCGCGTCCTGTTCGATGGAACCCGATTCGCGCAGATCGGCGAGCGCCGGCCGGTGGTTGCCCTGCTTTTCCGTGCCGCGGGACAGCTGGGCGCATACCATGATGGGCACGTCCAGCTCCTTGGCCATAACCTTAAGGCTGCGGGTGATCTCACTGACCTCCTGCACGCGGTTTTCGGTCCGCTTGGCCGAATTCATCAGCTGCAGATAGTCGATGCACACAAAGCCGAGATCCTTCATACGGCGCAGGCGCGCCTTCATTTCGGGCACCGTGATGCTCGACGTGTCATCCAGAAAGATGGGCGCCTTGCACAGCACACTGGACGCGGCCGCAATGCGGCCCCATTCCTCGGGCGTCAGATTGCCCGTGCGCAGCTTTTTGCTCGAAACCCGCGCTTCGGAAGAAAGCAGGCGGTTGACCAGCTGCTCCCGCGACATCTCCAGGTTGAAAAAGGCGACCGTTCGGTTCTGCTGCACCGCAACGTTGCGCGCGAGGTTGAGCGCGAAGCTGGTTTTGCCCATGCCGGGCCGCGCGCCGACAATGATCATGTCAGAACGATTGAGCCCCGTCGTGATTTCGTCCAGCGCGGAAATGCCGCTGGGAATGCCGATATACTTGTCCCGCTCGCTGCCGGCGAGCTTGTTGAACATCTCGTAATTGCTTGCCAGCACGTCCTGAATAGGCACAAGGCCGCCGCGCTGGCGCCCCTGCCGGATCTCGTAAATTCTCTGTTCGGCCGCGTCCATCAGCAGGGCGGGGTCGACACCGGGATCCATCGCCTCATCCATGATGGTGCGGGCCGCATGGATCAGCGAACGCACATCGTACTTTTCCCGCACGATGCGCGCATAATTGCCGATATTGGAGATAGACGGCACCATCTGGGCCATCTTGAGCAGATAGGCCTTGCCCTCCTCGCCGGAGAAAAAGCCGTCTGACTTAAGCGCCTCCAGCACGGTGACGAAATCGATGGTCTGCGACTCCATCATCTTGGCACTCATCACACGGTAGATCGCCTGATGCTCCGGCAGATAGAAATATTCGGGGCGCAGCACGTCCGCCACCTGGTTGATGCACTCGGGATCCATCAGCACGCTCCCGAGCACGGCCTGCTCGGCCTCCAGGCTGTACGGGAGGTTCAGCCCGTCGTTGTAAACCGTCTCCGGCATCGTTGTCTTCCTTTCTCGGCCGGGCATCCGCCCATTTTCCGGGTCTGCGCGTAATCTGTATCCGTCTTATTCGCTGACCATGACGGTGATCTTCACGGCGATGCCGGCGTGCAGCTTGATTTCCGCCTCATAGCTGCCGAACGCCTTGATGTCCGCCATGCTGATCTTGCGCTTGTCGATGTCCAGGCCAAACTGCGCCTTCAGGCCCTCGGCCACCTCCTTGGTGGTCACCGAGCCGAACAGGCGGCCGCCCTGCTGCCCCGCCTTGGCGGTCAGCTTGAGCACCGCGCCCTTGAGCCGCTCGGCCGTTTCCTGGGCGGTCTGCTTTTCCACCGCCGCGTGATGCCGGGCGGCTTCTTCCTTGTTTTTCAGATCGTTGAGCGCCTGGGCGTCCGCCTCGGCGGCCAGGCCGCGCGGCAGCAGGAAATTGCGGGCGTATCCGTCCGACACGTTGACGAGCTGGCCCTTTTTACCCTGTCCCTTGACGTCCTCTTTGAGAATCACTTTCATATGGCATAACCTCCTGTGTTCGGTTAAATCTTATCGCTTTGCTGCATCTGGGCGGAGAGGGAATGCTCCCGGTCCTCCAGATGCCGGTCCACCGCTTCCAGCAGCTGCCGCTTCGCCTCGGCCATGGACACGCCGCGCAGCTGGGCCCCCGCCATGGTCAGGTGTCCGCCGCCGCCGATGGCCTCCATCACCAGCTGCACATTGAAATCGCCGAGCGACCGGGCGGAAATGTTGACATCGCCGCCGTCCTGGAATAGAACAAAGGAGGCGTCCACCCCTTTGATGGAAAGCAGTTCATCCGCCGCCTGCGCCGCCGCGACCCGCACCACGGGGCTGCCTGTCTCGTCGCAGGCGATGGCGGTATGCTGCTTATACAGTTCGGCGCGCGATACGATATCGCTCTTTTTGCGGTAGGTATCCATGCTCCCGGCGAACAGCCGCTTGACCTCCACCGTATCCGCCCCCTGCTTGCGCAGGTAGGCGGCCGCCTCAAAGGTACGCACCCCCGCCTTCATGACAAAGCTGCGCGTATCCAGCATGATGCCCGCGAGCAGCGCCTCCGCATCCAGGCGGGACAGGCCGCTGACCATATACTGCACCAGCTCGGCCACCAGCTCGGACGCCGAGGAGGAATACGGTTCGTGGTAAAAGATAACGGCATTGTCGATGAAATCCACCATCTTGCGGTGATGATCGATGACCACCACCGTCTGCGCCTGTTCATACAGCGGGGGCCAGTCGAGCATTTTGGGATTGTGCGTATCGGTGATGATGACCAGCGTTCGGCGGCCCAGCAGGGGCATGGCATCGTCCGGCTCGATAAACAGATCGCCCCGGCCCGCCTTGTCGAACCGTTCGATAAGCTCAGGCGCCAGGGTGGACGACCGCTGCACCACCACATAAGCGGGCTTGCCCTTCGTCCGTATGCAGGACACCAGCGCCACCGCCGAACCAAGGCAGTCAAGGTCGGAAAACCGATGCCCCATCACCAGCACGTTGTCGCTCGACGCGACGAGCTCCAGCAGAGCGGACGCCACCACGCGGGTGCGCACCTTGGTGCGCCGCTCCACCCCTTTGGAAACGCCGCCGTAAAAATCAAAGCCGTTGCTTGTTTTAATCGCGGCCTGATCGCCGCCGCGGCCCAGCGCCATTTCCAGCGCCTGCTGCGCCATTTCCTCGCTTTCGCGCAGCGATTCACCCTGGCCCACGCCGATGGACAGGGTCACGCCCGTGCGTTCGCCCGTCTGTACCCGGCGCACCTGGTCGAGGATCTCAAAGCGCCCCTCCAGTATGGTCTGCAGATGCCGCTGCTCGAGTACCACCAGATAGCGATCGGTGCCGTATTTGCGCAGGATGCCGGAGGTCGAGGCGATCCAGTCCTCCAGGAGCGTTTCCACCTTGCCGGCCATCTGGGCGCGTTCGCTGTCGCGTACATCCTGCATGATTTCTTCCAGGTTGTCTATGTACACGACCATCACCGCCGGGCGAGAGGCGGTATATTCCTCCGCGATCTCCTTCAGGTGGGTGTTTTCCATGTAATAGAGGATATACAGCGTGGTATCCCGCATCGCCGCGCGGCTGATGCGCACGCTGTACCGCTTTTTGCCCAGGCGCACATCGATGGCGTCCTTTTTCTGCAGATCGGTCAGCGTACACCCGCCCGTCACCGTGCCGATGTATTCGCCGAACGCCTCACTCCCGTCGAGCACCTGCTCGCGGAAGCGATCGTTATACCAGATCACTTCACCATTGGCAGAGCCGACCACCACCGGCATGGGAAAATTGGACAGCGACTCCTGCTCCCCCTGGCTGAGGTGGCGCGCAATATGGGCAAGGTACCGCGCCGTATCCCGGCGCAGAAACCGGGCACATAGTATCAGGTAGACGAGGAGCAGTACCAGGATCCCCGCTTCCGCGTAAAAAAGAGGACGGCAGAAGAAAAAGGCCGCGCCAATCGCCGCAACCAGCAGCACCGCCGCCGCGATAATCGCCGGCAGCAGCGTGCGTTTTTGTCCCTTATGCATCGTCCACCCTCCTTTGGCCGCTGAGTATGTACCGCCGCGGGCGGCGGTCTTCATCACACATCCATGATGATGGGAAGAATCATCGGGCTGCGCTTGGTTTTCTGGAACAGCAGGCGGGACAGCTCATCCCGCACGCGGGTCTTCATCGTCGTCCAGTCATACGCGTGCTCGCGCAGGCATTCCTCCAGCACCGCGCGCGCCGCAACGCGCGCGTCGTCGATGAGCTTTTCCGATTCCCGCACGTACACAAAGCCGCGCGACACAATGTCCGGTCCGGCCACCACTTCGCCCATGGAGGAGTCAATGGTGGCCACCACCACGAACAGGCCGTCCTCGGCCAGATGCTTGCGGTCGCGCAGCACGATGCTGCCCACGTCGCCGATGCCCAGACCGTCCACCAAAACGCGGCCGGCCGGCACGGTGCCCGTTACCTCCATCTTATCGGGGGTCAGCTCCACCACCTTGCCGATATCGGTGATCAGCACATTTTGGGGATCCATGCCCATCGCCTTGGCCAGATTGGCGTGCTTGTGCAGGTGCTTCTGCTCCCCGTGGACGGGGATGAAAAACTTGGGCCGGGTCAGCCCGTGGATGATCTTGAGCTCCTCCTGACAGGCGTGGCCCGACACGTGCACGTCGTACATCTTTTCGTACACCACGTCGCAGCCGCGCTTCATCAGCTCGTTGACCACCCGGCCGACCGTTTTTTCGTTACCGGGGATCGGCGTGGCGGAAATGATGATATAGTCATCCGGGCCGACCTCCACCTTGCGGTGCTCCGAAAAAGCCATGCGGGTCAGCGCGGACATGGGTTCGCCCTGGCTGCCGGTGGTGATGATGATGATCTGATCCTTGGGATAGCGGTTGATGAGATCGATGTCGATGATGAGCCCGTCCGGCACATGCAGATAGCCCAGCTCGGTCGCAATGCTCACGAAATTGAGCATACTGCGCCCCGAAACGGCCACCTTGCGCCCGTCCTTGACCGCCTCGTTCATAATCTGCTGAATACGGTGGAGGTTGGAGGAGAAGGTAGCGATGATGATGCGCTTGTTCTCCGCCTTCTTGAACAAATTGGCAAAGCTCTCGCCCACCACCCGTTCGCTGGGCGTAAAGCCCGGCCGCTCCGCATTGGTGGAATCGGCGAGCAGGGCCAGCACCCCCTCGGTGCCGATGGCACCGAACCGGGCCAGATCGATCATCGGCCCCATGATGGGCGTGCAGTCGATCTTAAAGTCGCCCGTATGCACCACATAGCCGTTCGGCGTCTTGATGGCAAGGGCCACCGCATCGGGGATGGAATGGTTCACCGTGATAAACTCCACCGACACCGCGCCGAACTGGATAACGCTGCCCGGATCCACCACGTTCAGGCGCACCTTGCCCGACAGGCCGTGCTCCTTGAGCTTGGAATCCACCAGCGCCAGCGTCAGTTTGGTGCCGTAAAGGGGCAGATTCATCTGCTTGAGCAAATACGGCAGGCCGCCGATATGGTCTTCGTGTCCGTGGGTGATGACGATGCCCTTGATGCGGTCCTTGTTCTTTTCGATATAGGTATAATCGGGCAGCACGATATCCACGCCGAGCATCTCGTCGTCGGGGAACGCCATGCCGCAGTCAATGAGGAAGGCATCATCCCCGTACTCAAACAGGGTGATATTCTTGCCGATTTCGTTCAGGCCGCCGAGGAAGGTCAGCCGCACCGGCAGGACATTCTCCTTCCGGGACCGGCGCGGGCGGCTCTGTTTAGCCGGCTGCCGCGCGGCTGCCGTGTTCTGGCTGGCGTGCGGCTGGGAATGCGTCCCCGCCGCCGGCGCGTTTTTCCCGGCCGGCTGCGCACTTCTGCCAGCCGCGGCGCTCCTGGCGGCCGCCGGCGCTTCCTTCGCCCGGGCGGTCTGCCGGGCCGGCGTACGCCGGGGAGCGCGGGGCTTGCCGGCCGTTTTGGCGTCCGCGGCCGGCGTTTCTTTTCTGTTGTCTGTTGTCACAAATACAGCCTCCCGTCAAAATACGGGCTGTCCGCCCGTTGCATCTGTCTGGTATCCTGTGCCGTCTTCCCTGTCCCTGCATGGCTTACGGGCGAAGCGGCCGCGCGATACCGGCGCGTTCATGTACGTTGGATGTTCCCTGCGTCGCACGGGAAAAGAAGCCCCGCAGTTCTGCGGGGCTGTCCGATGGGGGGGAGAGCCGTCCGCGCTCTCCCCCTCAGCATTCCGAACACATTTCCGGAGAAGCAAAAACCGTCCATCCGGTGAAAAACGCATGGCATTCTCCACCTCTCGTCCTATCTATATTACTGTTTTTGCGAAGCGATGTCAAGCGAAACCGTGCGCAGCCGCTCTTCCGCCTGCCCGCAAAGCTCCTCGGCGATCTCGGTATTGGCCGCTTCCGCCACCAGCACGAGATTTTTACCCGTCTTGCTCGGCCGTATCAGCGCCGTGCCGCCGCGCAGGTGAAGCCTGGCGCCTTCGGCAGCGGGCTGTTCCCCTTTGGTTTCCAGCCCGTGGAGGATCTTTCCCGGGTTTCCTTCACACGGGATCGTTTTGGTCATCACCGCAAATTCGGGCAGCCGGGAAAGCAGCTCGGTGAGGGTGATGTGATACTGCTTCATGCGGGCCAGGACGCGCACCGCCTGCATCAGACCGTCCCGCACCCAGGGCTGTGCCGCGGCAAGGCGGCGGGCATCGCCGTCCCGGTCATCGGCCGGGCAGGACAGATACCGCCGCACCGTCCGGCCGTAATGGGAGGCCATCTCGTCGATGACCTGCGGCGCCTCCCAGGGCAGGGCCAAATCGTTCCCGTCCTCCAGCTCCATCAGGCAGTTGATGGCCAGCACCCGCTCCGGCCACACATAGCCGGCCGCGCCGTCGTAAAGGGACAGCCGGCGTCCGCCCGCCCCCAGATGCAGGCGCAGCGCGCCGTCGGGGGAGCAGCCCAGGGTGGACAGCACCGTATCAAGCAGATGCACCGATTCGTAATCGGAGCCGCGCACCTGCGCCGCCATACCGGAAAGCCCGTCGGGTGCCATGCTGATGAGCTCCTGGCGGTACAGCTGCCGCATGCCCGTCATGTTGGTTGCCTCCCGCACGGTGTCCCAGCCGGCGCGCACAAAATCGCCGCTGGCCAGCCGGGATTCCACCGCGCGCTCCATCGAACGCGGCGCGGGCAGGCCGCCTGACGCGAGCAGCCGGATGCTGCCGTGCAGGCCGCCGCTTATATATACGCCGGTGTGGATGAGACTGAAGTCGACAAAGAAATCAAACTGCGGCTCGATGCAGGCGCCGAAATCCCAGACCAGTCCGCCGGCCGACAGAATGCCCGCGACGATCGCCATCTTCATCACGCCCGCCGCCTTATCCCCGCTGCAGCCCACGGCAACCTTTTCGCCGCGGGCCAGGCTGCCAACCGCGGCGCCCAGCCGGGCGCACAGCTCGGGGGTGAGCTCCACGCCCGTTTCCCCGCACAGACCCGCATCGTCGAACAGACTGGGGCTCTGGTGCCCCTCGCGCATATGCTCCCGCACATGCGCATGCGCCTCCACCTGCTTCTCCGGCCAGATTTTGACGTGGGGGCTGACCGAAGCGTGTTCTCCCACCACGCTGCCCGCGCCCACGGCCGATCCTTCGAACAGGGCGGCGCCGCGCCGCACCGAGGCGCCATGACATACGAGCGCGCCGGTGAGGGCGGCCCGGTCGCCGATATATACGCCGCCGTGCAGCACGCTGCCGCGCACCTTGGCGCCGTTGCCAATGTGGCAGCCGTCGCCGATGACGGCGAAGGGACCCACCTGCGCGGCGGCGCCGATCTGCACCTGCGCGCCGATATAGGCGGGCGGAATCAGGGTATACTGGCCGGCCGGCGGCTTTCCGTCCGCCAGGTACAGCCCGTCCTCCGCCCGCAGGGAGGTGCGCACCTTTCCCTCCAGAATATCCCGCTGGCAGGACAGATAGGTGCCCAGGTCCCCGATATCGCACCAATAATCCGCCGTTTCATATGCATACAACGGCATACCGTCCCGCAGCAGCTGCGGGAACAAATCCTTGGCAAAATCATAATTTTTATCCGGCGGGATAGCCTGCAGCGCTTCGGGGGACAGAATATAGATGCCCGTGTTGGCCAGATCGGTCGTCGCCTGTCCCCAGCCCGGCTTTTCCACAAAGCCGGTGATGCGCCCGTCCCGGCCGCATTCCACCAGCCCGTATTCCCGCGGATCCTCCACCCGGGTCACCACCAGCGTCACCGCCGCCTGATGGCTGCGGTGAAAGGCGCAGGCTTCGGTCAAATCGATGTCGGTGAGCGCGTCGCCGCTGATGACCAGCACATCGTCGTCGCTCTCACCCCACTGGGTATCCGCCGCCAGGCGCACGCTGCCCGCCGTGCCCAGCGGCTTATCCTCCTCCGAAAAGTACAGGCGCATGCCGCCGTATCCCTCCCCGAAATGCGCCGTAATGGCAGAGGGGATATACCGCAGCGTCACCGCCGCGTCGCAAATCCCGTGCTTTTCCAACAGGTCGAGAATATACTCCAGCACCGGCCGGCCGCAAAGCGGCGCCATCGGCTTCGGGCTGTCGCAGGTGAGAGGACGCAGCCGCGTCCCTTCGCCCCCGGCCATAATGACTGCTTTCATACCACGATAACCTCTCTTTTTCCTGGTGTCGTCACGCAGCTAGTATTGACGGGAAAAAGATGGTTTATCAGCCCAGCGCGCAAGAAATCTCGCGCACATGCCCTGGCGGCCGCTTTTCCGTGCACGCGTAACCGAGCAAAATCCATTTGCGGCAAGGAATTCTGCGGCGGCTATTGTACCGCGCGCTGTTTTTGATTATAATACGGATAGACCTTGCGCGGCAGAAAAGGAGAATTTCATGAAACATATCGACCTGTACACCGACGGCGCCTGTTCGGGCAATCCCGGTCCGGGCGGCTGGGGCGCGATTCTGCGCTTCGGCACCGTGGAAAAGGAGCTGTGCGGCGGCGACAAGCAGACCACCAACAACCGCATGGAGCTGACCGCCGTCATCGAGGGGCTTTCCGCCCTCAAGGAACCGTGCGACGTGACGCTGACCAGCGATTCCAAATACGTCATCGACGGCATCACCAAGGGCTGGGCCCGCGCGTGGAAGCGCAACGGCTGGCGCAAGGCGGACAAAAAGCCGGCGCTCAACGCCGATTTGTGGGACAGGCTGCTCACCCTGCTCGATATCCATCAGGTGCGCTTCGTCTGGGTGCACGGCCACCAGGGCCATCCCGAAAACGAACGCTGCGACGCACTTGCCGTCTCCTTTTATCAGCAATGGAAATAGAAGCGCGCCCACGGGCCGCCCGAAATTTTACACTTTGGATATTGAAATATACACCAAAAAAGTATATATTATAAGCACAGGGACACACTATCCTTTACTTTATATAGAGAGCAGGAATGCGTATGCCATCCACACGATTCATTTACGCGGACAATGCCGCGACCACCCGCCTGCATCCGCAGGCGCTGGAGGCCATGATGCCCTATCTCACCGAGCAGTACGGCAATCCGTCCTCGCTGTACAGCTTCGGGCAGCAGGCGCGGGAGGCGGTGGACGCCGCCCGGACGACGGTGGCCGACTGTCTGCACTGCCGTCCCGATGAAGTGTTCTTTACCTCCGGCGGCAGCGAAGCGGACAACTGGGCGATCAAAATGGCGGCGGAAAATCTCGCCGCCAAGGGCAAAAAGCACATCATCTCCACCGCCTTTGAGCATCATGCCGTGCTGCACACGCTGGAGGCGCTGAAAAAGCGCGGCTTCGATATCACCCTGCTGCCCGTGTACGACAACGGTGTGGTGCGCGTGGAGGACGTGAAGGCGGCCATCCGCCCCGACACCGCCCTGGTGTCGGTCATGTTCGCCAACAACGAGATCGGCACGCTGCAGCCCATCGCCGAAATCGGCGCCCTGTGCCGGGAGGCCGGCGTGCTGTTCCACACCGACGCGGTGCAGGCGGTCGGTCACGTGCCGGTGGATTTCGCCGGCATGCACATCGACATGCTCAGCCTGTCCGCCCACAAGTTCCACGGGCCCAAAGGGGTGGGCGCGCTCCTCGTGCGCAAGGGGGTGCGCTTCGGCAACCTCATCGACGGCGGCGCGCAGGAAAAGGGCCGCCGCGCAGGCACCGAGAACACGGCGGGCGTGGTCGGCATGGCGGCGGCACTGCGGCTGGCCTGCGCCGAAATGGAAGCGCACGCGCAGCATCTTATCCCCAAGCGTGACCGGCTCATCGCCGGCCTGCTCGGTGCGCTGCCCCGCTGCCGTCTGAACGGCGATCCGGTGCAGCGGCTGCCCGGCAACGTCAACATCAGCTTTGAGGGCATCGAGGGCGAAAGCCTGCTGCTCATGCTGGATATGAAGGGGATCTGCGCCTCCTCCGGTTCCGCCTGCACCTCCGGCTCGCTCGACCCGAGCCATGTGCTGCTGGCCATCGGCCTGCCCCATGCGGTGGCGCACGGCTCGCTGCGCCTGACGCTCGGGGAGGATATCACCGACGAGGACGTGGACTATCTGCTCGAAGCGGTGCCCGCCGTGGTCACCTATCTGCGCAACATGTCCCCCCTGTGGGAAACCATCGTGAAAGAAAACGCATAATATAAGAAAGGAAGACTCCAAATGGCAGCATTTTACAGTGAAAAAGTGATGGACCATTTCGCCAATCCCCGCAATGTGGGCGAGTTGGAGGATGCCAACGGCATCGGCGAAATCGGCAACGCCAAATGCGGCGATATCATGAAGATGTATATCAAAGTGGAAAACGGCATCATCGCCGATGTGAAATTCAAAACCTTCGGCTGCGGTTCCGCCATTGCGACGAGCTCCATGGCCACCGAAATGATCAAGGGCAAAACCATCGAGGAGGCGCTCACCCTTTCCAACAAGGCGGTGGTCGAGGCGCTGGACGGTCTGCCGGCCCATAAGATCCACTGCTCCGTTCTGGCGGAACAGTCCATCAAGGCCGCCATTGCGGATTATTACCGGCGGCAGGGCATCGACCCCACCCCCATCGTCGGCAAGCTGCCCGACCCGGAAGAAATCGAAGCCTGTCATGTATAAAGTCCGCATCACCGGCCGCAGACAGAGGCGGCCGGTGATTTTTTATTCCCGGGAGGAACGGCGCTCGTACACCAAATCGACCATCCCGTCGAAGCACTGCGTCGACAGCAACCGCAGATCAAGTCGGGGCGCTCCCTGTTCAAACAGCCGGATCCCCTTGCCGAGCAGCGTGGGAATCACCGTGATATGATAGCGATCGATGGTGTTGTCCCGGATCAGCGCCTGGGCGAGATTCGCCCCGCCGCAGATCCAGATGACGCCGCCCTTCCGCTGCAGCCTGCGCACAAACGCGGCGGGGTCCTCCCGGACAAAGGTGACCCCTTCGGCCGGCGGCAGCTTCCGGTGAGTAAAAACATAGCACGGCTTTCCCTCATAAGCCCAGGCGCCGGGCGACAGCTCGGTGACAATCTGCCGGTAGGTCGTATACCCCATGATCACCGTGTCGACCTGCCGGTAAAACGCCGGATAGCTGCCCTGCGTCTTCAGACCAGGCGTTTGCCCCCGCAGCCAGTCGACCCCGCCATCGCTGTCCGCGATATAGCCGTCCAGGCTCATGGCGATGTACAGAACCACCTTTCCCGTTGCTTTGTCGATCATATGGTTTTCCCCCTGTTTTTCAGCACGCTCTGCTTTCGGCAATAGCCTGTGCCGCTGGATAAAATGTATGCTGTCCCCCATCGTCAAAGCTGCCTGCTCCTGACCGCCCTTCCCGTATACCCATGGGACTCCATTTCAAACAAAACGAGCCCGTACTGCTGGCATACGCCCTGCTGTACACGATGGCGGCCCGCCCAGGTCACAAACGCCGGTGGCCAGCCTTCTCTCGGTTCCGCGATGGTGTTGTATTCGACGGGCATGCCCATCGCCGTGCTTTTTCCGGTCCGCTGTGTCATCCGGACGGGAAAGCCAAATCCGCCGTTAAACGCCGAGAGGGGGAACGGATAGTATCCGTTCCCCCTCCCCCTTCTATATACTCCCCCCCGAGATATAAGAAGGCCTCTTCAGTTGCCCTGCAGCAGGGCGTAGACGTCTTTCCCTTTCCATTTGCGCAGAGACGCCAGCGTCTCCACCTCAAACAGACGGCAGGTGGATTCGTTCGCTTCCTCGGTCCGTTCCAGCCGCAGGCTCGGGACGGGCAGCGTGCCGACATGGGTAAACGCCTGATATTCCTGCACATTCCCAGCGCTCAGCAGCATATTGTACAGCACGTCGTGCCGGCGCATGGTGTGCGGCATTTGATCATCTATCTTGCGGTCATAAGAATCGGGGCCCCAAAACTGCGGCAGGTATCCCGCCTGTTCCAGCACTTCGAGCGGGCAATCCTCCTGGAAAACCCCGTTAAAAACACGTACGACCGGCACAATATGGCCGGGATAGTAGGTCTGCCTGCGCACCACGTGCACAAACACATAACGGCCGGCGGCTTCTCCGGCCTGCGCCGACAGGCGGTAAGACAGCACGTCTTCCGCTTCCCAGGTATTTTGAAACAGCTGGTAAACGGAAACCTTTTTCAACTCCGGCTGCGGCCGACACAGCTTATCCGCCAGTTCACGCAACAGCAGCATCCGCTGCGCATATAGCGGCGGGCACGTCTCCTGCACACTGGCGCAGTCGCGCTGCAGCGTTTCAATCACAGCCAGCGCATTGTTCTTGACCTGTTCGGTCAGCCTGCCGTAATTCCACATCGTGTCGGCCAGCGCCAGCCAGTAATCCCGCCGGTACTGGGTATCCTGCAACTGCCGGGCCGACATGGCCTGCAGCAGTTCGGCCGCTTCGCTGCCGCTCTTACCCTGATGCAGCAGCTCCACATACTGATTCCGGACGGACACAGCATTCTTCGACCGGTAAAGTGGATCGTCTCGCCTTTTCACAAAATGCCTCCTCGTTTTTCCTCGTCAGCCCATCTCTTCTGTCCGGCCCTTTTATGGGCCCCTATATATACATCGCAATATTTTGGCGAATCTTACGGGCTTTCAGTGAAAAACGGCGTTTTGTATAGAAACCGCGAGCACATTTCGGTTAATATTTTATTGAATTATAGCTTTACTGCGGTAAAGCAGCTGCTTATTGCAGCTTGGCGAGCGCCTCCTCCAGCATGCGAAGCGCCGTGAGCGTATCGGCCGGGGCTGGTTCACCAGGCAGAATCGGTTCACCCCCCAGCAGACGGTGAAAGCGTTGCACCTCATAAATGAACCCATCCGCATGCGGAAAGTCATACGTCTGCACGCTGCCGTCCGGCTTGTGCACCGTTACCTGCCGGGCGTCCCACAGCTGAGGCAGCTCAAGCCAGCCGCCGGTGCCGAATACACGCGCCGCGCCGCTTCCCATCTGGTCGCAGGCACAGGTAAAGCCGGCCATTTTTCCGTCCGGATAGCGCAGCGTCACGCGGGCGGCACTGTCCACCCCGTCCCGCGTGAGCCGTCCCATCGCCTGCAGCTCTTCGTATTCCAACCCGAACATATGCAGAATCACATGGCTGCAGTAAACGCCCAAATCCCACAGGCAGCCGCCGCCCAGGGTCGGATTGTACATACGTGATGCCGGATCATAGGGAATATAACCGGAAAAGTCGGCATCCATGCTCCGCAGCTCGCCTATTACCCCGGCGTCGGCCAGTTCCCGCGCCTTGCGCCAAGCCGGGAGATAGCGGGTCCACATCGCCTCCATGAGCGGAACGCCGCGTGCCTCCGCCAACGCATACAGCCGCGCCGCCTCCTGCGACGACATGGTCAGCGGCTTTTCGCAGAGCACCGCCTTTCCTGTCCGCAGGCACATGTCGATGAGCGCCGCATGGGTGGGGTGGATGGTCGCCACATAAACCGCGTCGATCTCCTTGTCCGCCGCCAGTGCTTCATAGCTGCCGTAGGCCCGAGCGGCGCCCGTCTGTTCAGCAAAGGCCTGTGCCCGCGCTGCGTCGCGCGCCGCCACGGCGGCAATCTCCGCTTCCGGCTCTGCGCGCAGCACGGTTGCCATGCGTGCCGCAATGACACCGCAGCCCAAAATCCCCCAACGTACCATATCCCTGTCCATCCTTTCATCCGCATTTACTAAAAAAGAGGCCGCCCGGGTCGGCGGCCTCTTTTGCTGTAAAAAGAATGAGCGGGCCTGTAAGCCGAGTTCTGTCGTGAACAGCCATCTATCTCGACCATATGTTGCCACATGGCTCTAGCCGCCTGTTGGAGCACATCGGGCCGATGTATCGCTCCGGTCGGCGTTGCTCCGGATAGGGTTTGCAGGGCCGCGCAGTCTCCTGCGCGCCGGTGAGCTCTTACCTCGCCTTTCCACCCTTACCGCGACAGGCGCGGCGGTATATCTCTGTTGCACTTTCCCTAGGGTCACCCCCGGCGGCCGTTAGCCGTTATCCTGCCCTGTGGAGCTCGGACTTTCCTCATGCGGT
>CABSLQ010000053.1 GCA_902478605.1 uncultured Oscillospiraceae bacterium
ACGGCATCCTTGACAGCGCCAGCCGTGCTTGCTGTGTGGCAGTCAAGTCCGGCTTACGCCGAACTATTTTTATTCATGCGGGTGTCCAACTTGCACTTGCAATTTGCGTCGCTAATTTTTTTAAAAATTTTCGAAAAAAATTGCAGGAGATCGGATATCGGCATATATTTCGGGGAAACGCTATATATATCGACAGCATTCGACATATACCGCAACGGGTTGTGCTTTGAAAATCAGGCCGCCGCCTGGCTGTCGACAGCGGAAGAAGCCGTTTTCAGCATATTTTCTGCAAAAATTGCAAAGCCTTTGGTCGGGTCGTTGACAAAGACATGGGTCACCGCGCCGACCAGTTTTCCATCCTGCAGAATGGGCGAACCGCTCATTCCCTGGACAATACCGCCCGTCTTCTCGAGCAGTTCCTCATCGGTGATGACGATAACCATATTGCGCGTGGGGGACGAATCGTTATAATGGACCTGATCGATGCGGATATCGAACCATTCCGGTTTGGTTCCGTCGATGGTTGTCAGAATTTGCGCGGCTCCGGTTTTCACCTGCTGCTTCATGCAGACGGGCACCGTCTGCACGGCAGAAGGCAGATTGGTCAGCGAGCCGAAAATGCCGGTTTCGCTGTTCACGGTCAGTTGGCCGAGCGTCCCCGTCTCAAAGCCGCCGCGCAGCTCGCCCGGCGTACCCGAAACGCCTTTCTGCACGCCGAAAATACGCGCCGGCACGATCTCGCCTGTGGACAGCGGCAGGATTTCGCCCGTGTCCACATCGCATACCGCGTGGCCCAGGCCGCCGAAGGTTTTGCTTTGCGGATCGTAGAAGGTCAGCGTGCCGATCCCTGCCGAGCTGTCCCGCACCCAGAGCCCTGCTTTCCAGCGATTTTCATTGACCGACTTCGCCGGTACAAATTTGACGTCGAAGGCGATATTGTCGCGCCGGATATGAAAGGTCATGGTTTTGCCCCCCGACTGCTCCACCATCTCGGCTACCTGCTCATTGGTCGTGACGGTTTTGCCGTTGATGGTGAGAATCACGTCGCCCGCCTTGATGCCTGCCGACCGCGCCGGATTGCTCGGCCCGTTTGCCGTATCCACATCCGACATCCCCACCACCAGGACGCCGTCGGTAAATATTTTAATGCCAAACGGCGTGCCGCACGGGACAACCACCGGCAAATCCACCACCTTGACCGCCACATCCTTTACCGGGAAAAGCCCAAACAGCTTAAGCGGGGCGGTATAGCTGCTCCCGGCGGTAAGAGAGGTGGCTTCCACCGCCTTGCCCGAGGCAGTACGCGGCGCGCCCGCCTCCACCGCGCCGTTCAGATACAGATCGGTTCCTTCCACCACGCTGAACTGTTCGGGAAGGCTGTTGGACAGGGTGACAATATAGCCAAGAAGCAGCCCGCAGGTCAGCGCCAAAAACCCGCAGACGCCCCGAATCATCTTCTTCATTCGTGTTCCTTCCTTTCTTTAAAATGAAGCGCATACTATATATAGATCAAAAAATAAAGACAGACGAACCGCCTTTGTTTTTTAAAGCTGTCGTACCAAAGACGAGAAGTACCGGATCGCCGTTTCTTTTCATCTTGCAGCAGCCTCTATTACTCTTCCACTCACCCGAAAAAGTATTTACCCAGAAAATAAAATTCCGCGCGGATAATTGGCACAGCTGGAAAGCCATAATTTCCTGCTTTTTGGAAAAAATTCAAAGGGCCTTCCCGTAAAGTCAAAAACCCTGTCCATTTTTCGTCGAATTTTTGAACGGCTGGCGGTTGCCAATTGAAAAAAAACGTGATACACTGTCATCATCTTGATTCCACCGGGGTATAACTATGGGGATAGTGAAAGGCAATCTGGAACTGACCATTGCGCTGAATCGGTCTACCTGCTACTTTTTGCGCACCGGCCAGTGTTCATTAAACGTCGTAAGCGACTATTACGTCGCGCCGGAGACTAGGACCGCGCCCTCCGATCTGCTGTATTGTCCGCGTCTGTACCGGGCGATGTGCAACCGGGAACGGATGAAGCCTATAAGCGTCCTGCCCTGCGCCTGCGGCCACACGCAGGTGGTCTCCGGACACCAGCGGGCCTGTATCGCCGCGCAGAAAGGCCTTGAGCTCGCACTGCGGGCCGCCGGTGACGAGGAGAAGGAAACCTGCCGCATCTGCGGCGAACCGCAAACCACCTTCGAAGAGGCAAGCGGCGGCGACCGTATCGTCACGGTGCGGGCCATCATCGACAAGGATGAAGAAGCCGATTAAAAAAATCCTGCGGAATTTTCCGCAGGATTTTTTCGGTGAAATGCGCCGGCTGCGCAGCATCGGAGCGCCGCGGTGCACATGTTTTCCCTGTTCTTCGCCCGTATATTGTCTCTCCCGAAAAAAGCGGCCTGCCTATGCCTGCAGGCCGCTTTTCGCTTGTCGGATAGGATATGGGACACGGGGCGTTGTTTCTTATCGGATGGTATCAGTTGGTCAGCGTGTCGGACAGATGATAGCTGAACTTTTCCATATCATATACGCCGGCGGAAAGCATGCCGGCATATTTCAGCGCCTTGCCCGTGCCGATGGCCACGCATTCGTCCGGGCATTCTGCCACGCGGCACGCCACGCCGGTGTTTCGCTCGATATAGGCGGCCATACCGTGCAGCAGGGCGCCGCCGCCCGTGAGCACCATGCCGTGCTCCAGCACATCGCCGACCAGCTCGGGCGGCGTCCCTTCGAGAACGCTCTGAATCCCGGCGAGCATTTCGGCAAGCGGCTCGGCGATCGCGTCATAAATGTCGCTGGCCCGGACCGTCTGCACGACGGGCAGGCCGGTCATCGCGTCACGCCCCTTGGCCTCTATCGTCACATCCTCCTCGCGCGGCAGAGCGCCGCCGATCGCTTTTTTGATTTGTTCCGCCGTCAGCGTACCGACGATCAGGTTGAACGCCGTGCGCAGATACCGCACAATGGCCGCGTCCAAATCGTTGCCCCCCACGCGCAGCGAGCAGGAGGTGGATATCCCCTTCAGGGACAGGACCGCCACATCGGTGGTTCCGCCGCCGATGTTGACGGCCATACTGCCCCGCGCCGCGCCGATATCCAGCCCGGCGCCGATGGCGGCTGCCACCGCCTCTTCAATCAGCACCACGCGGCGCACGCCTGCGGCGGACATGGCTTCCACCACCGAACGCTGCTCCACCTCGGTGACCGAAGCGGGGACGCTCACCGCCGCACGCGGCTTGAGCACTTTATAGGCGCATACCCGCCGCACAAAATAGCGAATCATGCGCTCCGCAAAATCGTAATCGGCGATGACGCCCTTATCCAGCGGGCGAACCACCTGAATGGAGGCGGGCGCGCGCCCGAGCATATCATACGCTTCCTGCCCGCAGGCGATGAGCCGCCCTTTTCGGCTGTCCACCGCGATAACCGCGGGCTCCTTGAGCACGACGCCCTTTCCGGACGCGTATATCACCACCTGCGACGTTCCCAGGTCAATCCCTAAATCCATGCCGGGCATCGGTGCACCTCATCTCCTTCGCCATTTCTTCGCCGCCGCGACAAATTTCGACACAGCGGGCAGGCTTCTATTATAAAGCAGAGAGCGCCGTTTGGCAAGATACCCATCCTTATCGGCGCCGCTCCGGTGCGCGCGTCCCCGCCAGGCAGATCGCGCATACCCGCTGTGCGCCGTACAGCTTGAGCATCTTGGCACATTCGTCCAATGTGGAACCGGTCGTAATCACGTCGTCCACCAACAGAATCCGTGCCTGCCGGACATCCGCTCCGCCGCGCAGATCGAACGCACCGATGAGATTGCCCCGCCGCCGTGCGGCAGGAAGCTCCTTCTGCGCCGGAGTATCCAGGATTTTGACCAGCGGCTCCGCGTAAGGGACACCCAGCTGCTCCGCCAGTTCCCGTGCGAGCAGGGCGACCGGATTGAAGCCCCGTTCCTTTTGCGCCGCCTCGTACATGGGCACGGGCACCACGCAGGTGAACGCCTCCTCCCCATATTCTCGGCGGACGGTTTCGGCCAGCTCGCGCGCAAACAGCGCGGTGATATACGGGCGCGCTTCCTTCTTATAACGCAGAATGCCCTGCCGCATCACCCCCATCATACCAAAAGGGCAGCGCGCAGCGGTCAAACTGCGGCCGATGCTGACGGCAGCGGCAGGCCGTCCTTTCCTGCCCGCACTGCGGGCAGAGATCGCCCTCCATACGCGGGAGAGACGCTGCACAGCGCGGGCAATACCCGCGCGCATACGCGATCACCTGTCCGCAGCAGGCGCAGCGTTCCGGAAAGAACACGGCCAGCAGATGGCCGTACCAGGTTTTCGTTTTCCGCCGCATAGGCACACCCGTTTCTTACGGCAGCCCGGAGCAGGCCGCAGCCCGCTCCGGCTTCCTTTATTTACAGCTCCATGGCTTCTGCCTCAAGCAGAAAATGCTTCAGTCCGCTGTAGCGCAGGGTCTTGCGGTTGTTGTCCACCATCGCCTGCACGGTTTCCCGGCTGCCGACCAGAATGAGCAGCGATTTTGCCCTTGTGACAGCCGTATACAGCAGATTGCGGTAACAAAGCTGCGGCTGGTTGTGATATAGGGGGAGGACGACCGCTTCAAATTCGCTCCCCTGGCTTTTATGCACGGTGGCGGCATAGGCCAGCTCGAGATCCTGCGCGTCCTGCCGGGCATAGAGCGCCACCCGATCGTCATACCGGACCGCCAGGCTTTCCCCTCTGGGATCGACCTGCTCGAGCACGCCGATGTCCCCGTTGAAGACACCGCTGCCAAACTCGCCGTCATCCCGCGTCCAGCCGATATCGTAGTTGTTGCGCGTGTGCATGACCTTATCCCCTGTGCGCAGCACGACGCCCTCCACCGTGATTTCGGGCTTGTCCTGCGCCGGCGGGTTGAGCAGCTCCTGCAGACGGCGGTTAAGCTCCCGCGTGCCGAGTTCTCCCTTGCGGCCGGGGCAGAGCACCTGAAGCCCCGCAAACACCGTGTACCCGTAAGACTCGGGCAGACGGCGCGCGCATAAATCGAGCACGGTTCCGGTCACCGCCCCTACGCTTTGGCGGGGCAAAAAGAAAAAGTCCCCTTCTTTAAAAGTCATTTCGGGAGGTTCTCCCCGGACGATATGATGCGCGTTGCGGATGATATGGCTCTCCATCGCCTGGCGGAACACCTCGGTAAGCTGCACCACCGGCAGGGTGCCGCTGTCAATGAGATCCTGCAGCACGCAGCCGGGGCCGACGGCGGGGAGCTGATCGGTGTCCCCCACCAGTATCAGACGGCAGCCCGTTTTCAGCGCGCGAAGCAGGCTGTTGAACAGCAGCACGTCCACCATGGACATCTCGTCCACCACCACCGCATCCGCGTCAAGCGGATTTTTCTCGTTGCGGGCGAATACCGCCGTTTCCTCTTCGTCCCACTGCACCTCCAGCAGGCGGTGCAGCGTCTTCGCCTCGCACCCGGTGAGCTCAGACATGCGTTTGGCCGCACGGCCCGTCGGGGCAGCAATGGCCACCGTCTCCCCCATTCCTTCAAGCAGGGTGATGATGGCGCGCAGCGTGGTCGTTTTGCCGGTGCCCGGTCCGCCCGTCAGGATCAGCACCCCTTTTTCCACCGCTTCCACGATGGCCCGCCGCTGCTGCGCCTCATACCGGATGCCCGCAGCGCGTTCGATGGCATCAATGCCCTCCTCCACGCTGTGCCGCACCGTGGGAGGAAACCCGGTCATCAGGCGCAGGCGGGCCGCCGCATACTTTTCCGCCTGGTACAGATGCGGCAGAAAGATGTACGCCCGCTCCTCCCCGGTGTTGAAAAAGACCTCCCGCACCGTAAAGCCGGCGATCATGTCCCGCAGCACCGCATCCACCCGCTGCGCTTCCAGGCCGAGCAGGGACGCCGTCGTGGGGACCAGCTTGTCCGCCGGCAGGCAGGTGTGCCCGTTGCCTAGGTTGTGCCGCAGCACATACAGGATCCCCGCCTCCACCCGATGGGGATCGTCCGCCGCGCCGTTCATCGCGCGGCATATCGCGTCGGCCCGCTCAAAGCCGATGTACAGGCCCGGGGTACACAGCAGATACGGATTATCCCGGATGGTGCGCACCGCGGCGGCGCCCCACCGCTTCCAGCAGCGCAGTGCTTCCTGCGGCGTCATGCCGTACGGGGCGAAGGTCATCATCACTTCACGCAGACCGAACTGCGAAGCGTACGCCTCTCCGATTTTCCGCGCTTTGTCGGCGCTGATGCCGCGCAGCTCGGCCAGCCGCTGCGGCTCCCGTTCGAGTATATCCAGCGTTTCGTCGCCGAATTTTTCCACAATGCGGGCGGCCGTGGACGGGCCGATTCCCTTGACCGCTCCCGAAGAGAGGTAGCGCAGGATAGCGGCGGCACTTGTGGGCAGGCGGGTTTCGCAGTGCTCGGCCCGGAACTGCACCCCAAAGCTCTGGTGCTCCACCCAGCTGCCAAGCAGGCGGAGGTGCTCCCCGGTATGGACCGTCGGGAGCACCCCCACCACTTTATGCAGTTCGTCTTCCGCTTCCAACTCGAGAACGGTCCAGCCATTGTCGTCGTTGCGGAATACCACGCGTTCCACCGTACCGCACAGCTCCTGCCAGTTCTCCGCCTTTTCCCGCTTTTCCATCATCCGTATCCCTCACGCGTTTGTCCCGTCGGGGTGCGCTTTTTCCGCATTTTCTTACCTTTCCTTTATTATAGCGAAAGGTCCGCCTCTTGTAAACCGGAGGGGAACATTTCTTTGAACGCCTCCAAGCTGAGCAGCTCCACGCCACAGGCGGCGCACAGCTTTTCGGCCAGTTTCCTTGTTTCTCCGTCCATACCGGTATCGAGCAGTATCAGCCGTTCCGGCCGCAGCAGGGGTCCCGCCCAGCGGCGCTGTACCGCGGCTGACCGCACCAGATATTCCACATCGTCACGGTGGCCGCTCACCGGCAGGACACGGATTCCTCTGTCCCGCGCATGCGGCGTAAGAATGCGCAGGGCCGCGCTGCGTATCAGCTGCGTGCAGCCATATAACGCGAGCAGCAGCACCAGAATCAGCAAAATTTTATCGCCCACAACCAAGCCCCCTTCATCCGCATTGTCTCCTACCATCATGGTATGCCTCCCCGCCGAATCGGTGCAAAAAACGTAAAAAAAGCCGGAGGTCCCGACCGTTTTGGTCAGAACCTCCGGCTTTTTCTCGTTTCATGGCGGGGCAAGATAGTGCAGCGCTGGCAGATTGCGCGCAACACCGAACAGAAACAGCACGACGATCATGGTCCAAAGGACGCCATTCTGCCAGCGAGTCAGTGTCCGGCTGCCTGTGCGAATATAGCGTACCATACTGACGCCCGCCACCAGCAGGCCGGCCGGCCCTAGGATAAAAAGCGCCATATGGCTGCGAAAGGCCGCATAAAAATCCAACCGCAGCAAAGCCAGACAAAAGCGGGATATACCGCACCCCGGACAATACAATCCGGTCAGGCGATGGATCAGGCAAGGAACCGACCAGCCCGTCAAACCGATCAGCAGCCCATATCCCAGTCCGATCAGCAACAGCACAGCCAGCCGCCGCAGTACATAAAGCGCCCGCTCTTTCACCACTTATTGCGGCATATAGGTTGGCGGCTGCATGCCGATCATCTTGTTTATCTCATTCTGCATGAGCGCATAGCCGGCAACCGGGGAAACCAGTTCCAAAATCAGATACAGCACCCCGCTGTTTCCGTTTGGCAACCCGCGCAGCTGATTGGCCGCATCGATTTTCTCTCCCATTTTATAAGCCCAGTACAGGCCATAGATGTTACAGGTGATAATCGTCAGCAACAGGGAAACGCCGCCCGTGGTATATCCCTGACGTCCGGACAGCAGATTGGCCTCGTTGGTCATGGTTACAAACCAGTACATACCGTAGATGCCGCAGGTAATAATGCTCAGAATAATGCACACCGCTATGTTCCTCTGTTTCAAATAAATCCCTCCACAAAATAAATGATCTGTGTACATCGTATAACAGATATCCACGTTCTGTCAACTTGGAAATATGACGGAATCTATCTGGCGCTTTTGATAAATATGTCGAAATTATGAACAGACAGCTGTGACTCATCCTATTCATAAGAAAACCGGCGTTTTCATAAACGCCGGTTTTGTCCATTCACAATTTTTCCAGCAGCAGGGCGGCCAGCTGCCGCGCCGCCACCAGGCAATCCTCGCTGCCCGCCTGGGCGATATCCACAAGGACGCTGAACATATATCCCTTGCCGTACAGGACCAGCTCTTTGGTCTCGGCGCTCCACCAGGCATCGTCCGCCAAATTGGGCACCGCCTGTATCGCCTCATCCACGGCCTTCATACTGTCAAGCCGGGTATCATACACGGCGCGCTCCACCTCGTCCAGATGGATATCCACCGTGGTGAGCGCGTCGCCCGAGGCGTAATGCGCCGTCGTGCCGTCATCCAGCATCTGCGGCCCTTCCATCTCGACACCGACCGCCGAGGATACCTGCTCGAGCGTCAGCATCGCCGACAGATCGATATCCAGCGGCGGCGGTACGCTGATGACGTCCAGGCTCACTTCCGGTTCGCTGGAAGCGGCCGGCTTCTGCGTACAGCCGGCGAGCATCGTCAGCCCCCACACGGCGCAGATAAGGCCTATACCCGCAGACCACAACCACTTTTTCATATCCTGTCCCTCCGTCCACGCCGCTGCAAGCTTTCTGCCGCCTGCGGTGGCTTTTGATGGAAACGTCACCGGCGCACTCCTGCCGCAGCGTCCCCTTTCTGCACAGGGTTACGCCCGGATCACCGCCCCGGCTGCAGACGCCCTCGCGACGGTCCGCGGTCGCTGCCGGCCTGTCGCGGGCGTGCCCGCGACACGTTTTTGCGTCCTGTCATGGCACTTTGGCCATGCCTTCAGTATACCACAGACGGCGGACGGTTGACAAGAGAAAGCACTCAGGCCATCTCGACGAAGCGGCGCAGATTGGACAGCCCGATCGCAATGCCCTGCAGGCAGTTTTCCATGCCTTCAAATTCAATGCCGATCATCCCGTCGTAGCCGGCCGCCTTGAGTATCGACAGGCAGACCGTCACCGGCACATCGCCGTGACCGATGATGGTTCCGCGCAGATACCGGCCGCCGCGGGAACGGAAAAAGCCCTCCCCAGGGTTGGGCGTGATACCGGATTTCATAATAAAATCCTTCGCGTGGACATACCGCACATAGGGGGCCAGACGGCTCGCCGCCAAATCCGGCTGCACATCGGCGCACAGGAAATTCCCCATATCGAACAGCAGGCCGAAGTTGGGATGCCCCACCGTCGTCAGCAGGGCTTCCACCCGATCCACATCCTGGAAGAAGAAGCCGTGGTTCTCCACCATGGTGGAGATGCCGAGTGCCTCTGCCCGCTTGGTCACCTCGCGGCAGCCCTCCGCCAGCCGGGGAAGCACCTGCGTAAAGCCGGTATACCCTTTTTCTTCCCCGGGAATGCCGCCCGTCACATCGTGCCGGATGCTTTTGGCGCCGAGCACCGCGGCAATTTCCAGCTCACCCTGCAGGCGCTGCACTTCGTCCGCCACCGGGTTTTTCAGAAAATCCGCCCCGATGGTGTAATTGGATACCGTGAGCCCTTCCTTCTGGCAGGCCTCGTGCAGACGGCGGGCATAATCGAGCTTGGACACGCCCTCCGGCGCGCAGACATCCACAAACTCCACCGCATCGGCGCCCATTTCCCGGATCTTCGCAACCGTATCCAGCTGCGTCATGCGGCCCGCGGACGTCTCCTGCGACAAGCTGTATGTACTGATGGCGTATTTCATTTTTCAGACTCCTCCCGTTTTTTCTTTCAGTATACCGCGTTCAAAAAGGGTGTAAAGGTATAGGATTGCTTGCTGCTGTCATAATATTGCTCTTTCTTCCGCATGAACCGGGCCGCCGGCGTCATGAGGACCGCGCGCCGCTGCAACGGTCAAAAAATGGTATTGCCGTTGCCGTAGCGGCCTACCGCCAGCCAAGCAGATAGGCGGCCCCCAACAAAAGCCCCAGCCCCACCATATTGCACACCAGAAAGATACCCAGATACCGTCCGGTTCTGGCCCCCTCCTGACGCGCATACAGGCGAAAGGAGATGAGGCTGGCCATGGACGCCACCCAGGTGCCCAGGCCGCCCACATTTACCCCCATGAGCAGGCCGCGCCAATTCTCGGTGAAGCCGGAAAGCATCAGCGCGGCGGGCACATTGCTGATCCCCTGGCTGACCAGGGCGCTGACAAGCACCTCCCGCCCGCCGATGAGCCGGGATATCGTTTCCCTCACCGGCTCAATTTGTCCAAGATTGCCCACCAGGATAAAAAAGAAAACAAAGGTGGCCAGCAGGTTATAATCAATGCGGCGGAATACGCTTCTGTCCAGGAGGCACACCGCCGCACAGACGACACCGAGCACCGCCCACCAGGGCAGCACCCGGAACACCGCCAGCAGACTCAGCCCGAACAGGGCGGCGAAGAATCCCATCCGGCGCGCATGAACGTCCGTTTCCCCGTCCGGGATCCTGCCCTGCGTCTTGGGAAGCGGGGCGAGCAGCAGCGCGGCGGCCGTCAAAACCAGCCCCATGCCCCAGAGCGGCGCCGTCACCGCAAAAAACTCGCCCGCCCCCAAATGATATTGTCCATAAATATACAGGTTCTGCGGGTTGCCGAAGGGGGTGAGCACACTGCCGAGATTGGCGGCGATCGTCTCCATGACCACGACATACATGCGCGTGCCCTCCCCCGCCTCGCGCAGCATCAGCAAAGTCAGCGGCACAAAGGTGATGAGCGCCACGTCGTTGGTGATCCACAGCGAGGAAAAGAAACAGAGCAGCGTCAGCGCCAGAGCCTGCGCTTTAACGGTATGAAACCGCCGGGCCAGCCGCTGGGCAAGCAGAGTGAAGGCCCCGGCCCTGGACAGGCCGGCCACCGCCGCCATCAGGCAAAACAGAATGCCAAGCGTCCGCCAGTCAATATAGGCAAGATACGCGGCCGACGGCGGTACAAAGCAGCAGGAAAGGAGCGCCAGCGCCCCCGACGCCAGCAGCACCGGCTCCCGCTTGAGGTACCCCGCAAGTCGCTTTACACGGCCGCTTCCTTGGCTTTGCATACGTCGATCCACCCCAGCGCCTTCGAATAGGTTTCCAGCTGCTCGCAGGTCAGGCGAATGGCCGAATTGGCGCTTCCGCAGGCGGGATAGATCGCGTCAAAGCGTTTGAGCGACTCGTCCAAATACACACGCGCCCCCTCCGGATTGGCGAAGGGGCACACCCCGCCCGGCGCATAGCCGGTCAGTTGCTCCACCTCGTCGGCGGCAAGCATTTTGGCTTTGTGCCCGAACTGCGTCTTGAATTTGGCGTTGTCGATCTTCACATCGCCCGCCGCCACAATCAGAATGCAGCCTCCGTCCTCTCCATACAGCGAAATGGTCTTGGCAATACGGGCGGGCTCGGTCCCCAGGGCCTTGGCGGCCAGCTCAACCGTCGCGCTGGACACGGGGAATTCCTGCACATCTGCCTCCCGGCCAAACGCCCGCAAATAGTCTTTCACACGTGCAACCGACATCATCATGCATCCTTTCAGGGATTTTTTTACAATCGAGTATAACTGTACAAGCATTTGCCCGACTTGTCAAGACGGGAGAAATGTGGTATGGTGGATACGGTACAAGTTTGACAGCAAGGAGACAATTCACCATGCAGGACGCATTCTCCGCCGGTGTGGAGCCGGGCGGTCTGTATACCGTACAGGAAATTAAAATTCTCATCTGCTATATGCTGCTCGGCGTGGGCGAACCGCTGCCACGCGACGCGATCACCGATATCCTCGCCGGCGACGGGATGGCGAATTTTTTCGAAATCACCGCCGCGATAGACGAGCTCACGCGGCAGGGGCATCTGACCGAGCAGGACGATCTGGTGTCGCCGACCGACACGGGCCGCCAGGTGGCCTCCACCCTGTCCGGCCGCGTGCCCTATACCCTGCGGGAGCGTTCGGTGAAGGCGGCGCTGCGCCTTCTCACCCGCCGCCGGCGGGAAGCGGAAAACAGCGTGGACATTCAGAAAATGGAGACCGGCGTGCAGGTAACCTGTGCCATCCGGGATGGGGAAACGCCGCTGATGTCGATTTCGCTGCACGTCGCCGACGACATGCAGGCACAGCTTGTGCGCGAGCATTTTCTCGACGATCCCACTCTGCTGTACCGCAGCCTGCTCGCCATTCTGACGGGTGACGCCGGCATGAAGCGCGCGGACACCCAGATCGTCATCGAGCTGAAATAAGGCATGGTAAAAAGCAAGAAGGCGGCTGACACTTTCGTGTCCGCCGCCTTCTTAACACTTCAGGGCCTTCTCCCGCTTTATGCGTTTGCGCCGCACTTCTGCGCCCCGTATCGCAGTGTCTCGTCCAGCAGGGCTTCCAGGCTGGCATAGGGGGTATCCGGGGTCATACCGTTGCCCGCCGTCATCATCAGCCGTCCGGCCGGCCGGTAATAGGTATCCAGAAGATGGCGGACTTCCGCACGCACCTCGTCCGGCGTGCCGTACGGAATAATGCGCTGCACGTCAAAGCCCGCCCAGATGCAGATATCGCCGCCGTAAGCCTCCGCTACTTCGCGTTCGTCCATGGTGTATTTCTGAATGGGGTGCAAAACGTCCAGGCCGATCTCGATAAGCTCCGGGATAAAAGGAAGTATGTTGCCGCAGGTGTGCAGCCACATATGCATACCAAGGCCGTGCACATGGTCGATCAGTTCCTTATAATACGGCTTGAAAAATTCCCGGAAGATATCCAGCGAGAAAAAAGGGCCGGTCTGGGTGCCGATGTCGTCGCTCGTCCAAAGGGCATCGGCATGCAGCTCTTCGTGCGCCCGGTCGGCCAGCTGCTTATAAAAATCCGTCAGCGCCCGGAACAGGCGATGCACCTGATCCGGCGCTTCGTAAAAGTCGCACAGGGCGTTTTCCATCCCCCGCAGCGACCAGAACCGCTCGAACAGCCAGTACCACCAGAGCGCCACCCGGTAGCGTTCCTTTTTGGGCGGCGCGGCCGGGATCAGGCCGGGGTACTGCGGGGAAGGGAACTCCGCGAGGATACCGTCCAGCTCCGACCAGTCGCGGATGGAGCTGATGGCGTCCAGCGCCGTGCCTGGCGGGAAGGGGTTGTCGATATGCATCCAGCGGTAGCGCGGATCGTCGGCGGGTGCATCGAACACATCCGGAATGCGCAGAGGCAGGATTTCCGCATCGCAGGGATAGTCGTCTAACAGTGCCTGATACCGCGGGGCATCCGCTCCGAATTTGCCGGGATCCACCCAGGGATGGTAGAGAAGCGGGATGCGCCGGGCGGCTCCTTTCCCTTCGATGAGCCGCGTCATTTCCTCCCGGGTCAACGCTGTATCGCGCATGGCTTTTCCTCCTTTGCGCCGGCGGAAGTGCCGGGTTTAATCCAGAATCCCTTCCAGGCGGCAGTCGGTCATGGGGGCGGGCCGTTCATACCGGGACTGCAGAGGGATATACCGCTTTTCCTCGCTGCTCCTCTGGATGGTTTCCATAATCTCCAGCACGTGGAAGGTCTGCTGGCGATCCGCACGGGCGGGCCGCCCCGTGCGCAGCGCTTTGGCCATATCGGCCAGGCCGAGCGCCCGGCTGTTGTCCGCATACCGGTACAGCAGCGGCATTTCCCGCAGGGAACCGTCCTCCGGACGGAGAAGACGCACCGGGCCGCCGAAGTAGTTGGGATCGGGCACAAACAGCGTTCCCTTGGTGCCATATACCTCCAGGCGGCAGGGCTCGGTATGATGCACGTCGAAGGTGGTGAAAATGGTGCCGATAGCGCCGCACGCAAAGGCCAGCTGGCCGGTCACATAGGTCGGTACCCGCACGGTGATGGTTTCCCCGAAATGCGGCTGGCTGGTGATGGTACGGGTGGGGAAGCTGGCCTTGGACATGCCGTTCACCCCGACCACGCCGCCGAGCAGGTTGACGAGGGCCGTGAGGTAATAGGGGCCCATATCCATCATGGGGCCGCCGCCGTACTGATAGTAAAAATCCGGATCGGGGTGCCAGCTCTCATGGCCGGCGCAGATGAGGAAGGCCGCCGCGCCGATCGGCTCGCCGATAAAGCCGTCGTCGATCAGCTTCCGGCAGGTCTGGATGCCCGCGCCGAGGAAGGTATCGGGCGCGCCGCCCAGGCGCAGGTTCTTTTCCTCCGCCAGACGCACCAGCTCCTTTCCTTCCTCAAGGGAGGCGGCCAGCGGCTTTTCGCTGTAGACGTGCTTGCCTGCGAGGAGGGCGGCCTTCGTCACCTCAAAATGTTCATAGGGACGGGTGAGATTGAGCACAATGTCCACCTGGGGATCGGCAAAAAGCTCGTACATATCGCGGTAAATCCGGCCGACAGGATAATCCGCCGCCGCTTTTTCGGCCCGCTCCGGGATGAGATCGCACACCCCGGCAATCTCCAGCTCTTTGAACCGCCCGGTGATGTTCTGCAGGTAAATGCCGCTGATGGCGCCGACGCCGACAATGCCGATTTTAACTGTCTCCATACGGGCTTCTCCTCTCAGTACATTTTCGCGTTGTTTTCAAATCGTGTGGTGGTCAGTCCATGCTCCCTGGCATAGGATTTACCCTCCGCAGCCCAGAGCATACCCCGCCGCATCAGCTCCTGGGCGTTGGGCGATTTGTCGAACACGTCGTCGTGATGACCTAGGGAGGTGTAGAACACCCGGCCGTTGCCCCAGTATTTCGTCCAGGCCACCGGCATATCCACCGGCTTATTGGCGATATGATAATAACTCACCAGCGGGAACCGCGTGGTGGCCAGCACCTCGATGGCTGGATCCACATGCATATAGTAATGCTCGCTGCATACCGGAAAATCCTCCAGGCCCTCCACGATAGGACTGGAACCGTGGCATATGTTCACCATGTATTCGATGCCGTCGCCGCCGGGATGGCTGACCCACTGACCGCCGGTTATGAACTGCCATTCGGTGTCCTGGCGGAAGGAATCGCACATGCCGCCGTGGCAGCCGGCCAGGCCGGTACCCGCCCCCACCGCTTTGCATACGTTGCGGGTATAGTCGTTAGGGATTTCCCCCATGGTCCAGCAGGCCACGATCAAGTCCAGTTCCATGAGCCGCTCCACGTCCGCCAGGCTGTCCAGCGTATCGCTGATTTCCGCCTCGATTCCGGCGGCCTCCAGCAGCCCCGCGAATCGCTTTGAGGTCAGCTGCGGCTCATGTCCATCCCAGCCGCCCTGTATAATAAGTGCTTTTTTCATATGGGTTTCCTCCTTTTCTACACATCAAATATGGCAGGACAGGCCGTGTCCCTGTTCCTGGGTTTCAAAAATGAGATCGATGACCTTCATCACCCGCAGCGCCTGCTCGGGGCGGACATACAGGGAATCGGTTCCCTCCATGGTGCGGATGAGGTTGGGGTAAAAGGCGAGGACGCTGTCGCACTGCATTTCCGGGAGGGGAATCTCCCGGGTGGTTTCTTTCGGGCGGGGCGCCATGGTGCGGGTGGGGCCCGCTGCGGTGTAGACGATGTCGTCCCCCCACTCCATCTCCCCGCTCCCTGCCAGCTGTACCATCCGGCCGTCGCAGTCCCAGTTGTCGATGACCAGCGTGCCGTTGTCGCAGGAGACGTGCCAGCGTGGATGGTTGATAAAGCAGTTGGTGGAGAATTCGCATATGCCGGTGACGCCGTTTTCAAAATGCAGAAAGATTTTCACATTGTCGTCCACCTCGCCGGAGAAGAGCCTGACGAGATGGGCGTCCACCGCCGTAACCGGAGCCGGTATGAGATCGAGCAGCTGATCGATGAGATGCACGCCCCAGTCGTACGTCATGCCGCCGCCGTTGACCTTGTGGCCGCGCCAGCCGTGCATGGAACCGCGGGACCCCTGCACCCGGCTTTCAATAAAATAGGGCTTGCCGATCGTTTCCTCTTCCAGCACCCGGCGCACGATGCGGTAATCCCGATCCCAGCGGCGGTTTTGATGGACGGTGAAGATCCGCCCCGTTTCCCCGGACACGGCGATGACTTCCTCCAGCTCCTCCGCGTTCATGGTGACCGGCTTCTCACAGACGACGTGCTTGCCGGCGCGCAGGCTGCGGATCGACAGCTCCTTATGGAAGTTGTTGGGCGTGGCGACCACGACCAGTTCCACCTCCTTGTCGGCCAGCAGCTCCTCCAGCGATTGGTAGGCGACCAGTCCCTTTTCCACTGCCCGGTTCCGTGCTTCCTCCCGGACGTCGTAGGCGCCCTTGACCAACAGATCGGGAACCCGGTCACGCACCGAATCGCAGTGCCAGTTGGCCATGCCGCCGAATCCGATGAGCGCCATGGTATGTTGCATTTTTCCTCAACCTCCCCGCGGGGATATATCCCCTGTTTATCTACTTGCATTATAGCAAACGAAGCCGTATAATACTGGACATAAAAGCAAAAAGTTTGGACATTTCTTGCAGAAAGCGGGAATGATTGTGAATCCTTATTATGAAAACAATCCGGCTGAACTGCGGGCCTTTTTGACCGATGACTGCTCGTTTCCGGCACATTTTCATCCCGATTTGGAGCTGATGATGGTGCTTTCCGGCGGTGTTGAAGCGGAAATCGACGGACAAAAGGCCAACCTGGCCGCCGGGGATTTCGCCATGATTTTCCCCCATCAGCCGCACCGGTACCGCCAGTTCCCGGCGGAACAGACAAACGTTGCGTTCATCATCGCCAAGCCCTGGTACTTCGGCGAGTATGTGCACGCGCTCTTGGGCGATCATCCGGCGGATCCGGTCTGGCGCGCGGACAGGCTGCCGGCCGATATCCCCTGGGCCGTCGGCCGGCTGGTGGATCCGGAGGTCCGGCAGAACCGGGCCCTCGGCCGGGCGCTGCTGCAAATCGTGCTGGCGCACATCTGCACCGAATATCCGCTGGAGGCGAACGGCGATGCGGGCTTTGCCGACATGACCTGCCGGGCGGTGGACTATATCCAGCAGCACTATGACGAGCCGCTCCTGCTCGACGACGCGGCGCGGGTCCTGGGAATCAACCGGTATGCGCTGTCCCGGCTTTTCAACGGCCGTTTGGGCGTGCGGTTCACCAGCTATCTGAATGAGCTGCGCATTCACAAGGCGCAGGATCTCCTGCAGGGGAGCACCATCCCCATCGGTGACGTGGCGCAGCGGTGCGGGTTTGAAAATGTGCGCACCTTCAACCGGGCATTCCTGGCCTGCTGCGGTATGCCGCCGCGGGAATACCGCGCGCTGTATAAGGCGGGAAAATAAACAGTCCCCCCGAAAAGATCCGACGCGGGGCTTTAGGCAGCCGAATACAGGCAGAGGAGGCACTGCTTTGCAGCGCCTCCTCTTTTTCTGAGACAGCCGGATTGGGATCCGGCGTGTTATTTGCTGAAGGGACACAGGGCGAACCGGAAGGTGAAATGCTCCGCATCCAGACGATACCGCTTAATCAGCTGCGGCCCGCAGGAATTGGAGCCGATACCACTCTGCATGTAATCCAGGCAAAGCACCGTGTTTCCGTCCGGCTCCAGCTCATAATTGTGCCGGCAGGCCGTCAGCATCTCCTGGGTATAGGGGGAAACGTTGAAGCTGATCGGCTCCGCGAGGGCGAGGGCCTTTACTCCGCCGGACGGCCCTTCCACGCATACCCATTCGCAGCCCCAGTGGCTCCCGTTTTCCTGCGGCTTGATATAATCCTCGTGCTGCGCGGCCACCGTGGAGGCAAAGCGGCCCAGCCAGCTGGCGCGGTGCTTATCCACGTAGCTTTCATAAGGGCCGTAGCCGAAGTACGCGACCTGCTGCATCTCCCGGGGCAGGAAGAGGCGCACGCCGAACCGCGGCAGGAAGGGAATTTGGGCGTTTTTATGGGCATCGATCGAACAGGCAATCTGCCCCGCGGCGTCTATGCGCCAGGTTGCCTCCAGCTCCAGAAGCCGTTGCAGATATACCGCGCCGATGGACAAAACGGTGCGGATGACCACGGCGCCGTCTTCCCGGCTCGTCTCCGCCCGGTACGCGCGGGCGATGGTGCGATCGTAGCCCGCGGCCTGCCACTGCTGCACGATGTTGCGGTCGTTGTCGGTGGGTGCCCGCCAGAGGTTGTACGCCATCGGCTTTTGCAGCAGCGCGCGGTTGTCCGCCGTCAGTTCATCGAACACACCGGTGTGTTTATTGTATACATAGCGGAAACGCGCCCCGGTCAGGATTATCCGGCTTTCGGTTTCCTCCACCCCGATTTCTCCCTCTGCCGATGCCAGGGCGGCGGGCCGGAAGGCGGTCAGTTCCACCTGATCGAAGCCAAGCTCGTGGCCGGCAGCGGTAAAGGTGGCGTCCCCCTTCTGCAAATACACAAACCGCAGCAGTACCCGTCCCTGCGGCAGCGCGGGCAGTTCCAGCGGCAGCTCCTTCACCTGGTGCGGCTGCACATCCAGCGCCGCCGCGTCCTCGATGACGCCGCTTTTCCACGGCTCCCCGTCGCAGGTGATTTCCCAGGCAATCGTCAGGCAGTCCTTCAGATTGGTGAAATCCAGCATATTTCGCAGAAGGAACCGCTCCCCCTCCCGGACAATGCGGGCGGGACGGATCACATTCTTGTATTCCCGCAGGCCGTTGTGTACCCGCCGGTCGGGATAGACCAGGCCGTCCATACAGAAGTTCCCGTCGTGGGGGAATTCGCCGAAGTCGCCGCCGTAGCCGTACATCTCCCGGCCGTCGGCGGTGCGGCCGCGGTAGATGGCATGATCGCACCATTCCCAGATAAAGCCGCCACAGAAGGAGGCATACTGCAGCGTCAGCTGCAGATATTCCTCCAAATCGCCGGGGCCGTTGCCCATGGCGTGGCTGTATTCACACAATATCAGCGGCTTCTTCTGTTTCTCGTGGATGGCATAGTCGTCCCAGCGATCCTTCCCGGTTGCCGGATCCCGCAGCTGAATGCCCAGCCCGCTACCGTCCCGGCAGTAGGCTTCAATTGTGTCGCAGCCGGGATACATCCGGCTGACCATATCCAGGTTGGAGCGGTCCGGCGTCCAGCCGTCCACCAGCACATAATCGTTTTCGTAATGGGTCAAACGGGTCTTATCCACCCCTTTGATGTACGCCAGGGCCGCCTCAACGTTGGTGCCGTAGCCCGACTCGTTGCCCATGGACCAGATCACCACGCTGGGGCGGTTCTTATCCCGCGCATGCAGCAGCTTAATCCGATCCACCCAGGCCTCCTCGTAATCGGGATCCATGGCCAGCTTGGAATAAAAGGCGTCGCTGCCATACAGGTTCATCACGCCGTGGCATTCCAGATCCGCCTCATCCACCACATAAAAGCCGTACCGATCGCACAGCTCGGGCATATACGGGGCATTGGGATAGTGGCTGGTGCGGATTGCGTTGATATTGTGCTGCTTCATCAGCTCCAGATCGTGCAGCAAATGCGCAAAGGAAACCGCCGGGCCGTCCAGCGGGCTGGAATCGTGGCGGTTCACCCCGCGGAACACAATTCGCTGCCCGTTGAGCTGCACCACGCCGTCGCGCACGGCGATTTCCCGCAAGCCCACACGGCAGGGGATGGTTTCCTCCCCGGTTTCCAGTAGCAGGGTGTACAGATAAGGGTCCTCCGCATTCCACAGGTGCGGCCGCTCCACCGCGATGGCAAACACCGCGTCCGACGCCGTCCCCTGCGTCAGCAGCGTGCCCGCGTCGTCATACAGGCTGTACTGTACCGGCTGCGGCTGTCCGGCAAATTCCAGCGATACCCGGACGTCCGCCCTGGTATACCCGTCGGACAACGGCGTCGTCACGGTGAAATCCCGGATATGCCGCCCGGGCCGGGTCAGCATATATACATCCCGGAAGATGCCCGACATGCGGAATTTATCCTGATCCTCCATATAGCTGCCGTCGCACCACTTGAGCACCAGCACCGCCAGCTCATTGGAGCCGACCTGCACCCAGGGGGTGATATCGAACTCACTGGTGCAGTGGGATACCTGGCTGTAGCCGACAAAATGCCCGTTCACCCACACATAAAAGCAGGAATCCACCCCTTCAAAATTGAGATGCCGCACCCAGCCCTCCGGCGCTTCCTCCACCGTAAAGGAGCGCACGTATGCCCCGCAGGGATTGTCCAGCGGCACATAGGGCGGATCATACGGAAAGGGATACCGGGTGTTGGTGTATTGGTGGCGGTCATAGCCCTGTGTCTGCCACACGGAAGGCACCGGTATGGAGGAAAAGCCCTCCCGCCGGGCGCCCGGCTCGTAAAAGCGTTCCGTCACATCGCCCACGCTGGCATAATAGGCAAAATCCCAGTCGCCGTTCAAAAGCTGCAGGCGCGCCGACGCCGTGCGCGGGCAATCGGACAGGGCCGTCTGCACCGACTCGCAGGGGACGTAGTAGGCACGCGGGGGCATGGTGCCGATATGGAGTGCATGGGGATCCTCAAAATACTTTTCGATGATCATAATAGACCTCCTCGTATAATAAGATTCAAGTCAATAGATTTCAGGTATCAGCAGGCTTAG
>CABSLQ010000054.1 GCA_902478605.1 uncultured Oscillospiraceae bacterium
CTCTCCTACTAAAACTCAATATTTCCTACCAGGGCTCTTTTTTGTACTGTCCGCACATTATGGGGCAGTGAATTCCGCGGGGGGCTTTGTCCCATAGTTTATTCCAGCGATATGAAGTAATAATAGACCGGCTGTCCGCCGTTGATCAGGGTGACATCCACATGATCGCCAACCCTGGCCTGCACGCCGTCGCGCACCGCTTCCGCCTGCTCTTCGGTGACGCCGTCCCCGTAAATGATGGTCGCGAAGCTGACATCCTTTCCGCTCATTCGCCGGGCACCGGCCATGTTTTTGGTCAGCTTAATGGCTGCGTGCGATATGTCGGTGTCCGTGAAGGTCACCTTGCCGCCGTCCAGCGCCAGGATTTCCCCGGCCTTAATGGTGTGGCCGCCGAAATCGCTGTCCCGTGCGGCGAAGGTGACGGAGCCGGTGGAAACGTTGTCCGCGGCTTTCATCATGTCCAGCAGATTTTTTTCCACATCGGCGTCGGGGTCAAAGCTCAGCATGGCGGCAATCCCCTGCGGGATGGTGCGGGTGGGCAGCACGTGCACCGTCCTGTCCGCCAGCGGCACCGCCTGTTCGGCGGCGAGAATGATGTTTTTGTTGTTGGGCAGCACATAGACCACCTTGGCCGGCGTGGCGTGAATGGCACGCAGGATGTCGTCGGTGGAAGGATTCATGGTCTGCCCGCCCGAAAGCACCTGGTCGCAGCCGAGATCGTCATGGAACAGGCGGGTAAGCCCCTCGCCGGCGGCCACGGCCACAAAGCCGTATGGATTTTCCGGCTCCACGCGGGGTAGCGCCGCTGCCTCGCCCGCCTCTTCCTCCACCCAGCCGGCGTTGGCGTGCTGAATGCGCATGTTTTCCACTTTAACGGTTTCAAACTGGCCGTACTTAACGCCTTCCTGCAGCGCTTTGCCGGGGTCATTGGTGTGCACATGCACCTTGATGATGTCGTCGTCGTCCACCACCACGACACAGTCGCCGATGGATTCCAGATAGGCCCGCAGCCGGAGAGGATCTTCGGTGTTCCCTTTATCACGTGCAACGATAAACTCGGTGCAGTATGTAAAGGTAATCTCGCCGTCGAAGGAACCGGCGGCGCTGACGGCCTTTACAGCAGAAGCACTGGGGGATTCGGCTTCGTCCGCGGCAACCACGGCCCCGCCGGCGAACACATCCTGCATGGCGCGCAGGATCAGGCACAGGCCCTTGCCGCCCGCATCCACGACCCCGGCCTTTTTGAGCACGGGGAGCAGCTCGGGCGTACGCTGGAGCGATGCCTCCGCCTCCGCACAGATGGCCTCCCACACCGCGTCAACCGACGGATCGGCCAGCGCCTTTTCGCGCCCGCGTTCCGCCGCTTCGCGCGCCACGGTGAGAATGGTGCCCTCGGTGGGCTTCATGACCGCCTTATAGGCGGCCTCCACACCGAAGCCGAGCGCTTCGGCCAAAGCGGCGCCGTCCGCCTCCGTCTTGCCTTTCAGGCCCTTGGAGAAGCCGCGGAACAGCAGCGACAGGATAACGCCCGAGTTTCCGCGCGCGCCGCGCAGCAAGGCGGAGGACGCCACGTCGGCCGCTTCGCTCACCGTGGGCTCGGCAAGGCGGGCCAGTTCCCTGGCCGCCGCGGAAATGGTCATGGACATATTGGTGCCGGTATCGCCGTCCGGAACCGGAAAAATGTTCAGCTCGTCGACCGACTGCTTCGCGTTCGACAGAACGTGGGATGCGGAAATGATAGCGTCCCGCAACTGTTTACCCTGTATCAATACAAGCAACTCCCTTAAAAGGCAAAGGCGGACCGGCCCGTCCTCGCCCGTGTATTTGCCGATTGGCCGTCATGGGGCCGTTTGCCTGCCGTACACGACCCGCCCGCATCACGGAAACCGGGTTATGGGCAGCAGGACCCCGCCGAACGCCTTATTCGGATTTCATATCGTCCACGAAAACATTGACCTTGCGCACGCGCAGCCCGGTGGCTTCTTCCACCGTATAGCGCACCTTGTTGACAATGCTTTTGGCAATGGCGGATATGTTCATGCCATAAATAACAGAAATATGCAGGTCGACGATGAGCTTGTCGCCTTCTCCGCGCACCCGGATGCCGTCGTCGGCATACGTGCGCTTGGAGAACACCGAGCGCAGCCCCTGCCGGGGGCCGCTTTTTACCATGCCCGCCACGCCGTAACAGGAGGAGGCGGCGTTTCCGACCAGATAACGGAAATATTCGGGAGAAATCTCAATGGTGCCCAGATGATTTTCAATACGGATCATATCCTCACACGCCTTTCCCAGTCAGCACGGAAACCGGTTCAGCTGCCGGTGTTCCAGCTTTCTATGCCATAATAAATATCAAACGCCATCGGCGTAATCCCGCTCATCGATCGGTTATAGGCCGCCAGCCCGGTGCGCCAGCACAGGGGAAGATAGGGGCAATCCCCGACAAACGCCTGCACAAATTGTTCCAGCGTCTGCCGGCCGTAAAGATAGTCGGTGTACGCCGCGGCCGCGGTACCGCCCGTCTGTACGCCGTAGGCGGCCGCCCCCCCGGCGGTGAGCAGCGGGCGCAGGTTCATATCGGCCGTCAGCCGGATTTCGCCCAGGTAGAGATCAAAGTCCCCCTTTTCCAGCCGCGAGGTGTACGCCGAAAAGGACAGCGGCACAGGCGTCATGGTCACGCCGGCGCTTGCCAGCTGCTGCACGATCAGATCGACCGTCGCCTGGCGGAAATCGTTGCCCGTCGGATAGAGCAGCTCGAGCGTCAGCGCTTTTCCGCCTTCATCTTTAGTATTATAACCCGCCTGCTCCAATTGTGCAACCGCTTGGGAAACATTTTCGCCCGCGGAAAATCCCGTTATTTCGACAACGGGCTTCCATTGCGGATGAAAAGGGGTGAGCGCGGCCTGGGCCCGCCCCGCAAAGGCGGTCTGCGTGATGTCGGTGCGGTTGATGGCGAGGGACAGGGCCGATCGCACCGCTGCATTGGACAGGCCCTCTTTTCCGGCGTTGATGCCCAGAAACACCAGATAATTCAGCGGCACCTGTACGCTGGCATTGGCCGTGCGGGGGATCTGCCCGTCGGACAGATCGCTGTAATAAAAGCTCACCGTACCGTTTTCGAGTCCGTGCAGCATGGCGTCGTCATCCGACAGGTTCTGCAGACGGATGGTGGGAATGGAGAGGCTTTTGCCGCTTTTTTCATTGGCGGTAAGCGTGGCGTTTGTCCCCTCCTGATAGACGTACAGGCCGCCGCCCACGGGGGCCTTTCCCGCCTCGTCGGTTACGGTACCGCCCTTGAGGATGGGGAAGGTCAGGCAGGCGGCCGTATTGGGATCGGGAGAAACCAGGGTGAATACGACCCGGTCGCCGTCCGCCGCGGCGGACGCGATGTTGCTCACACTGTCCCGGTAATTGGCCGAGCTTTTGGCCAGCTGAAAGGAGGCGGCGACATCCGCCGCCGTGATGGTGGTCCCGTCCGCATAGACGGCGTCGCTGCGCAGTGTGGCCGTCCAATGGGTGGCGTCGGTGGCCTCCACGGAGGAAGCCACCCCCATCTGGGGAACAAAATCCGCATCTAGGACGGTCAGGCTGCTGTACAGCAGCGTGGCGAGATCCAGGTTAACCCGCGTCTTGGCCGTGTAGGGGTTCAGGGTGTCCTCGCTGCTGTAGCTGAGGGCAAAATCCTGTTTTTGGACGGCCGGCGCGGAGGTCTCGGGTGCGGAGGAAACAGGCTCCGTGGGAGACTGCAGCGATTTGGGCAGGGTGGAGCATCCGGCAAAGCACAGGGCTGCCGCCAGAGCCAAAATACCCAGCCGTATCCGTTTCATGCGCCGCCTCCTCTGCGGAAAGATAGCATCCGCCCGGATTTTATCCTAATCAGATTTAGTATACCACGATATACGGAAATAATCAATGCCGGCACGCTGCAGCGTGCCGGCAGGGGAAGAGGCGAAGGGTATTTGGCTCATATCGACCGAAGAATCGGCGGAAACAAGGCGATAAAGGCGCCGTTTGCGGCTTTCTGCGCCCGGCACAGGGCCTTTCGTCATGCGCGCATCTGCATCATCATGTTCACCACAAGCACAAGGGTCAGAATAATGATAAAGGCTGAACAGCAGATCGAAAAGAAGTTGCGGGTGCGCCGTTCGGGGATATGGCGCGCGGTCAGGCCGATGAGCAGGCAGGAAATAAGTCCCGCGGTCACATCGATGGCCATGCGCAGCTCTCTCGCCGCCAGCGGAAGGAAGCGCGCCAGCAGGTTGGCGAGCATGGCGCTGAAAATATGCACCAGAGGGAGGATAATCAGCGGCACAATGGCCAGCGCGTATTCTTTTTTATGCGCCCGCATGAACACGATGAACATAAGCGCCATCACGATGACAATCGCCCAGCAGGCGAACAGCATGCCGGCGGTATTGTTCACGGTTTCGGCCGCGTATAGAAACGAAAACATGGCGTACCGCCTTTCTGTCAGTCAAAAAGTATAACAGGCATTATGTTAACTATAGCATGTGCATTCCGGCTTTGTCAATGCGGGCTGCATAGGACAGAACGGGCAGGATATACTACTAAAACCAACCGAGGAAAGGAAGGAACGCACATGACACAGGATATGGCACTGCTCAATTTTGTTTATCAGAATGCCGAAATGGGAAAGGAGACGATTCCCAAGCTCACCCGCATGGTGGAGGACGTCCGCTTCCGCGAGGTGCTGGAGGATCAGCTTGCCGAATACCAGGACATCTTTAACAAGGCGGAAAGCCGCATCAAGGAGAGGAACCAGCAGGCCAAGGGCGTCAGCACGATGGAGCGGGTTTCCGCTACCACCATGCTGAACCTGAACACCCTGCTCGACAAGTCCAACACCCACATCGCGGAGATGATGCTGCAGGGGAGCAATATGGGCGTTATCGACATCACCAAAAAGCTGAAGGAATGCCCCGATGCCGAGCCGGAAACCAAGCGGCTGGCCGATCGGCTGCTCAAAATGGAACAGCGCAACATGGACGAGCTCAAGGCGTTTTTGTGAAAGCAGGGCGGACCGAAAAGGTCCGCCTTTTTTCGGTTGGCGGCGGTTATTTCGGATCGCGGGCGGTCAGCCACCAGACGGCGCGTTCGATGGAATCCTTCGCATTGCCCCAATCGGCTTCCTCGCCGGCATTGCGGTAGTCAAACATTTTGCAGAAATGGGAAACATCGCCGCGCAGCTCCTGCAGATAGCCGCGGCACAGCTTGGCGGCGGCCTTCTGGAAATCCGGCAGATTCTTTTTGCTCATTTTGGCCTGCGCCACGTCGGACAGCTGCGAAAAGTGGGGCAGGCACAGGGCGGTCTGCTCGTCAAACAGCTGGCGGAAGTCCCGCTCGTTCTCCCACAGGCGGCAGGTGTTTTCCAGCATGCGCGCCATGCTGCCCTCCACCTGGCTGCACACGAAGCAGGAACCGGCCGCCTGCCCGGCGGACTGCGCCTGCTTGCGGGAGCTTTTTCCAATGACCGGCGGGCCCTCAAACACCCGTTTCTCCAGCTCGGCCAAATGGCTTTCGAGAATCAGCGCCACACCGAGGCGGTTGCGTTTCTTGAGCATCATCTGGTAATGGGTGAAGCAGAAGCCCATGCGGTTGGTTTCGATGCGGACGTCGGGCTCCATCATGGCGGCGCCGGTGATATATTCCACCATGCGCGCTTCGAGCATATCGCGCATGCGGCAAAGCGGGCAGCCGTCGCGCGGTTCGAATACTTCGCTTATCGGAATGCTGGTAATATCGTCTCTCATAGCGGTCTCCTCCCAAAAATCTCTATTGGCAAGTATACCATATTTCGTTATACTTGTATAGAGAAAGACGAAGGGGGGAGGCCCATGCTGCGGGTAGAACGGCGGGATGACGGCATCGCCGTATACGGCGCGGAACCGTTTGACCTCGAGCAGACGCTCGACTGCGGGCAGTGCTTCCGCTTTGTGCGCACGGCAGAGGGCTGGAGCGGCGCAGCCGGCTCCCACGCCGCCACCGTTTTCTGGGAAAACGACGTGCTGCGCATGCGCGGGGTATCCCCGGAGGCGTTTGAAGGCTTCTGGCGGGGATATTTTGATCTGGACAGAAGCTACACGGCGCTGCGGGAAGCCTTTATGGCGGACAAGGGGCTGGCCCCCTGTGTCGCCTATGCGCCGGGCATCCGGCTGCTGCACCAGCCCGCGTTCGAGGCGCTCATCTGTTTTATCCTTTCGCAGAACAACCACGTTCCCCGCATCAAAGGGATCGCCGACCGGCTGTGCCGCCTGTTCGGCGAACCGCTGGGGGAGCATTTTGCCTTCCCGACGCCGGAACGGCTGGCCCTGTGCGAAGAGGAAGAGCTCGCACCGCTGCGCAGCGGGTGGCGCGCCGGGTACATACTGGATGCCGCCCGGCGGGTGGCGGGCGGCGACGTGTCACTGGAAGAGGTGGCGCGCATGCCGCTGGATGAAGCGCGCCGGGAGCTGATGCGCATCCGCGGGGTGGGGCCCAAGGTGGCGGAATGCGTGCTGCTGTACGGCATGGGACGGCTGGAGGCGTTCCCGATGGATGTGTGGATGAAACGGGCGATGGCCCGCCTGTTTCCCGGCAGCGGGCCGGAACGCTTCGGCCCCTATGCCGGCATAGCCCAGCAGTTTATTTTCCACTACTGCCGCCGGCATCCCGAGGAAGTGCGGGAAGCGTCGCCGTGAAAAACGCCGCCCTTAAAGCAGGGCGCCGAGAAGCAGCATTTCCCGCGCTTTGGCGTAGATGGCTTCAAAATCCTGTACGGGCAGCGGGTTGGTTCCCCGGCCCAGCTCGATGGTAAAGCCGGGGCGGCCGGTGGAGGCGATGAACCAGTCCTTGAAGCCGCCGTGGGAGGCGAGGCCCTCCGGATCGGCGACGGTATAGCCGCTTGCCGCGCCCATAACGTCCGCCATCATGCGTGCATGGGGCGGCGTGCGCTCGCCGTAGCGCCAGTAGATTTCCTCCCCCTGGCTGTGCAGGGCGATGACGTGGCGAAAGCGGAACCGGGCGCACAGGCCGGTGAGCGCGGCGGTCTCGGGCTCGCTTTCGGGCGAAGGCCCGCACCATTGCCGGGCGGCGGGACCGCCGATGCCTTTTTCCCGTTCCAGGTCTTGCATTTCGGCCCAGCCTGCATTAAAATTATGGTTAATATCCACGCCGCGGGCATTGGCCTGCCACCGGCCGGGTTCGTCCCCGCCGAGCGCCGCCACCTGCCGCGCCAGGCAGCCGGCGCAGGAGGAGCCGTGGATGGCGATGTCCGCCCCGTCGGGGTTGACCATCGGGATCAGCATCAGGCTGCGGCCGGTGAGCGCCTGCCGCAGATCGAGGCTTTCCAGCTTGCCGTCCCGCTGCAGCGCGTCGCAGATATCCTCGCACAGACGCAGGGCGATGAGGGCCGTCAGCCATTCCTGCCCGTGAAAGGCGGCGGCGTACAGCACCCGTTCGGCTCCGCTGCCCAGCCGCAGGGCGAAGATTTCCCGCCCGAGCACGCTGCGCCCCACGGGCATGGTGTCCAGAAAACGGTAACGGCCCCGCAGGGCATACATCATGCCCCGCACGACGCCGCTGTCGGTGACTTGGGGTGTGGTGAGCAATCCAGGCATGGCAGACGGCCCCTTTCCAGGAAGTTACGCGGAGAATGGCTATTGTTATCCTATTACAAAGGAGAGGTGTTTATGAATTTAACCGAAAAGCCCATCGAGCAGGAGTATCGGTATAAAGGGAAGATCGTCAATTTGCGTGTGGATAAGGCCCTGCTTCCCAACGGTGCGCAGGCGACGCGCGAGGTCGTCGAACATCCCGGGGGTGTCTGCGTCGCGGCGCTGACCGACGAGGAGGAGCTGCTCTTTGTGCGGCAGTTCCGGTATCCGTATCAGGAGGTGCTGCTCGAGATTCCGGCGGGCAAGCTGACCCCCGGCGAGGATCCCCTTGCCTGCGGCATGCGGGAGCTGAAGGAGGAAACAGGCGCGTCTGCGGCGCAGTATGAATCGCTTGGCAGGCTGTATCCTTCCCCCGGGTATTGCGGGGAGGTTATCCATATGTACATGGCCACCGGGCTGTCCTACGGCGAGATGCAGCCGGACGAGGACGAGTTCCTGGAGGTGGAGAAGATCCCGCTGGAAGAGGCGGTGCGCCGTATTCTGAGCGGGGAGATTACCGATGCCAAGACGCAGGCCGCCGTGCTCAAGGTCTATGTGAAGCGCCGCGGCAAGTGAATAAGGCGAGAACGGAACGGAGGAGGAGACGGCCGTCTCCTCCTCCGGCTTATACGGCGGCCGAAAAGCTCTTGCCTTTTTATAACCGCCAGTATAGCATGACATCACGTAAAAGTCTGCGTTCCGGCAGCGCCGTGGAAAACGGAGACATTCCATAAAGAAAGGAACATATGACGCATGAATATTCTGGACACGCTCACCGCCGAGTTTCATCTGCGGCCGGCACAGGTGGAAAATACCGTCAAGCTCATCGACGACGGCAATACCATCCCGTTCATCGCGCGCTACCGCAAGGAGGTCACCGGATCGCTCGACGATCAGGTGCTGCGTGAGCTGGCGGAACGGCTCGCGTATCTGCGCGGGCTTCAGGAGCAGAAGGAGAAGGTGCGCGCCGTCATCGAGGAGCAGGGGGCGCTGACCGCGGAGCTGGCCGCCGCGCTCGAGGCGGCCGCCACCATGACCGAGCTGGACGATCTGTACCGGCCCTACCGACCCAAGCGCAAAACGCGCGCGTCGGTGGCCAAGGCACGGGGGCTGCAGCCGCTGGCCGACGTGCTGTACGCGCAGGAGCCGGACGGCGAGCAGCCGCTTGTGCTCGCACAGGCGTATATCAGCGAAGAGGTGCCCACCGCGGAGGACGCTCTGCAGGGCGCCCGGGATATTGTGGCGGAGCTTGTGTCGGACGATGCGGGGGTGCGCAAGCGCCTGCGTGTGGTGTGCATGGCCAACGGCCGCCTGACCGCCAAAGCCGCCAAGGAAGAGGACAGCGTGTATGCGCTGTATTACGACTTTGCCGAGTCGCTGTCCAAGGTGGCGGGGCACCGCATTCTCGCGATTAACCGGGGTGAGCGGGAGGAATTTCTCAAGGTGGGGGTGGAGTTTGATCGGGCCAAGGCGCTCGGCATCGTCTTTTCCGCCCATGTAAAGGAGGGGTCCCCCTCCACCGAACAGGTGCGCATGGCGGCGGAGGATGCCTATGACCGGCTGATCTTCCCCTCCATCGAGCGGGAGATACGCAGCGAGCTCACCGAACGGGCCAGTGACGCGGCCATCAAGGTGTTTTCGCTCAACCTGCGCCATCTGCTCATGCAGCCGCCGGTCCGGGGCAAGGTGGCCCTCGGGCTGGATCCCGGCTACCGCACGGGCTGCAAAGCGGCGGTGGTGGACGCCACCGGCAAGGTGCTGGAAACGGGTGTCATCTACCCCGTGCCGCCCCACAACAAGGTGGAACAGGCGAACAAGCTGGTCGCCGGCTGGATCGCCCAATACGGGGTGGAGATCATCGCCATCGGCAACGGCACCGCCTCCCACGAAACGGAGGTCTTCACCGCGAATCTTATCAAGACGCTGCCCCGCCGGGTATCCTATATGGTGGTCAGCGAGGCGGGGGCTTCGGTGTATTCCGCCTCCAAGCTGGCGGCGGAGGAATTCCCCGATTACGACGTGTCGCTGCGCTCGGCGGTATCCATTGCCCGCCGGCTGCAGGATCCGCTGGCCGAGCTGGTCAAGATCGACCCCAAGGCCATCGGCGTGGGCCAGTATCAGCACGACATGCCGCAGAATCAGCTTTCCGCGGCGCTGGACGGCGTGGTGGAGGGCTGCGTCAACGCGGTGGGGGTGGATTTGAACACCGCATCTGCGCCGCTGCTCGCGCGGGTGGCGGGGCTGAGCACCGCCGTATCCAAAAACATCGTGACCTACCGGGAGGAAAACGGCGCGTTCACCTCCCGCACGCAGCTCAAAAAGGTGCCCAAGCTCGGCCCCAAGGCCTTTGAGCAGTGCGCGGGCTTCCTGCGGGTGCCGGAAAGCCGGAACGTGCTGGACAACACGGCTGTCCATCCTGAAAGCTACGACGCGGCCAAGGGGCTGCTGGAGGCGTGCGGCATGACGCTGCAGGATGTGCGCGCCGGTGCGGCCGATGCGCTGGACAAGCGGGTGCAGGAGCTGGGCGCCGCGGCGCTGGCGCAAAAGCTGGGCATCGGCGAGCCGACGCTGCTCGATATTGTGGCGGAGCTGCAGCGGCCGGGGCGGGATCCCCGCGACGAGCTGCCGCCGCCGCTGCTGCGCACCGACGTGATGGGCATGGAGGATTTGAAGCCCGGCATGGAGCTGACCGGTACGGTGCGCAATGTCATCGATTTTGGCGCGTTTGTGGATATCGGGGTGCATCAGGACGGGCTGGTGCACATCTCCCAGATCACCAACCGCTTTATCAAGCATCCGTCCGAGGTACTCAAGGTGGGCGACGTGGTCAAGGTATGGGTGCTGTCGGTGGACGTGGCCAAAAAACGGATTGGGCTGACCATGAAGGCGCCCAAACAGGCATAAGCCGCATGCCGGGGCGCATAGGCTGAAGCGGGAGGTGGAACGGATGCCATTGGAAGAGCTATGGCCCGTGTGGAAGGACCTGACCCCCGCGCAGCGGCAGCGATTGACCGATACGGCGGAGCGGCGCACGGCGGCGAAGGGGACGCGGCTGCATACCGGAGCGGCTGACTGTGCGGGGCTGTTTGTGGTGCTGTCCGGCGTGCTGCGGGTGTTCGCGTTATCCGACGGCGGCAAGGAAATCACGCTGTACCGGCTGTTTGACCGGGACATCTGCCTGTTTTCCGCCGCCTGTATCCTCAGCAGCATTCCATTTGACATGCTGGTGCAGGCCGAAACCAATGTGGAGCTGCTGGTGATCCCGGCGCCGGTGTATAAGGCGCTGATGAACGAATCGCTGCCGGTGGCGCAGTATACCAACCAGCTGATGGCTTCCCGGTTTTCGGAGGTTATGTGGCTGCTCGATTCGATCCTGCATCAGCGGCTGGATTCCCGGCTGGCGGCGCTGCTGCTGGAAGAGAAGCAGGTGCAGGGATCCGCGCAGCTGCATATCACGCAGGAGCAGCTGGCCGGCCACCTCGGTTCAGCGCGGGAGGTGGTGTCGCGCATGATGAAGTATTTTGAGCAGGAGGGGGCGGTGGAAGCCTCCCGCGGCACGCTCCTTCTGCGGGATGAGGAGAAGCTGGCCGCCTGGGCGGCCGGCGGGCGCCGCGCTATGTGACAAAGTCACGGAACGCTTCCAATCGGGCGCGTATACTATGACCATAGAGAGGCCGCCCGCCGGGAGCGGCAGCAGAAAGGAGTCATACATATGTCTGTCATCGCATTGGAAAAGCACAATTTTCAGCAGGAGGTACTCGCTTCGGATAAGCCGGTGCTGGTGGATTTCTGGGCGTCATGGTGCATGCCCTGCCGTATGCTGTCGCCCACGGTGGACGCCATCGCGGAAGAGCTGGCCGGAAAGGTCAAGGTGTGCAAGGTCAATGTTGACGAGCAGCCCGAGCTGGCCGAACAGTATCGCGTCATGAGCATTCCCACCCTGCTCGTGTTCAAAGAAGGCCGACTGGTGGATTCCAGCGTGGGCGTCAAGCCCAAGGCCGCCATCCTGAACATGCTGAAGGGTTAAGGCGCGAAGCGTTGAACACACAGGCGGCGCTTCATGCCGCATGAAAGAACCCCATGCCAGCGCGGAACGCTGGCATGGGGTTCTTTGCCGGAAGCCGGCCGATACGGTTTCCGCGGGGTTCGTAAGGATACGGTTACGGCGCAGGCAGCTCGCTCCTGCGCTTTTCAAATTCGTCCGCGGTGATAAGCTGCGCATCCAAAAGCTGCTTGAGCTCCAGCAGCCTGGCTGCCGCACTCTTTCCCCGGGGCATGAGGGCCACCACGATGATGCCGACCACGGTCAGCAGGCCAAACCATGCGTACTGCCCGGAACAGTCCTTGTCCCTGGCAATAACGCCGCACACATAAACGCTCAGGATAAGCAGCACAAGACAAGCCAACACCAACACCGGAATACCCACTTCCTGCGTCACCCCCTCGCCCTATAGTAGTTTCATTGTATAGGAAAAGAAAGCCGGCGTCAAGCATGCCGCCAAAGGCTGTTTACACAAATCGGCCGCCTCCATTTTGGGTCGTCCTTCTTTTCGGGGGACAGGCACTTCCCCTCTGCCCGCCGCATAGTATGGGAAGTGAATGGAGGTAAGGCCCTATGCTTCTGGAACTGCTGGAATCCCTCTCGCATATTTTTTATATGGCGCTCCATGTGGTGAATTCCGGTTCCTTCCCCCGTCCGCTGACGGCGGCACAGGAACGGGAGTGCCTCGAGGCCTATCACAAAAACGGGAATATAGACGCACGCAACAAGCTGATCGAGCATAACCTGCGTCTCGTCGCGCACATCATCAAAAAATACTACAGCTCGGTGCGCGATCAGGACGATCTCATCTCCATCGGCACCATTGGGCTCATCAAAGCCGTCGGCACCTTTGACTATACCAAAGGGACCCGTTTTGCGACCTATGCCTCCCGCTGCATTGAGAACGAAATCCTCATGCACTTTCGTGCAAACAAAAAGTCCGCGCAGGATGTCTCCATCTCGGATCCCATCGATACGGATAAGGAGGGCAACCCGCTGACACTGATGGACGTCATCTCGCAGGACGATACCATCCTGGACGATTTGGATCTCAAGCTGAACGCCGAAAAGCTGTATCGCTATATCCGGGAGTCCCTCGATGATCGGGAGAAAGAGATCATCGAATGGCGCTATGGCCTGATCGGCGACGGCCTCACCCAGCGGGAGGTGGCGAAAAAGCTGAATATTTCCCGCTCTTATGTATCCCGCATTGAGAAGAAGGCCCTCACCAAGCTCAAAAAGCGCTTTGACGCGGGAGATGTGGCCAGACAGCCGATGAAACGGATGCCGTAAACCCATACACAAAGCCGCCGCCTCCTGCCTGGCAGGAGGCGGCGGCTTTATTTCTCATCAGCCGGCGGCCGTTTCAAAATTCTTGGGGTCGCACATTCTCACGGCGCGCTGGTTTACTTCTTTGGGCAGGGAATTGGCGTATTCCGTCAATTCTTTGTCATATTCCTCGTATTTGGCGCCGTAAATGATATTGTCGCGGTTTTCCGTATAGAAATCTTTGCCGTCCAGCCGCTTCTCCGGATCGAGGCGCAGAATCAGCGCCGCGGTATCGGTGGTGCCGCCCTTCTTGTATTCGATGATTTTCGCCTCGTCGATGCCCACCTTTTTCACTTCATTGGTGAAGTCTTCATCGCCGTACAGATTGGCGTCGATATCATAGCGGTTGGGATCCGGGTTTTCCTCTTCTTCGTCCGTATTGTTCTCATCCCCGCCGGTTGAGGTGGCAGAGGTCGCCGTACCGGTTCCGGTGGCATCTGTGGCAGGACTGGTCGTCGTGGTCGTGGCTGTGGTGGTGGTCGTCGCCTGCGTCGTCGAGGTCGTGGCCGACGTGGCGGATCCGGTGGTGGTAGACGGCATGCTGGCGGCGGCTTCATCCTGCTCATAGGTTTCGATCACCGCATCAAAATCCTTATGGGTGTTGTACTGATCCAGATACCCCTGGAGCCGGTCCCGCGCTTTCTGCTTTTCCTTGTCCGACAACGCCCCGCCGCTGGAATCGGTGAGCGAGATCTCAATAATTTTATAGCTGAGATAATTGTCGTTGAAGTACTGACGGATTTCCTCCTCCGTCATCGCCTTGGAACCGCCGTTGTCATAGGTGCCGTAGAACAGGGCGTTGTCATTGAGGGCATAGGCCCGGTACATCTTCTCAAAGGTGGCTTTGCTGATGCCGAAGCTTTCAAGCGACGGGGGATTGGCCAGCGTTTCTTCCATCGCCTCCAGGTCCTTTTCGCGGGGTTCCAGCCCGGCTTCCGCCAGCTTGTTTTCCAGCGCCTTCTGCCGGACGATCAGGTCCTGCGCCTCCTGCTTGATATAGTCCGCCGCTTTGAGAGAGACCGCCGCGTCCCCCTCGCCATAGGTCAGCTCCACGTCCCAGGGATCCTGCTGAGAATAGGCGTAATAAAACAGCGGGGTATTGCCTTTATAGCCGTTATAAAACACATTATAATACACCATATACAGATACGCCAGATAATCGCCGGACGAATATTCGGTGCCGTCCACCGTCATGGCGACCTTGGGGGTGGAGCAGCCGGCGGTTGCCGCGGCTGTCAGAAGCATGACGGCGGAAAGGGCCGCACATGCCAGTCTCTTCAACTTCAGCATAGCAATATTTCCTCCTTGAAAAATGACCGCGCGCGGTCACAAATGGGCAGATGATTATCCTATTATACATGATGTGCGCCGATTTGTCCACTGTCATTTGCGCCGGAGGGGACAGGCGAATTTTAGAGAATGCGGACAAGGAGCTGAGCACGGGAATACAGAGGTATTTTTTAGATATATTTGCCGAGGCGGTGCAAAATCCCGGAGTGAAAATCAGCGGCCGCCCCTCTGTTCATTTGGGGGACAACATGCTATAATAAAACTTGTTTGTGTAGCCGCGGCATGTCCCGGCATCAGAACCGAAAAAAGAAAGGCAGGACATATTGATGGAAGCCTCCAAAAAGAAACAGCTGTCCATAGCGGCCACCCGTATCCGGATGGATGTCATCCGGGGAACGTTCCATGCGAAAAGCGGGCATCCCGGCGGTTCCCTTTCCATTGCGGACACGCTGGCCTACCTGTATTTTGAGGAAATGCACGTTGACCCGGCCAACCCGCATTGGGACGGGCGGGATCGGCTGGTACTGTCCAAGGGGCATGCGGCGCCAGCGCTTTATGGGGCGCTCGCGCAGCGCGGCTATTTCCCCGAAGAGGCGATCGATTCGCTGCGTCATGTGGGCGCCATGCTGCAGGGGCATCCGGACATGAAGGGAACCCCGGGCGTGGACATGTCCACCGGATCGCTCGGGCAGGGCGTATCCTGCGCGGCCGGCATGGCCCTCGCCGCCAAGCTGGACGGCGCCGCCTGGCGGGTTTACGCGGTGCTCGGCGACGGCGAAATTGAGGAGGGCCAGGTCTGGGAGGCGGCCATGTTCGCCGCCCACAAGAAGCTGGACAACCTGTGCCTCGTCGTGGACAACAACGACCTGCAGATCGACGGCCATCTCGAAGAGGTCAACTCCCCCTATCCCATTCCCGAGAAATTTGAGGCCTTTGGCTTCCATGTCATTCAAATTGACGCGCACGACTGGGATCAGATCGAGGCAGCCTTTGCCGAGGCGCGCGCGTGCAAGGGAAAGCCCACGGCCATTATCCAGAAAAGCATCAAGGGCAAGGGCGTATCCTTCATGGAAAACCAGGTGGGCTGGCACGGTTCCGCCCCCAATGCGGAACAGTATGAGATGGCCATGACGGAGCTGAAGGCTGCGCTGGCCCGCTACGAGCAAGGCTGAGACATGCCTCGACGGGATGAAGAAAGGAATGGTCATAACATGGCGGATATAGTCAAAAAGGCAACGCGCGATTCGTACGGTGCGGCGCTCGTGGAGCTGGGCGCCGAAATGCCCAACCTGGTTGTGCTGGACGCCGATCTGTCGGCGGCCACCAAAACCGGCGGCTTCCGCAAGGCGTATCCCGAACGGTTCATCAACGCGGGCATCGCCGAAGGCAATATGATGGGCGTGGCGGCCGGCCTCGCCGCGGCGGGCAAGGTGGTATTTGCCTCCTCCTTTGCGATGTTTGCCGCGGGCCGCGCCTTTGAACAGGTGCGCAATTCCATCGGTTACCCCCATCTCAATGTTAAAATCGGCGCCACCCATGCGGGCATTTCGGTCGGCGAGGACGGCGCCACCCACCAGTGCTGCGAGGATATGGCACTGATGCGCACCATCCCGGGCATGACCATCCTCAACCCGGCGGACGACGTGGAGGCGCGGCAGGCGGTGCGTGCCGCGGCCGCCATGCAGGGACCGGTGTATCTGCGGTTTGGCCGGCTGGCGGTGCCGGTGGTGTGCGGGGCGGACTACACCTTCACCATCGGCAAGGCGGTGCAGCTGGCGGACGGCAGCGATGTGACCATCATCGCGACCGGCCTGCTGGTTGCGGAGGCTCTTGCGGCGGCCGAGCAGCTTAAAAACGAGGGGATCTCCGCCCGCGTGGTCAACATGGCGACCATCAAACCCATCGACCGCGACTGCATTGTGCGGGCCGCGAAGGAAACGGGCGCCATCGTCACGGCGGAGGAGCACAACATCCTCGGCGGCCTCGGCGGCGCCGTGGCCGAAGTGGTATGCGAGACGGTGCCCGTGCCGGTGGTGCGCGTGGGTGTCCAGGACACCTTCGGCAAATCGGGACCGGCGGCCGAATTGCTCAAGATATACGGCCTGTGCGCCGAAAACCTTGTGGCGCGGGTGAAGGACGCGCTGGCGCTCAAGAAGTAACAGGAAGGACGGGCATCCCTTTCGGCGGTGTCCGTCCTGTGTCATATGGCGGCCCGTGCGGGCCCCCTATCATGCAAGGGAGAAGGATTGCCATGTTATCCGATATTGCGATCGCGCAAAGCGTCGCCCCCCGTCCGATCGTGGACGTTGCCAGGCAGGCAGGCCTGACAGAAGAGGAATTGGAGCTGTACGGCCAGTATAAGGCGAAGGTAAAGCTGTCCGCCCTGCGGGCGCGGCAGGACCGGCCGGACGGCAAGCTGGTGCTCGTGACCGCCATCACGCCCACGCCGGCCGGCGAGGGGAAAACCACCACCACCGTGGGGCTTGGCGACGCGCTGCACCGGCTGGGCAAAAAGACGGTGCTTGCCCTGCGGGAGCCGTCGCTCGGCCCGGTGTTCGGCGTCAAGGGCGGCGCGGCCGGCGGCGGCTGGGCGCAGGTGATCCCCATGGAGGATATCAACCTGCATTTTACCGGCGACATGCATGCCATCGGCGCGGCGAACAACCTGCTGGCCGCCATGCTGGACAACCACATTCACCAGGGCAATGCCCTGCACATCGATACGCGGCGCATCACGTGGAAGCGCTGCGTGGATATGAACGACCGGCAGCTGCGCCAGGTGGTTGACGGCCTCGGCGGCCGCCCCAACGGTGTGCCGCGGGAGGACGGCTTCGACATCACGGTTGCCTCCGAAATTATGGCGATCCTCTGCCTGGCCCGGGATATCCCCGATTTAAAGGAAAAGCTCGCCTCCATTGTGGTGGGGTATACCACGGACGATCAGCCGGTCACGGCGGGGCAGCTGAAGGCACAGGGGGCCATGGCCGCCCTGCTCAAAGATGCCATACAGCCCAATCTGGTGCAGACGCTGGAGGGAACCCCCGCCTTTGTGCACGGCGGGCCCTTTGCCAATATTGCGCACGGCTGCAACAGCATTTCCGCCACCCGCATGGCGCTGAAGCTGGGGGATTATGTCATCACCGAGGCGGGGTTCGGCGCCGACCTCGGCGCGGAGAAATTCCTCGATATCAAATGCCGCAAGGCGGGCCTGCGTCCCGATGCGGTGGTTATTGTCGCCACGGTGCGGGCGCTCAAGCATCACGGCGGCGCGGCCAAGGGCACCCTCGGCGAAGAGAACCTGGCCGCGCTGGAGGCCGGCCTGCCCAATCTGCTCAAGCATATTGAAAATATCACGGGGAAGTTCGGCCTGCCGGCCGTGGTCGCCATCAACCGGTTTCCCACCGACACCGAGGCGGAGCTTCAGCTTGTGCGGGAGCGGTGCGCCGCGGCGGGCGCCAACGTCGCCTTGTCGGAGGTGTGGGCCAAAGGCGGTGCCGGCGGTGAAGAACTGGCCCGGGAGGTGCTCCGCCTGGTGGAAGAGCCGAACCATTTCCGCCTGATCTACGAGGACGATATGCCGCTTAAGGCGAAAATCGCCGCCATCGTGCGGGAAATTTACAACGGGGACGGCGTGGACTTTTCCCCGGCCGCTTCCCGGGAACTGGATAAGCTCGAGGCACTCGGCTTCGGGCACCTGCCCGTGTGTATGGCCAAGACGCAGTATTCCCTTTCGGACGATCCCCATCTGCTCGGCTGGCCGTCGGGTTTCCGCGTGACGGTGAAAAACGTGCGGCTGGCGGCGGGCGCCGGATTCGTGGTGGTGATGACGGGCGATATCATGACGATGCCCGGCCTGCCCCGGGTTCCGGCGGCAGAGGCCATCGACGTGGACGAAAACGGACGGATAAGCGGGCTGTTTTAATTGCAGAATGTGGAAAAGGTGGCAGGAGCGTGCACTTGCATTTCCGGAACGGCTATGCTATGATAAAGCGTATGACCATCTGCAACAATTTTTCGATAACATGCCACCTTATCTATAGAGATGCGAAAGAAAGGAACGGACCGCTATGAGCAACAAGAAAAATCCGCCGTCCAAACACGCGGCAAAATCGCCGAAAAACAAAAAGCCCACGCGGTACAGCAAAACGGTGCGGGTGACGGTGTCCATCGTATCCGCTTTTATGACGCTGATTGCGGTGCTGCTGATGACGGCGGGCGGATATGTGTCCTATTATATGAACCTGATCGTCAACGATTCGGAACTGGATCTGGGCTATGTGGATTCCATTCCGCCCGATGAGGACGGTATGGCCGACAGCGATACGCCGCTTATCCCGGAAGAGTACAACGTCAGCGAGGTCAGCAGCATTTCGCTTAAGGGTAACACCAGCGATGTGACGAACTATCTGCTGCTAGGCATTGACGCCCGCACCGTCAAGGAGCGCGGCCGTTCGGACACCATGATGATTGTCACCATCAACACCAAAACCAAAACGATTAAGCTGTCTTCCATCCTGCGCGATACGGCGGTGACCATCCCCGGCCGCGACCGCGACGGGGACGGCCAGGACGATTACTACAAGCTCAATGCCGCGTACGCTTACGGCGGATTTGACCTGCTGTCCAAAACGATTGAGCAGAATTTCCGCCTGAAGATCGACAAATATATCGGCGTCAATTTCGTCACCTTCCCCATCGTGGTGGATGCCATGGGCGGCGTGGATATCGAAATGACGGCGGCCGAAACGTCCCAGGTGTGTTCGGCCGATCAGAAAAAAGAAGTGGGGCAGAGCGGCTTCAAGCGTATCGGCACCAAGGCGGGCACCTATCATCTCAACGGGTATCAGGCGCTGCAGTTCGCCCGGATCCGGCATCTGGACAGCGATTTCTATCGTACCGGCCGGCAGCGGCAGGTGATTTCCAAGCTGCTGGAAAAGGCCAAAACGATGAGCCTGGGGACGCTGACCTCCGTTCTCAGCCAGGCGCTTCCCAATGTGATAACCAACATGTCGGGTGACGAGCTGATGAACCTGGCGCTCAATGCCGGCAAGTATGCCTCCTATAAGATTGAAAGCGATTTCCATCTGCCGGAGGACGGCCAGTACACCAACTTCCGTCTGCCGGACGGCGGGGCGGCGCTGGGCTTCAAGGATGTCGTCAAATCGGTCAACAATCTGCATACCTGGATCTACAGCTAACCCGGTATACCCGCCTCCCGCGGGCCGGAAAAACGAATAGCAAACAAAAGAGCCCCCTGCCGTGCAATGAACTGCCCCAGAATGTGCAGACAGCATAAAAAAGGCCCCTGGTAGGAAAATATTGAGTTTTAGGAGGAGTGGCGCAGCGACAGCGGCGCCACTCCCGTTTTGTACTGGATGCGCTCATGGTTGTAAAAGTGGATGTATCGGTCAATCATTTCATTAGCTTGGGCAAAAGTGGCCGGTTTGTGCCGGTAAATAC
>CABSLQ010000055.1 GCA_902478605.1 uncultured Oscillospiraceae bacterium
TTATCCCCTCTTTTGATCCCCTCTACCAGTTTTGCGATCGCCTGCGGCTGATCCCCGGTAGGTTTGTAGGGGGAAACTAATTTGAATATTTCTTCATTGTTTTGACTGCTCATATACGATTCCCTCTATTGATCATAGCCATTATTGGCCCCAATAAGGCGTTTTTTCTTACGGCCAGTTTTCCAAGCGATTTTAGTCAATCGCGAATTTACTCACTAAAAATTCGCGATTCCATAAAATCTAATTCTGCAATGTCAGTATTTAAGTATATCACAAAGCCTCACTTTTTCAATGCTAAAGAACTTGAAGTCCAGAAGCTTAGAGAAACATTTTACCACAATGATGAAATAAAAGATGATTTCTTGCTGAAGCATACGTCCGGTGCAGCCTACCTTCCTTGCTCGGAAATATTTTTATTATTTGTTTTCCGAAAACTCATAAGCCTGCTTCACCCATAAAAACAATTCATCGTCAATCTCCTCAATAGAGCCAACAACAATGTGCGTTGTCCATCGACCCGGGTAAGGCTCTGTTTTTACCGCAACCCGACTAGAGTCCAGCGGATAAGACAGCCCCAGTGTGAGAACCAGGTATGGATCCGGTAAATCGGCTTTCCTCCTAACCCGCTGAAAGGAAACGCATGCATACACATGGCGATTTGAAAAGGTTATTTGTGACTTCTGCACCCGCATTGACGTCTTTGGAAAACTATCAAATAATTTCTTCTCAAAATACTGATAGATCGGGAAGGCTGCCGGAAATTTGTCAAAAAACAAGAGGGCATTCTGTCTTTCATAGCCCATGCTTTTCCCCTCCAAATCAATATTAAAAACTCAAAATTCCTAAAACCATTGAGATTACAAGGCGTTTCGCCTGTCCAATGCTCGGTTTTCATGTATTTTCCCTTGTTCTTGCCCTTACGAGCCGAAACAAGGGAAAGTTTTTTATGCCCCGCCGACTACCTTGTCCAGCAGCCTTGCGGAAGTACGCTTCGCTTCCCTTGTAGCGTGAGCGTAGATTGACATTGTGGTATTGACATCGGAGTGTCCTAACAGCTCCTGCACATCGGTGGGCTTTGCCCCGCCCGACAGCAGGTTGCTCGTGTAGGTGTGCCGCAGCATATGGAAGTGGAAATCTTCCAGCCCCTCGACCTGTTTCCTTGCCTTTTGGCATACCTGACCGACCGCACCGGCGCTTTCAAACATCCCATCCGGCCTGACGCAGACAAAGGATAATTCCTTGTACCCTTCGGGGGCTTGCTCCGTCCTCGGCAGGCTGTAAACCTCGTAGTAGCTGCGGTCTTTTTCCTTCACTACAGTATAGTAGTTCAGGTGGTAAAGCTCCCCGTACTGGAAACGGTTTTTGTGCTGCGCTGCCTTCGCCGCCCGCAGGATTTCCGCCAGCGTGTCGCAGAAGTCCACCGTGCGGACTTTGCTCCGCTTGGTCGTTCCTATCTCGGTCTTGTGCCTTGTGCCGTTGTACCGCATACTGCGGCGTACCGTCAGGTACTGCTCGTCCAGATTGATGTCCTGCCATGTCAGGCCGCAGACCTCGCCAATGCGAAGCCCCGTGTAGTAGGCGATCTGTACGGGCAGCAGCGCAGGGTTTTTCCTGTCTTTCAGATAGCCGGTCAGCTTCAGGTATTGCCCGTGGGTGATGGTCGGACGGGAAACCGCCTCGGCTTCCTCCCCGCAGAAGATGTCCGCTTCCTCTTTCCGCCCCCGCAGCCGTACATACTGCATCGGGTTGAAGGTAATCAGCCGCTTCGGGAATACCGCAAAGCGGAACGCCCCTTGCAGCACCGCAGAGAACTGGAGCATATATCCCTTGCTCATCGGGGGGAGAGGTTGTCCCGTCCGGGTTTGTGCCGCCGTAGCTCATAAAGTCAATAAACGCCTGCAAATGGTCGGCTGTGACGGTCTTTAGCTTTCGGCTGCCTATCGGGTATTTCTTGATTTTTTTGACCGCCGCCGTGTACGCCATGACCGTCCCGTTGCTCAGGCTGCTGGGCTTTAAATCTTCCTCTAATGCTGGCGTATGGCGGCGGTTCGATAAAGAAAAACGGCATTTACGATGCGATCGCCGGGCTTCTCGGTGAAATGGAAAAAACCGTGATCGACTTTTCCGGTATCATGTCCAACCCCACCTATGCCAAGGTGCAGGAAGGGGCGGCGCTGGCAAAGCAGATTCAGGCGGATTATATTCTTGCCGTGGGCGGGGGCAGCGTGATCGACTGCTGCAAGATGGTGGCTGCCCAGGCCAAAACGGATAAGGATATATGGGAGATGGAATTTACCGACCGGCAGTTCCCGTCTGACGCCATTCCCCTGGGGGCCGTCGTCACCGCTTCCGGCACCGGCGCGGAGATGAACGGCGGCGCGGTCATCACCAACGAAGAAAAGAAGATCAAAACCGGCATGCTGGCCTTTGCCCCGCGCTTCGCGGTGCTTGACCCGACGTATACCCTTTCCGTCCCCCGGATGCAGGTGATTTCCGGCGCGTTCGATACCTTAAGCCACGCCATGGAAACCTATCTGGGCCATTCCGACACGGACAATGTTTCGGACGATGTGGCGCTGGCCGTCATGCACAATACGGTCGTCAATATGCGCCGTCTGCTTGCGGATATCCACGATGTGGAGGCCCGCGGCAATCTGATGTGGGATTCCGCCATGGCGGAGAACGGCATACTGAAGGTGGGAAGGCTCACCGATTTTCAGGCCCATCAGATCGAGCATCAGCTTGGCGCTTACACCGACTGCAACCACGGACAGGGGCTGGCGGTCATCCATCCCGTTTATTACCGCCATATCCTGAAGGATGCGGAAGAAAAATTCACCCGCTTTGCAAAAGAGGTGTTCGGTGTGGAGTCCGCGGAGGACGGCGTGGAGGCCCTGACCGCCTTTATCCGGGAATGCGGCCTGCCCACAAGGCTGTCGGAGCTGGCCAGATGGTTCGGGGATGAATTTGAAAAGCTGAACGTGCTGTTTGTTACCAATCTTCCATCCAACAGCTCCATCATGGTCCATCATAAACTGGCCTATGCCATTACCATCCGGGGTTCCATTTCCTTCTGGGATCCCCAAAAAATCGTCTACCGCCCTCTGTCGCCGGATCTGACGACCACCAGCGTGCTGGCGTGGAAACGAAAGCAGCCTTACGGCCTGGCGGCGGAAAAATTCATTGCGTATATGAAAGACAGCCTGCAGACGGAACACAGTTCGCAGGAAGAGCGCAATCCGCAGGAAGAGCACCCTCTCCCCGCAGAACAATCCCCGCCGGCAGGCCGCGATAAATCCCAACCGGAAAGGGGATCGGGCCGCCGCGCACTTTATGCCTGACAAGCATGCAATCGCATAAAAAATGAGTATTAGACATGGAGAGACATTTCCTTTATACTGTAAGGGCGGCGGAGGATTTTTCCGTTTTGCCCTTACCGTATTTTTATGGAAACGGAGGATGGCCATGACTTTGCAGGAGGCAAGCAGACAATTCCATTTGAAAATAGAAGCACTGCGGTCGTACGAGAAAAAGGGACTTCTGCAAGGAACGAAAACCGCCGCCGGCGCGGTGGATTATCCGGAATCCGAGATACAGAAAGCCTCCCAGTTTCTTTTTCTGGAGAAGGCCGGCATGAATCTGGAGGCGTTAAAGCACTTTGTGGCATTGCGGAACCAGGAAACCGATACCACGGCCGAGCAGATTCGGATCTTACGGAAATACCGCTGCCGGCTGTTGGAGGAGATCCACGGCAAACAGCAGGCACTGGATCAACTGGATTATCTCCTGTATGAGATAAAAAAGGGGGCTTTCCCATGAAGCGGCGCAGCGGGCGGTCCGACGGCCTTCGATAACGGCAGGAATACACAAAACGAAAAGCAGGAGGAACCCATTATGGAATATCGCAGCCTGCCCCATGGCGGCGAACCGATCAGCGTGCTGGGCTTTGGCACCAGCTCTATCGGCATGGCGGGCGAAAAAGAAGCGGAAGCGGCCATGACCATGGCGCTGGAAAACGGCATCAATTATTTTGATATGGCGTCCGCAGACGCCGTGCCCTTTTATGCTTTCGGCCGAGCCCTGGCGGGACAGAGAAGCCGTGTCTTTTTTCAGATACATTTCGGCGCCGATTATCAGGACGGCCAATATGGATGGACAACCGATCTGGACACCATTAAACGGTCCATCGACTGGCAGCTGCAGGCGCTGAAAACCGATTACATCGACTTTGGCTTTCTGCATTGCATGGACGAGGAATCCGATTTGCAGCACGCCCTGCAGGGCGGCACGCTCGCGTATATCCTGCAGCTGAAGGAACAGGGCGTGGTACGGCATATCGGCCTGTCCTCCCACACGCCGGGGGTTGTGCATACGGCGCTGGACGCCGGCATTCTGGACATGCTGATGTTCAGCATCAACCCGGCTTATGATTATCAACAGGAAGGCGAGTTTGCCATCGGCGGCGCAGCCGAGCGGCAGAGCCTCTACCGGCGCTGTGAGGCCGAGGGCGTGGGTATTTCGGTCATGAAGGCCTTTTCCGGCGGCCAGCTGCTGAACGCCGGGACCTCCCCGTTCGGCAGGGCATTGACCGAGTACCAGTGCATACAGTACGCGCTGGACAGACCCGGCGTGCTCACGGTGCTCCCCGGCGTGCGCAGCCGGGAGGATTTGCAGCGCATCCTCGGTTTTGTGAACGCCGCGCCGGAAGAAAAGGATTACGCCGTGCTGGGCACCTTCACCCCCCGGGAAGCCGAGGGCCTCTGCGTGTACTGCAACCATTGCCAGCCCTGCCCGGCCGGCCTGGACGTGGGGCTGATTAACAAATATTACGATCTGGCGCAGGCCGGTGATGCGCTGGCAAGCGATCACTATGCCAATTTGGAGAAAAAAGCGGGAGACTGCATCGGCTGCGGCCACTGCGATTCCCGCTGCCCGTTCCATGTCGGGCAGATGGAACGGATGCAAGCCATCCGCGCCTACTTCGGAGCGTAACCGTCCGCACCGGAATGAACAGGGCAGGCGCTGTTCTGCCGAACGGCGCATGTGTAAAGTGGAACCACTTGTCGGTCTGCGTTTTCGGATATCCGGCCCCTTCCAAGCGCCAGCCGGGGCGGCGGCCCCGCAGGACGCCGGGAACGCAGCTCCCACTCCCCTCAGCCAAACCAGAATTCCTATACTTTCAGGAGGTTTTTACGATGTCCTTTCAGATGTATGTACCCACCAGAATCCTATTTGGAGCCGGTCAGCTTGCCAGCCTGCACAGCCAGGCGCTGCCGGGAAAAAACGCGATGATCGTCATCTCCAACGGCAAGTCCGTGCGGGAGAACGGCGCACTCGCCAAAACGGAGGAACAGCTCCGGCTGGCCGGCGTCAGCACGGTCCTGTTCGATAAAATTATGGCCAATCCCCTGAAATCCACCGTCATGGAAGGGGCCGCCTGTGCACGGGAAAACGGCTGTGACTTTCTGGTGGCCCTGGGCGGCGGCAGCGTGATGGACGCTTCCAAAGCGATTGCGGCGATGGCGACCAACGACGGCGATCTTTGGGACTATGTTGCGGGCGGCACCGGCAAGGGAAAGGCTCTGGAGAACGAGCCGCTTCCCCTCGTTGCGATCACGACCACGGCGGGCACCGGCAGCGAGGTGGACCAGTATGGCGTCATCTCCAATGATGAAACCAAGGAGAAGATCGGTTTCGGCGGTCCGGATTCCCTGTTTCCCCGGCTGGCCGTCGTGGATCCGGATCTGATGACCTCTGTTCCGCCAAAGTTCACCGCCTACCAGGGGTTTGACGCCCTGTTCCACAGCGTGGAATGCTACATTGCGGCGCCGGCCAATCTGATGAGCGACATGTACGCTTTGACCGCCATCGAACATATCGGCACCTATCTCGCCCGGGCGGTGAAGGACGGCACCGATATGGAAGCGCGGGAGCACGTGGCCTTTGCCAACACGCTGTCCGGCGTGGTGATGACGCTGAGCGGCTGCACCAGCGAGCATTCCATGGAGCACGCCATGAGCGCCTATCACCACGATCTTCCCCATGGCGCGGGGCTGATCATGCTTTCCAAAGCGTATTTCACCCACTTTATTGAAAAGCATGCCTGCGACGAGCGGTTTATTCGCATGGCGAAGGCCCTCGGCAAGCCGGATGCCAGCGCGCCGCAGGATTTCATCACGGCGTTGGCCGACCTGCAGGAACAGTGCGGCGTGGCGGATTTGAAGATGTCGGATTACGGTATCCGGCCGGAGGAGTTCATGACGCTCGCCCGGAATGCCCGTGCCACGATGGGCGGCCTGTTCGCCTGTGACCGCGTGCCGCTTTCGGAGGAAGAGTGCGCCGCCATTTTTGAAAAAGCCTATCGCTGACCGAAAGGAAGAGAAACGATGCATGCGAATGAAATCGATACCCTCTTTGAAATGGGCGAAAAGAACCCCTTCGGACAGTATTTTGTGGGACAAAGCTATTTGAAAATGCTCTGCACCCAGGGCGTTTCCATTGGCAATGTGACGTTTGAGCCCGGCTGCCGGAACAACTGGCATATCCACCGGGCGGAGAAAGGCGGCGGGCAGATTCTGCTTTGCACCGCCGGACGCGGCTGGTACCAGGAATGGGGCCAGGAAGCGAGAGAGCTGCACCCCGGCGATGTGGTCCAGATTCCGGCAGGCGTCAAGCATTGGCACGGGGCGGCAAAGGACAGCTGGTTTGCCCACCTTTCCGTTGAAGTGCCGGGAGAAAACACAAAGAACGAATGGCTGGAGCCGGTAGACGATGCGGCCTATCAGGCGCTGCCATAAGGGCGGCTTCTTCCTTCGCGGCGGGAGGCCTTGTCAGGCGCCGGCACCGCCGGTCTCCCCTCCGGCCGGGCTGCCGGTAAGGATTGGACACAGGCCGAAAAATGTAGTATTCTATTCATAACGAAGTACGACGTCCGCACAGGACGGAGAAGGCAGCCGGCTCGTGCTCCGGCTGCCTTCTTTTAAGAAAGAAGGCATGTATCCATGAAACGCCGGATAGCGGCTTTGGCAGCGGGTATGCTGCTGTTCTCCCTGGCCGGTTGCGCAAACGAATCGGAACCCCCAAGGGCGGAACGCTCCGTTTTCGCCATGAACACCTATATGACCCTCACCGTCTATGGGGAGAACGGGGAAACGGCCCTGGAAGCCGCCGAAGAACGAATTCATGCGGTCGAGGCCCTTTGGTCCGTCACCGATGCGGCAAGCGATATCTATCGGGCAAATCACAGCGGCGGACAAACCGTATCCGTCCATGAAGAAACGGCAAACCTGCTGTCCTTTGCTTTGGATATGGCGCAGAAAACCGGCGGCGCCCTGGAGCCGACGATCTATCCTGTACTCACGGCCTGGGGCTTTACCACAGACAGCAAACAGGTGCCCACGCAGGAGCAAATCGCTGAGCAGCTCCCCCAGGTGGACTATAGCCGCATCCGGCTGGAAGGGACAAGCCTGACCGTTCCCGCCGGCATGCAGCTGGACCTGGGCGCCGTAGGCAAAGGCTATGCCGCCGATGTGGTCACCGACGTGCTGAAGGCGCACGGCATCGAATCGGCCGTTCTCAGCCTGGGCGGCAATATCCAGACCATTGGCTCCCGGCCGGACGGAAGCCAGTGGCGGATCGGTATCCGGGCGCCGTGGGAGGACGGAAATCTCGGTGTGCTGGAAACCAGCGACGCGGCCGTGGTGACCTCCGGCGGATATGAAAACTATTTTGAGGATGCGGACGGCCATATTTACTGGCATATCCTCGATCCCGCTACCGGATACCCGGCGGACAGCGGGCTGCAGTCGGTCACGATCATCGGCAAGGAAGGCAGGCTGTGCGATGCGCTTTCGACCGCCCTGTTCGTAATGGGCGCCGAAAAAGCGGAGGCCTACTGGCGGGAAAACGGCGGCTTCGATATGCTGCTGGTTACGGAGGAAAACGAGATCCTTCTGACGGAAGGGATCGCCGACAGCTTCACTTTGAGCGACGGCCGGACCGAAACAATCCGGGTACTGAAAGCATAAGGCGGAAAGCGGAGCCTCCACCGACTTTTCACCATCCGCGTGCCGTGCAACGCCCCTGCGGTCTTGGGAACCGCAGGGGCGGTTTGCATGTATCCGTTTCCGGCGAATAGGAGCCGGCAAACCCGCAACGGATCGGACGCCGGGCCGGCGCGTACCCGCGTCTCTGCCGGGCCAGCCGGAAGGAAAAGCCTGTCCCCGGCGGCTTCGCCAGTATGCGGCAGCCCGTATGACGCAATCGGAGTAGTTTTGGTTGAAAAAGCCGAAAGCATGTTATATACTGGAAAAAAGGAGTGAAGCGATATGGAACAGTTGACCTTCGGAGAAACCCGTTCTTCCGACATCTTCCGTGAACAGCTGCACGATTTGCTCGATGCGCTGCGGATGGAATACGCCGGTGACGTCATTTCGCTTTATAATCAAATCAGTATACAGTATCTGCTGCACAGAGACTCACCATGGCTGACCGACAGGGAACGGCAGGCGGGCCATCGCGCGATGGAGGACGAAGAACTGATCGCGCGGTACCGGCATAGCTTCTCGGCCTTTCACGCGGTCGCCTACACCCCTCTTCTCGATCAGCCGGGCACAATCCGCCGTCTGCTGAGCGGCGTGGCCCCGCTCCCCCCATATGCCAATGCGGCCCTTTTTCCGCTTATGCGGGAATTTCTGGAATACGCCGTTACCCTGCGTCCGGACAACACCGTGCGCACGTCGTGGGCCCTGGCCCGTGCCGTTGCCGACGCGCTGTATCCGGAGGGGAATTCCCCGCAGCCCCGGGCGGCCGTCATGGATCCCGCCTGCGGCACCGGCGCTTTTTTATTGGCCATGGGGGACCACCCCGGAAAATCGGACGAGCCGCTGCAGCTGGTCGGCTTTGAAGCGGACAGCGAGCTGCGCACCGCCTGCCGCATACTGGCGTATCTGGCCGATATCCCCATCGATCTGCGGGAGCCGCCGGCGGAAGCGCAAAAGCGATACGGCGAATACGGCCTGGTTCTGGCCAATCCGCCCCTGGTCAGGCGCAAGGGCGCCGGCGAGGACCTCCGGATATGGGACGATCCCGATCCGTACCGGAAGGCTGTCTGGGAGATTATGGAGTCCCTTGCGCCCGGCGGCCGCTGTGCCCTGATCGTACCGGACAGCTTCCTGTTTACCGTGCACACGCTTGCCACCCGTCAGCGGAAAGCGCTTCTGACTAATTTCGTCGTGGAGGGCATTTTCAAGCTTCCGGACGGTTCGTTCCTGCGGCCAACCGGCGTGAAGGCCTCTGCCATCGTGTTCTCCCGCCCCGATTCGCGCGATGACAGAAGGCCGGCAACCGAAAAGGTGCTGTTTTATGAGTTGTCTTCGCTGGATACGCTCGGCACCGTCCTGTCACAGCGCGAACGGTATTGGGCGGAATGAAAAAAGGCCCTGGCCTTCGGCCAGACCATCGAAAACGTAAAAGGCATCCGTATCCCACTGGATCGGAAGGATCCCGCCGCCTACTTTGCCGCCTTTTCCGATATCGAACGGCTGGATTTCGCTCTGCTGCCGAGCTATTATCAGCACGACGAGTCCATCGAGTATCTGGAAGGCGATCCGCAGGAGCTGTGGGAAGAGCTGATGGGGCTGGAGGAGGAAATCCGGTCCCTGCTGATCGCGGTCCGGCAGGAGGGTGACGACGATGTATAAGGTCCCCGGCTGGAACACGCTCCCGCTCTCTCAGGTCACCAGTGACTGGATTTTCGGCAAAACCCCGTCCCGCAGCGACCACGCGAATTATACCGAGGAAGGCGGTCTGCCCTGGGCCAAGGCGGAGGATATCCACGGCGGCACCCTGACCAGAACAGGGGAACGCGTGACGGCGGCCGCCGCCGCGCACATGGCCGTCATCCAGCCCGGCGACGTCCTTGTCTCCACGGCCGGCTCCATCGGCAAAACCGCCATCGCCGGCGTGCCGATGGTCTGCAACCAGGCGGTGCAGGCCATCCGGTTTAATGAACAGATCGTCCTGCCGGCATTCGGGTATTATTACCTGATGCATCAGGCACCCCAGCTCAGACGGCTGGCCATCCGGCTGGCGGCGCCCAATTTGACCCAATCCGCATTGAAGGAGTTTCCCATCTGCTTCCCCTCCCTGCAGCTCCAGCGGCGGCTGGTGCGGGTGCTGGAAAACGCGGAAGCGGCTGTGCGCAAGCGCGAAGCGCAGCTTCCGCTGCTGGAACGGTATCTGTCGGCTCTTTTTGCCCAGCTCTTTGCGGCGGAGGAACCGGCTTACGTTTCCCTTCCCCAGCTGCTGGCGCAGCCTGCGCAGAAAGGGCTCGTGCAGCGGCGGGCCGACAGCCCGACCGGTTTCGTTGCGGTCAGCAGCTTTGGGGAAAGCCGCTTTCTTCTCTCCGATTTGTCCGGCCTTCCGCCGGTTGAGCTCAGCGCCGATCGGGCGGAGAAATACCGGATTGTCCCCGGCGATCTGCTGATTCGGGCTCTTCCGGGGACGGTTCCCACCATTCGGCTGGCCGGGAAAACCGACGGGGATACGCCTGTGGCGGGTGCCGGCCTCTTTCGGCTGCGCGCCGCCGCCGATCGGGTTCTGCCGGAATATCTGTACGCCGCTCTTTTTTCCTTCTTCCGCTCTCCGCGGCGCCGGCCCCTTCCTTTTCCGCTGGAACAGGCGCTGGAAGCCTGCTCCGTCCCGGTTGTCAGCCTGGAAAGGCAGCGCGCTTTCCGGGCACAATTCCGCACCTTCATGCAACTGAGCGATCGCATGGCGACCGCGGCGCAGCTGACACGCCGGCTGTTCGATATCCTGCTGCAGAGGGCGATGCTGGGGCTTCTCTTCCCCGCGGACGGGGCGCAGACGCTCCCGGCCGATCTCCTGCTGCATCTGCAGACGCCGCCGCGCCGGACAAGCCAGCCTTCCCTCCCCCGTCTGCCGGCGGCCATGCAGGCCATTCTCGCCCGGCTCTCCCCTGCACAGGAGAAGCTTTTTTCTTCTCTGCTTGCCGCCGGCAAGCCGTTGACAGTGGACGAGCTGACGACAAAGCAATGCAGCCGGCCGGCGGCGCAGGCCACCCTGCGGCTGCTGACGCAGCTCGGCCTGTTGGATATGACGCCGCAGCCCATACACGATCCCTCCTCCGGCAAGCCGGAGGACGATAACTGGTTTTTGGATCACAACGGTCAGGCGATAACGGTACCGCTCTACCGGCTGTCGGACGACCTGGGAGAACCGCCATGCGACTGAAACAGGTTACCATACAACGGTATAAATGCCTGGCGAACACCCGGGCGGAATTTCAAAGCGCCGAGCCGGATTTTTCCGCCCATCTTCTCGCCGGGCTCAACGGGTCGGGCAAATCCTGCTTTTTGGAGGCGCTCGGGCATATTTTTACAAGCCTGCTGCAGGATCAGCCGGCCGGCTTCCCCTACGAACTGGAATATACGACCGGGGAAGGAACGCGCGTGCGGGTTGTATCGAACGGGGACCGGCTGCAGGTGTGGATAAACGACCAGAAGGCGGAGAACAACGTGGTTCCCCTGTCCTGCAAGCCCCGGCGGATTGTCGCCTGCTGTGCAGGGGCCAACCAGCAGCTGGGGGACGTCCTTCTCTCTTTCCCGCGGGAGGCCCTGGCCAATGAGCTGTATGCGCTTACCCGCAGCCAATCGGACCAGCCGCTCACGGACGCGGCCCCCGGCATTCTCAAGTTTTATGCGATGCTCGATACCGATCCGCGCGTGCTCTTTCTCGACGCCGGCCTGTCCCGCCTTGTCCTGCCCGTCCTCTTTGCCGTGACGCCGGAGGACGACCCCGCCTATGCCGCCCTGCTGGACAGCTGTATCCGGCAGACGGGAAAGCGCATACAGCCGGTGGCCTTTTCCCTCACCGTGGACGACGACAAGCTGTCCGAACAGCTGCAGCAGTACCGGCACAGGCCCCAGTTCGGACGGCTGGCCCGCATGCTGCGCAGCAGCGGGGGCAAACCGCCCCTGGCCGAACGGGTGATAAAGCGGGATATCCCCTCCGGCGGCGGGCTTGAGCTGACCGGCCTATTCCCCTATCACACCACGGCGGAAGGCGGATTTCGGCATCCGGCCCTCACCGAAGAATACGCCGGCGATCCCCTGATGCTTCTTTCGGTTCTTCTGGCGGCGATGCAGGCCGGGGTACTGCGGGACGTCCAGTTCGCCTTTCAGATGGACGGCTGCCCCGATCTGGTGGGAATGGAGGCGCTCAGCGACGGCGAACTGATGTGGATCGCCCGGATGGGGCTGGTGCTGATGAGCCGCACCGGCACCGGGGATTCCCTTTTTCTGTTCGACGAGCCGGATATTCATTTTAACGACGACTGGAACCGGCATTTTATGGCCTCTCTGCGGCGGCTGACCCGGTCGGCGGACGGGCCCAACCGGCAGGAATTCCTCATCGCCACCCACTCCATCCTCCTGATGACCGACGCCTATCCGCAGCAGATCCATCTCTTTTCCCATACGCCGGGCGGCGGCACGGCGGTGTCTCCCGCTCCCATCCCCGTTTTTGCCGCCCAGCACGAGAACATTGCGCAGGAGCTTTTTGGGGCGGACGCCATCGGGGACTATTCCCGCAGCGTGGTCGAGCAGGCCCTGCAGGCGGACAGCCTGGATCGGCTTGTCCCTCTGCTGCACAAGATGGGGCCGGGGTATTCCCGGTTCCAGCTGCTGGAACGGTATTACGAGCTGAAAAAGCCGCCCGAAGAAAGGGGCTGATGCGGTTGTTTTGGGAAATGCACCGGCACCGGGGCCATGCGGTGCTGGAGGAAATCAATCGCTGGCTGCTGGGTATCTTTGATGCGGCCGCCCGCTCCGCAAGCCCCTCCCCCTCTTCCGCGCATGAGGCAAGGTTCTTCCGCGAGCTGTTTTCCCTCCCGGCCGATAAGCGGGAGCAGATCGCACAAGCCCTGCACCACGACTTCGGGCTTTACCTTTCCCCCGGGACGGGCGCTGCTTTTTCGTATCCGCAGCTCTCCAAGGAGGAAAAAAAGCAGGTAAACGCTATCTATCAGTATGTCTACACGGCTTTGTTCAGCCGGCGCGGTGTTCCGCTGCATCATACGGGACCGCGATACGACCGCCGCCAGTTTGCCCGGGACTTCACAGCCGACAACCCCCAGCTGGATTCCTGCTGTCCCGTCTGCCTGCACCACAAATCGGATCTGGCACAGGAATGCGACGTGGAACACTTTCTGCCCAAAAGAGCCTATCCGGCTTTTGTTCTGCATCCGGACAACCTGTATCTCGCCTGCAAGGAGTGCAACCAGCTTTATAAAAAGACAAAGACCATCCCTCTTTCCGAGAGCTTCCTGCCTTACCGGGACACGGTGCGGGACGCGGCGGAGGTTGTGGTGACGCGGGAGGACGGCCGGGACAAAATCGCGCTGCTTCCCAAAGACCCGGCGCAGCCTTCTGTGCAGGAGAAGCTTACCGGCTTTGTGAAGCAATTTGATCTGGATACGCGCTGGACCAAGGACTGCGAAAGCTTTTTCCGGAAAATGGCGGCCCGGTATCGCTCCCGGCATCTGGACAAGGCGGCGCTGCTGCGGGAAATGCGGGAGGATTGGCAGAAAAACGCGGCGGTGTGGGAGCTGCCCGAGGCCTACGTGGAGGGGATATACTGGAACTGGGTTTCCAGCCGGCAGTTCGATGCCTTTTACGCCGAAATGCACGATGCCGCCGACTTATAATGGCGGCACGCATACAGAAACCGGGCAGGATGGCTGTACACCATCCTGCCCGGTTGGCTTTGTATGGGGGATTTTACAGCGTCAGAGAGGGCGCGGTGTAAACGCGGGCCGCCATTTCGCTGTTGAGCATATACAGGCCCTTGGCGTCACCGCCGAACAGCTCCATCTTGACGATCAAATCCGCTGCATTCTTTTCCTCCTCGCCCTGCTCCTTGACGAACCAGTCGAGCATCTGCATGGTACGGAAATCGTGATCCGCATACGCGGCGGCATAGATGGCGTTGATAAGGCCGGTGACGTATTTCTCGTGTTCAAGCCCCATCTTCAGCGGCGCCATGTTGTCGGCCAGGGTGCAGTCCGGCGCGTCAATCGCCTTAAGCGTGACCTTTTCCCCGTTATTATGCAGATACTGATAAAACAGCAGGGCATGGTCGCGCTCCTCCTGCGCCTGGATCCTGTACCAGTTTTCAAATCCGTCCAGGCCCGCTTCGGCATAGTAATTGGCAAATTCCAGATACAGATAGGCCGAATAGAATTCTTTGTTGATTTGATCGTTGATTAGTTCCGCTACCTGCTTGTTCATAGGGCAAAGCTCCTTTACTTCTGATTTTCTTCTAGTATACCACAGCCCTGTGCAAAATTCTACCCGGACGGACAACCTTTCCGTAAGACGGACTTACCTGCCGAACAGCCCTTTCTTTTCATAAGGCGCCTGTTCCACCGACAAAACGGTGTAACCGGTCCCGGCAACGGCGGCTTTCAGCTCCTCCTCGCGGATGGCACCGTCGGCAAGGATCACCGTTTCTCCTTTGGTGTGGGAAGATTTCACTTTCTTAACGGGAAAAGAACGGCGGATGGCATCGTTAATATGGGATTCACACATGCCGCACCGCATCCCGTCGATTTTCAGGGTAATCTGAACCATTCCAATCCTCCTTTTCATTAAGCTGAACGGGGACGAACCTTGCCCGCTCGTCCCATGCATCGCAAAAGCCGTGGAGATTCTCCTCCGGTATTTCCGCCAAAAACGCATAGACGGCCGTCTGCAGGTGTTCATCCGGAGGAAAATGGCGCATCAGCAAGCGGAATACCGCATTATAATAGCTGCTGTACCGTGTCACGACGTCCAGACCACGCGCGGTAAAACAGGCGGCGCCGTATTCCGCTTTTTGAATCAGGCCCATTTCCCGGAAGGTGTTGAGCATCGTATGGATACTGGGTTTGGAAAGCCCGAGCGCAGACGCGATCTGTACACTGCGCACGCCGGCCCCATCCTTGTCCAGTTCTTTCATCGCCAGCAAATAACGAATCTGCGGGGCGGTCAACCATTTTGGATCCACGTGTATTCTCCCCCTGCTAACCGCCGGGGGAGATGTGCAAAAGCATGGCATCTCCCCCGGCATGATGTCAATGTTTGTGGCAGGAACCGCTCATCGGGCAGCCTTGGCAACCGCCGCCGCAGGAGGATTTCCCTTTCTTTTTGTTCCGCACCATGCAAAAGACAATGGCACCAACAATCAGGATAAGCACAAGACATACCAGAATGGTTCCCATATTCCCGGCGATCCAGGCAAACATTACGAGCGCCTCCTTCCCGCTTTATTTCACTTTCACTCTTCTCGTCAGCTTGGTCGATTCCTTGTAGGGCTTAAACAGCATATACAGCATCGCAGCCAAAAGGAGGAGGGCCGCAATCAGGCCGATCGCATTCAGGTCGCCGGTGAAGACAGAGCCAATCTGGTAAATCATCAGCGAAACCGCATAGGCGAACAGGCACTGATACGCGATGGCAAACCAGGTCCACTTGGCGGAGTTCATTTCCCGCTTGATGGCGCCGATGGCCGCAAAGCAGGGGGCGCACAGCAGATTGAACGCCAGGAAGGAATAGCCGGCCAAGCCGGTGAAAGCCGCCGCCATGTTGCTGTAAACCGAGCCGCCGGCGGCGCCGTAGAGGATGCCCATGGTACCGACAATGTTCTCCTTGGCGATAAGGCCGGTGATGGAAGCCACGGTCGCCTGCCAGGTGCCCCAGCCGAGCGGGGCGAAAATCCAGGCGATGGCATTGCCGATATTCGCCAGAATGGAGGAACCGATTTCATCCTCGGACAGCATGCGGAAGCTACCGTCCACAAACCCGAAGAAGCTGAGGAACCACACCAGAATGGTGGACAGCAGGATGATGGTGCCCGCCTTCTTGATGAAGGACCAGCCGCGCTCCCACATGGAGCGAAGCACATTGCCGACCGTCGGCAGATGGTAGGCCGGCAGCTCCATGACAAAGGGCGCCGGATCGCCCGCGAACATTTTGGTTTTCTTCAGCATGATGCCGGACACGATGATGCACGCCATGCCGAGGAAATAGGCGGAAGTGGAAACCCATGGGGATCCGCCGAAGATGGCACCGGCCACCATGGAGATGAAGGGAATTTTGGCGCCGCAGGGGATGAAGGTGGTGGTCATGATGGTCATGCGGCGGTCGCGCTCGTTTTCAATGGTTCTCGACGCCATAATACCGGGAACGCCGCAGCCGGTCCCGACGAGGATCGGGATAAAGGATTTGCCCGACAGACCGAATTTGCGGAAAATACGATCCAGCACGAAGGCGATGCGGGACATGTAGCCGCAGGCCTCGAGAAACGCGAGGAGAAGGAACAAAACGAGCATCTGCGGCACAAAGCCGAGCACCGCACCGACGCCGGCCACGATGCCGTCGTTGATGAGGCCGCTGAGCCAGTCCGCGGCGCCGGCCGCTTCCAGCCCGTTGCCGACCAGGACGGGAATGCCGGGAACCCAGACGCCGTAATCCGCCGGATCCGGAGCCGCGAAGCCGTCCGTCCCCTTGGCGGTGAAATAGTCCACGGCATCGAGATACGACATGGGCACGACCGTGTCGCTGTCCTGTTCGCCCGCGGGGACGGCCGCATAGTAAACGGTCATTTCCGTCTCGGCTAGCGTTTCCTCATCCTCGACTACGATCGTGCCGGTCGCATCCGCGGAATCGGGCTGAAACGCCTGGATTTCTGTGAGGGCCGCGGCGGGATCAAAATCTTCCGCCTCCGGGTCGATTTCGATAAAGCCCCCGATCGCATGCAGGGCGTCGGTATATGCGCCGTCGGCCTCCTCATAAGCGGAGGAACCGATCCCGAGCAAATGCCACCCGTCACCAAACAGACCGTCGTTGGCCCAGTCGGTCGCGGCCGTTCCTACCGTCACCATCGATATGTAGTAGACCAGGAACATCACGGCCGCGAAAATCGGCAGGCCCAGCCACCGGTTGGTCACCACCTTGTCGATTTTATCCGAGGTGGACAGCTTGCCCGCGCTCTTTTTCTTGTAGCAGGATTTGATGATGGACGCAATATACAGATACCGCTCATTTGTGATAATGCTCTCTGCATCGTCGTCCAGCTCTTTTTCCGTGGCCTGGATATCCGCCTCAATATGGGCAAGGGTATCCGGTGCAATCTGCAGCTGGCCGAGCACCTTGTCGTCCCGTTCAAAGATCTTGATGGCGTACCAGCGCTGCTGTTCTTCGGGCATCGCATGGACCGCGGCTTCTTCGATGTGGGCGATCGCATGCTCCACCGCGCCGGAGAAGGTGTGCATCGGCACCGTCCGGGTATTCTTTGCCGCCTCGATGGCAGCTTCGGCCGCCTCCATAACGCCTGTTCCTTTCAAGGCGGAAATGCTGACCACCTCACAGCCAAGCTGCCGGGACAGCTCGGCCGTATCGATGGTGTCGCCGTTCTTCTTGACCACGTCCATCATGTTGATGGCCACCACCACCGGTATCCCCAGCTCGGTGAGCTGCGTCGTCAGATACAGGTTGCGTTCCAGGTTGGTGCCGTCAACGATGTTCAGAATGGCGTCTGGCCTCTCCCCGATCAGATAGTTCCGTGCAACCACCTCCTCCAGCGTGTACGGAGAAAGCGAATAAATACCCGGAAGGTCCGTAATGACCACACCCGCATGCTTTTTCAGCTTGCCTTCCTTTTTCTCCACCGTGACACCCGGCCAGTTCCCCACAAACTGGTTGGAACCGGTAAGCGCGTTGAACAGGGTCGTCTTGCCGCTGTTCGGATTGCCCGCCAGGGCGATTCGTAAATCCATCCTATACTCCTCCATCCTTTTTGACGCTGCGTTCCATGCAGCACAGGCGAAAAGCCAACCGGCCGTGAGGGCTCCCTGCGGCTTTCCGTTATCCTCTTGGAATTAGTTAAAACTAACTTTTTGAGCTGGAAACAGGGGTCTACCCCCTGTGCTGTATGTACTTATTGCACCTCGATCATTTCGGCGTCAGCCTTGCGGATGGACAGCTCATAGCCGCGGACCGTCACCTCGATCGGATCGCCAAGCGGCGCTACCTTACGGACATGCACCGTCACCCCTTTTGTCAGCCCCATATCCATGATACGGCGCTTGACCGCCCCTTCGCCGTGAAGCTTGACGACCTGCACGGTATCGCCAACCTTGACAGCTTTTAATGTTTTCATCGCACGATTCCTCCTTCAAAATAGACTGCCATATGGAAAACATCATGATATGTGTGCCGTCATACCATGATTTTTCGCGCCATTTCCTCGCTTACCGCAATGCGTGCTTCTTTGACGTTCACAATCACATTGCCGGCCAGCGTCGTAATGATGGTGACATGGCCCCCCACAACAAACCCCAGATTTTCCAGATGCTTTTTCACCTCGGGGCTTCCGCCGATCTTTTTGATGGTGTTTTCTTCCCCGACATTCGCCAATGCCAACGGCATCATCACAACCCCTCGCTTTATATGACGATAATTAGCTTCGGCTAACCGTTCGACGTAAAATAAGGTTAGCACCCACTAACCTTTTATATCATAGCGCATTCTTATCGGGTTGTCAAGCCTTAAACCGGAAATATATGTATTTGTTCTATTCTTCACATTTTATGGTATAAGCCCTTGATAAAAGTGAAAAAATAGGCTAAGCGATTAAGTGGTCCGCATTATTCCGATCACTGGACGCGAAACGGAGCGGTATAGCCTTTCCCCTTGGCAATTGCATTTGCTTTTCTGTTATGGTATACTTTTAATATCTTGTAAACGAACAGGAGGGTTGGGGTTGCATCTGCAGGAATCCGGTGAAATGTATCTGGAAACCATCTATATTCTTTCCAGACAAAACGCTAATGTCCGTTCCCTGGATATCGCGGAGTACATGGGATTTTCCAAGCCCAGTGTCAGCCGGGCGGTCGGCCTGCTGAAAAAAGGGGCGTATATCGCCGTGGATGCCAACGGATATATCACCCTGACGCCATCCGGCAGCGCCGTCGCGGAAAAAATCTATGAACGGCATACGACGCTGGCTGACTTTCTTACACGGCTTGGTGTGGATGAAAAAACCGCCGTGGAAGACGCCTGTAAGATCGAGCACGATATCAGCGATCAATCCTTTGAAGCCATCAAAAGGCATGTAAACAATGCCGAAAACCAGACACGCTGACGCCGCATGGATTCCTTTTGAAATCGATGCGGCATTTTTCGTGTCTGCCTCTTGACAAACAGCGGCGATGGGATTATGATATAACAGTGTTATATAACAGCGTTATATGGAGGGCTGCCAATGAACGCCATCTCCTCCACCACATTGGAAAGTATCCATAAAGCGGCAAAGGCCGAATTCCTCGAAAAAGGATTTCAGTCGGCCTCGCTGCGCCGCATCGTGAAAAGCGTCGGCATGACCACCGGTGCGTTTTATGGCTATTACAAAAGCAAGGAGGAGCTGTTTGAGGCGCTGGTCGGCGAACATTACCGCTTTATGATCCGCCGCTTCAAAGAGGCACAGAGCGAATTTGCCGCTCTCCCTCCCGCGCTGCAGCCTGAGAATCTTAGCAGCATTTCCGGATCGGGTAGCCGTACATTCTGTTCTGTTCAAAAACCATTGTGGTTCACCTCCATTTCAAATCAAGATTTCATTAACTTACTATGGTTAATTGTAAAGGCTATGTCACAACAAACAGTTGATAAATAGCCATTTTTATAGGGGAGTATCAGA
>CABSLQ010000056.1 GCA_902478605.1 uncultured Oscillospiraceae bacterium
ATGTAGACATAGTAGTGCTTGCCCTCCTGCCTTTTGCGGTCAAGGAACTGGAATACAGGATCGTCAGCAGGCGCATGTTGAATAAGGGTAGACATGACTTGGAAAAGCGTCTTGCGCAATCTGGGAGATCCGCGCTTGGAAATGTGCCGGTTCTTCGAGTCAAAGGTGCCGGACTGGCAGGGAGGCGCATCTACACCGGCAAAGGCCACTAAGGATTGCTTGCGGTCAAAGCGGCGCACGTCACCGATCTCCGCCATGAGTTGTGGACCGAGTACAGGACCGACACCGAACATCCGCATGACGATTGGATACTCTGGAAGCTGTGAAGCCAGTGTGAGCATCTGATGTTGAATCGTGGAAATAGTTTTTATGATTGTGTTGAGTTGAACTGCCGCATGGGTAACAAGGAGCTTGATCGCATCGGACATCGGAAGCGTATTCACCTGTGAGGAGGCGTGGGCATAGATGGCCACAGCCTTTTCCACGCTGAATCTGTACCCGGTTTTGGAGCACCACTTTCGGTATTGATTTGTGAACGCTTTCTCAGATTTCATGCAGACACACTCGCGGTGCCAGAAGTTTTCGGCGAAATCCACCCATTTCTCGTGTCCATCCGTATCCCTGGGAGCACTTTTGAAAAGTGTGTTGACGCCGGGAAACGTCCCGTCCAGCAGAGAGATCAGATTGTTTTTGAGATTGACTTTCAGCTTTATGTACTGATCGTACTGGCGGCGGCACGTTTTGAGAATCTGCCGGATTTGATCAGCAGGAGTATAGCGTTCGAGATTAGCCCAACGGTCAAGACAGTAATTTGCAATTTTCACAGCGTCCAGTTTGTCCGTCTTGCCCTTCCGGATGGAGTTGTTGCCGTATTTGTAGATTAACAGCGCATTCACGACGCAGACAAAAAGGCCCGCATCGTACAATACCTTGGCTATGGGTTGCCAGTAGTTCCCGGTGTACTCCATAACGATCCGTGTTTCTCCGGGCAGTTCTCCCAGAAAGCAAGCCAGTTCGCTCAGTTCTGCATCCGTGTGGGACACCTCAAACGGTTCCGCGACCACCTCGCCGAAGGGCCGCATAACGACTACCGTGCTTTTCCCCTTAGAAACGTCGATCCCAACTGCATTCATTTCTCCTGTTTTCCTCCGTTCGATCATTTTCAAATTGGCGACCATCGTTTTCCCACTGCCGATTCAAATTGCTTGGTCACACGAACACCCTGGGTTCCCAGTGGTTCAACCTGCCCCAACCGAACGCTACAGTGGAAGGATGGCTGACTGTTTAGCAGCCGGACATGGTTAGTCCATTAAAAGTCTCGTCAGGCCAATTTCCCTTCCATTGTAGCTTAGGCGTGAGTACGAGAAAAGCACGCCTGGCTGGCGTGCTTCACCCGCTTGTTGGCATTGTAGCATTAGAAGTCAACCCCCAAAAAGGATGGCGGTGGGGAAAAAGATGATTCAAAAAGGGGGTAGCAATGCAGAGGCCCGGGAAGGCCCCAGTTAGCAATCAAAAAGAAGTCAGGCGGCCAAATGGTACGGCATTCCGGATTTTTCCAAAGCAAATATCAGCCGAACCAACTTCTTGGCAGCGTGAGAAAGAGCAACATTGTAGTGCTTACCCTCTGCCCGCTTCTTGGCGAGATAATCGGCAAAAGTCGGATCCCAGTGACAGACATACTTAGTTGCGTTGTAAAGTGCGTAGCGCAGGTATCGGGAGCCACGCTTTTCCATGTGAGGATAGCAGTTCTTGAGTTGCCCGGACTGGTAAGTAGATGGCGACATCCCAGCATAGGCCAATAGCTTGTCCGGGGAATCAAAACGAGTGAAGTCGCCAACTTCAGCAAGAATCATGGCTGCCATACGGAAACCCAGTCCCGGAATCGTGGTAATGGGAGAATTAAGATCATCCATAATGGCTTGAATCTGCTCTTCAATTTCTGCAATTTCGTTATCCAGTTCACGGATGAGGCGGATAGTATGCTGCAATTCAAGGGACTTGGCAGGCATCCGGGAGCCAATCGAGTTTCTGGCGGCATCTCGGATTTCCAAAGCCATATCTCTTTTGTAGCGGCCCTTGGAGGCGGTTTCAAGAAGTGCTTTCAGCCTTGTCAAATGGGCTGCGGCGACCTGTTTAGCGCCGGGAAACTCCTCCAGTAGGGCGTAAATAGAGGCCATGTGAAGTGTGGGAACCAGCTTTTCCAGCTCAGGAAATAAGATGCAGACCAATCGGGAAATCGAGCTTTTCAGCTTTGCCCGTTCTTTCACCTTATCAAAGCGGTATCTGGTCAGTGACTTTAGCTCCTCGTTGTGGTATGCTGTATCTGTGTAGGGCTTGAGGCCCGCATCAGATAACAGCATAGACGCAATCGTTCGTGCATCCACCCGGTCGGTTTTGGTCTTTCTGAGGCTGAGACTTTTTCGGTAAAGGTTTGTGCGCAAGGGATTCAGGACATAGGTGGCCAGACCGTTGTCAAGAAGAAACCCAAGCAGATTGTAGCTGTAGTGTCCGGTCGCCTCAAGCCCTACCTTTATTTTGTCCTGCGGTGCTGAGCAATCCTGAATCCTCTGCAACAGGCAGAGGAATCCGTCCATGTTGTTAGGGACAGTGAACACATCCGATAGGACTTCACCCTCGGAGCTGACGATAAAACAATCGTGCTTATCCTTTGAAACATCGATACCAACAGAAACTACCATAGTAAAACCTCCAGCGGCCAGATTTGTGATGCTGTATCCACAGTACACCTTACTTTTGTAACCTTGTTCCACATCAACCGTCTGGCGGTATTTAACTGATCAACAAAAGTGTAAGGGGCTGTGGTTGGAACCTTTCTCAAACCATCTTGTGGTAGGAGGTGAACACCAATCCACAGCATCCCTTACAGTGTAGCACAGCCCTTGGAGAGGGGCTCTAATAACTACTACTCTATAATACAAGGATCTGAACGCTATGACACAAGATACGCTGGAGGGGGTCAAGGCCCTCGAATCCGGTGCCCTGATGCCGACCTACGGCCGGTTTGACGTCGCGCTGGAAAGCGGTCACGGCAGCACCGCCGTGGGCGTGGACGGGAAAACCTACATCGATTTTGGCAGCGGCATCGGGGTCAACGCCCTGGGCTACTGCGACGCGGGCTGGGTGGCGGCGGTGCAGGAACAGGCCGCCCGGCTGCAGCATATTTCCAACCTGTATTACAGCCCGGTGCAGGTGCACTTCGCAGAGGAGCTGTGCGCCGCCGCCGGCATGGGGCGGGCCTTTCTGTGCAATTCGGGCGCCGAGGCAAACGAATGCGCCATCAAGCTTGCCCGCAAATACAGCTTTGACAAATACGGCGAAGGCCGTGCGACGGTGGTCACGCTGCGCAATTCCTTCCACGGGCGTACGCTGACCACCCTGTCCGCCACGGGGCAGGACGCCTTTCACCAGTATTTCTTCCCCTTCACCGGCGGGTTCGCCTTTGCCGAGGCGGGGGATCTCGCCGACATGGAGGAGAAGCTGGACGGCACGGTGTGCGCCGTACTGCTCGAATGCGTGCAGGGGGAGGGCGGCGTCGTGCCGCTCGACCCGGTGTACGCGCAGGGGGTGCAGGCGCTGTGCCGGGAAAAGGATATCCTGCTCATGGTGGACGAGGTGCAGACGGGCGCAGGGCGCACCGGTACCTTCCTCGCCTGTGAGCAGATGGGACTGGACCCCGACGTGGTGACCATGGCCAAGGGGCTGGGCGGCGGCTTGCCCATCGGGGCGTGCCTGTGCCGAGAATCGCTCGCGGCGGTCATGGGCCCCGGCACCCATGGTTCCACCTTCGGCGGCAACCCGGTGGCCTGCGCGGCGGGCCGGTATATGCTCACCCGGCTGGCTGACCCGGCGTTTCTCCGCGAGGTGGCGGAAAAGGGCGCCTGGCTGCGCGGACAGCTGGCCGCCATGCCGGGCGTCAAAGAGGTGCGCGGTATGGGGCTTATGCTGGGTCTTGTGCTCGAAAAGGGGACGGCCCGCGCCGTGGCGGAGGACTGCCTGGCCCACGGCCTGCTCGTGCTGACGGCCAAAACGCTCATACGGCTGCTGCCCCCGCTGAACATCACCCGGGACGAACTGGATAAGGGCTTGACCATACTGAAAGCGACGCTGGAAAGGACGATGACCGCATGAAACATCTGCTCAAACTGCTGGACCTGTCCAAAGAGGAAATCCTGCAGATCCTCAACCTCGCCGATCAGCTCAAATACGAGCTGGCGCACGGCATCGAACACAAATATCTCGCGGGCAAGACGCTCGGCATGATTTTCCAGAAGGCCTCCACCCGCACGCGGGTGTCCTTTGAGACGGGCATTTATCAGCTGGGTGGCTACGGCCTGTTTTTGTCGTCTAACGACCTGCAGATCGGCCGGGGCGAACCGGTGGAGGACACCGCCCGGGTGCTGTCCCGGTATCTGGACGGCATTATGATCCGCACCTTTGAGCAGGACGAGGTGGAAAAGCTGGCGGAATACGGTTCCATCCCGGTCATCAACGGATTGACCGATTTCTGCCATCCCTGCCAGGTGCTTGCTGACCTGATGACCGTCCGCGAACACAAGGGCACCCTCGAGGGCCTCAAGATGTGCTACATCGGCGACGGCAACAACATGGCCAATTCCCTCATCGTCGGCGGCCTCAAGGTGGGCATGGAGGTGGCCATCGCCTGCCCCGACGCGTACCAGCCGGATGAACGGGTGCTGGATTTCACCGCGTCGTGCGGCGGCCGGTTCACCATGACCAGCGACTGCAAAACGGCGGCGGCCGGCGCCGACGTCATCTTCACCGATGTGTGGGCCTCCATGGGCCAGGAGGGAGAAGCGGAAAAGCGCCGGATCGCCTTCGCCGGCTATCAGGTGAACGCCGAATTGCTCACCGCCGCGCATGAGGGCTGCATGGTGCAGCACTGCCTGCCCGCCCACCGCGGAGAGGAGATCACGGCCGACGTATTTGAAGCGCACGCGAACGAGATCTTTGATGAGGCGGAAAACCGCCTGCACGCCCAGAAGGCGGTTATGGTTACCTTGATGCGGGACGAAAACCGCTGATCCATTTGCCGGCAGAGAAGGTGCTTCTCTGCCGGCTTTTTAAAAAATGGTTTGACATTGATCGCAAAACTTGGTAAGATAGAAAGGAAAATATTGGCAATCTTAAAAGGAGGGGGTAGGATGAAAAAAGCAAAGCGCATCCTCGGTCTTGGCCTGGCAATCGGCCTGGCCGCTGCCGCGTGCATTTTCCTGTGGGGATGGCGCTGGTTTGGGTATGCGCTTTGCACCGATCCGGAAAATTTCTATCTGTCGGAAATTTACCACAGCGACTCCACCCTCGCGCTGTCCGGCAGTGCACCCGATCAGGCGTATTATCAGGGGTATGTGACAGCCGTGGAAGGGGAGACGATGTATATCGGCATCCGGTTTGTCAAATACATTCCCGTATCCCTCCGGCACGACTTTTATATTCAGCTGGAGCTTCCCGAAACGGTTAAGCAGGTTTATATCGTCGGCGGGGATAACCAAATAGCTATTTCTGTCTAGGCAGGCGGAAATTTCTTCTTGACAGATGGATCGATTGCTGTTACACTTTAAAGCATAAAAGAAAAGGGAGCGAACACACGTGGCAAGCTTTGTTTCGAACAGCTATGCGTATCCGGGCTATGCAGATAGCGCGGATGCTTTGTGCTGTTCCTGAAGCCGCCCGTATAACGGCCGCCTTTGGAAAGCCAAAGGCGGCCGTTTTTTTATTGGCGCTTCGTCCGCTGAAAAAAGAAAGGGGATACGGGTATGATTATTATTTTGAAGGCAGCCGCGCCGGCTGAGCGTGTGCAGGAGCTGGTGGCGGACATGGAAAAGATAGGGCTGTCGTGCCATTGCAGCACCGGCACCCAGACCACCATCGTGGGCATCATCGGCGACACCTCGCGGGTGAATCTCGACGCGGTGCGCGCCAACGATATCGTGGAGGACGTCAAGCGGGTATCCGAGCCGTACAAGGCGGCCAACCGCAAGTTTCATCCGGAGGATACGGTGGTGGACGTGGCGGGCCGGCGCTTCGGCGGGGGCTTTTTCAGCGTGATTGCGGGGCCCTGCTCGGTTGAGAGCGAGGAACAGATGATCGCGGTGGCACAGGACGTGAAAAAGAGCGGCGCCACCCTGCTGCGCGGCGGTGCGTTCAAGCCGCGTACCTCGCCCTATGCCTTTCAGGGGCTGCATGAGCGGGGGATCGCGCTGCTCCTCAAGGCCAAGGAGGCCACCGGCCTGCCCATCGTCACCGAGATGATGAGCCTGGCGCATTACGATATGTTTGCGCAGGTGGACGTCATCCAGGTGGGGGCGCGCAATATGCAGAACTTCGAGATGCTCAAGGAGCTCGGCCATTGCGGCAAGCCGGTGCTGCTCAAGCGGGGGCTGGCCAACACGCTGGAGGAATTTCTGATGAGCGCCGAATACATTATGGCGGGCGGCAACGAGCAGGTGATTTTGTGCGAGCGGGGGATCCGCACCTTTGAAACGATGACCCGCAACACGATGGACATTTCCGCCATTCCGCTGCTGCATCACGCGTCGCACCTGCCGGTGATTGTGGATCCGAGTCATGCGGCGGGCATTCCGTGGCTGGTGGAGCCGCTGTCCAAGGCGGCCATTGCCGCGGGGGCGGACGGTCTGATGATTGAAGTGCACAACAACCCGAAGGAGGCGCTGTGCGACGGGGCGCAGTCGCTCACGCCGGGGCAGTTTGACGCCGTCATGCAGCAGATCACCCGGCAGCTGGACTTCGAAGGCCGGCAGTACGGCGTCCAGCCGGCATAAGACGGAATCCCAACGAAAGAGGCCGTCCCGCCTGCGTTTTGGCGCAGGCGGGACGGCCTTAATTGCAGGGCCGGCGGTGCGGCGGATCCGGGCTGCCGCTATGACAAAGGAGGGGAAGAGCATGTGCCCTCCCGCTGTTGGCCGGATGCGGCGCATTATGTACGGCAGCGTTCCACGCATTCCAGGCCGAAACGCAGGTAAAGCAGCAGGTTATCGATATACTGTGCCGTGGGGAAGGGGTATTCCATATACCCCGCCGACGGGCAGAGCAGGAACCGGCCGCTGCGGCTTCCGGCCTGCACACAGGTTTCGATGAGTTCCATCAGCCGCTCCGGTCCGGCCTGCAGGATTTCCTGAATTTCAATGTTGCCCTCCAGCCCGATGCGCCCGCCCACGCGTTCCACCGTCTGAGCCATATCGATATCGCCGTTTTTGGGCGGTTCAAGCGGATTGAGAATATCCACCCCCATGGCGATATACCGCTCGAGAAAGGACGCCACCTTGCCGTGGCAGTGCACCCATACGTAGGAGCCGCCGCTGTGGATATCCGCGCAGAGGGGGGCGTCGAACCGGAATACGAAATCTTCAAAGTCCCGGGGCGACAGCAGCGGCGGGATGTACACCTCGGGGCCCACCCAGGCAAAGGGCCCCGCCACCCCGTTTTGCAGGGCGGCGCGGGCATGCTCCCGGATCCGCGCGGAGAACACCTCCAGCACCGCGGTCATCTCGTCCCGGCAGTCCACCGTGAAAAGGGCAAGGGTTTCCGAGCCGGCCAGCCGATGCAGCGCGTGGCCGGCGTGATCGAGGCTGAAGGTCACCACGCCCCGATCGCCCAGCGCCTTTTGTTTGGCGAAATATGTACCGGCATCAAAGGGAAAGGGTGTGTAGGGGAGGGAGAGCAGTTTTTCCAGATCGGCGGGTTCCTTGACGGCATATTCCATGGTGTAGGAGGGTTCGCCCACGGTGGAAATCCGGTCCACGCTGTGCAGTGTGCCCTTGGGCGTATGGTAGGTGGTGTGCCGGTCGAGCCAGTGAGGATCGCCCGTGGGGCGGATTTCGGCCTCTACAATCTCCTCCTGGTGGATGCCGCACAGGACGTCAAAGGGGGACGAGGCGTTTTCAAACAGGTCACTGGTCTGCAGGGCCAGGTCGCTGACCGGCTGGTAGGCCGGGTGCAGCTGGGGGCCGGGCAGGCCGGCTCCCCACAGCTTGAGGGCGGGCCGATCCACTTCCTCGCCCCGAAACAGGCGCATCAAACGGTCCCTTGATGTGAGTTTCACGATGGTTTTCCTCCCGGCATGACGGAAAAGGGGCGGCTTGCCGTCCGGTATCCGTGTGATTCTACCCGCATCATACGCGCTTGCCATAGCCCTGTAAAGTCTGATATACTGTTGCTGTGCGATTTCCAAGATAAATGGTGAGAATTCGATAGTTTGGGAGGATTGCCTGTGTATCGGGAGGATCGGCATTACGGCTTGGGTCTCATCAACAGCTGCCTGCCCACGGCAAAGGCGGTGCGGTATCTCAACTGGTTTCAGACGGCGGGCTGGCACCGCTGCAACGCCGGCTATCATCCGGTGTACCCGGAGGGGGACGCCGGGACGCTGGCCCTTTTTACCGTTTCGGGGGAAGGGTTTTTGCAGATGGGCGGTGCGGAATACACACTCACGGCGGGCACGGCGGCCCTCGTCGCGCCGCTGACGCCGATGGCCTATGGAACCGGCCGTGGCGGGGAATGGGAATTTTACTGGATCAATATGGGCGGCCCGGCCGTGGGGCCCGCCGCCCGCCATATGGCGGAGGACGGCGCGGCGGTGTTTCGGCCGGCCTGCTTTTCCGCCTGTGTGCGGGCCGCACGGGAGCTCATCGCCCTGGAACGGGGGCACGTCCTTTCGTTTGAGATGGAGGTTTCCCGGCGCATCGCCCGGCTCGTCGAGGATCTGGTGGAGGATCGCTTTTTTGCAGCGGACAGACAGGAGGAACCGCTTGCCGACCGCGTTGCCGCCTATCTGGAGCAGCATCTTGCCCAGCCGCTGCGCCTCGAAGAGCTCAGCCGCGTCTTTTACCTCTCCAAAAATCAGCTGAGCCGGGTCTTTCATGCGCAGACCGGCTATACCCCCTATGAATATCTGAAGCGGTACCGCCTGCTCAAAGCGTGCGAGCTGCTGCAGGTTACCGCGCTGCCGGTGGAGGAGGTAGGACGGCGTGTCGGCTTTGGCAACGGGAGCAATTTCATTTATCAGTTCCGTTCGCTGTACGGCATGACGCCCCGCACCTACCGGCAGCGGTTCGGACAGACCGGGCAGGAGGGAAAGGCTTCACGCCATCCGTTCAAAGCTGGCACACGGGCTGGTGATGTCGAAGAGGACACGCTCCCTCTCATATAGACGGTAGCGCGCGGGACAGGAGGCGCTTTCCCGCACGAGCCGGGACATGCCGCCGCGCGCAGGGGCTTTGAGCGGATGGGCGGTGCGGTCCGCCGCCTCCACCTTCAGGCAGAAGGGCTTTTGCTGGAGCACGAGGCCGTTTTCGCTGTACTGGCGGATTTTCACCCCGTGGTAAGTGGCCAGACGGATCTCCCGCCCACGGTAAAGCACCGCGGCGATGCACCCCTGAAAGCGCAGGCCGAGGTAGGGGATGCGGGCGACGGACGCCATCACCGCACAGTCCTCCTCCGGCATAACGCACTGGGTCCAGAGATAGTCGGAGGGAAACGAGGTGCCCCAGTCCATTTCCATGTAGCCGATGCCGCCGTCAAAGTCGAGCGTTTTCCCCTGAAAGGAGAGACGGCCCTGCAGCCCGTGGTGCATGCTGAGGACCCCGTGGCGGCATTCCATCCGGGGCGCAAAGCGGAAGGGCCCCATGATGTCCGAGCCGAGCGGGGTCAGTGTCCCGTACTGCAGCCGGCCGTGCAGCTGTACCTCCGGGGTGTCGATATGCAGGGATATCCCCCGTTCGGTGAAGAGATTGTCCCCCAGACGCACGCCGAAGGGGCGGCGGCGCGCCTGAAAAACGGCAAAGTCAAAGGGAAGCCAGTGCGAAGCCTCGTCGGTGATAATCTGCAGAAATGCCTGGCGGTTTCCGGCCGCATCGATGCCGAAGCCCGGGATCAGCGCCAGGGTGCGTCCTCTTGCCTGATGCTTCAGGTACCAGCCCTCAAAATAGGTATGCCGGCGGTTTTCTCCGTGAAAAAAGTTCATCGTCCTCTTCCTCCATTCCCGCTTAGTGTGCGGCGGAGGCGAGGCGCTTATACATCAGCAGAGGTTCACAAGAAAAAAACACCCAGATCTACGGCTGGGTGTTTTTTCCCTTGAGTTTGTGCTGGCTTTTGCGGTATAATATACGGTATGGACTTACAGAGAGCGGATCCAGCGGGTCGCCCAGACGGTCCAGTCCTTACAGGATTCCGATGGAGAATCGGTTTCCTCCGTGGCGAGGGACAGCCCGTGCGGGCCGCTCGGCAGGATGTGCATTTCATAGGGGATGCGCTGTTTTTGCAGGGCGGCGGCGAACAGCAGGGAGTTTTCCGCCGGGACCGCATCGTCGTCGGCCGTGTGCCACAGGAAGCAGGGCGGCGTATCCGCCGTTACCTGCGTTTCGAGCGAAACCAGATCCACATATTCGTCGTAACGGTCGGCAAGCAGGTTCTGAAAAGAGCCGCGGTGCGCATATTCTCCGGATGTGATAACCGGATAGCCGAGGATAAGACCGTTGGGCCTGTGCTCCTGATGATGCAGGCCGAGGGGGCCGGTGACCAAATCGCGGTTCCAGAACACGCCCAGGCTGGCCGCCAGATGGCCGCCGGCCGAAAACCCGCAGACCATGATTTTGTTCGGATCCACCTGCCACGCCGCCGCATTTTGGCGCACGAGCGCCACGGCCGCCGCCAGCTCGAGCAGGGCGCCGGGAAAAGGCGCCTGCAGGCAGGAATACCGCAGGACAAAGCAGGAAAAGCCCTCCGCCAGAAAACGCAGCGCGATGGGTTCCGCCTCCCGATCGGAGGTTCCGCCATAGCCGCCGCCGGGGCAAATCACAATGGCGGGACGCTGCCGGTCGCGTATCTCGGGCGACCTGTCCCGCAGATAGGTATAGAGCTTGGGCGCACCGCCGCCCGGCAGGCCCGCTTTGGCGTAGTCTACGGTGATGTTCAGCATATCATGTTTCATAGATTACCCTCCCACACGGTATTTTTTAAAGTTTAGCACGTTACTGGAAAAAGAACAACCCCTTTGAGAGGTTTTTCAGAAGCATCAAGGAGAATCGTTATGACCCGTCGATTTTGCAAACGAATGCCGGCGCTTGCCGGCCTGCTGTCCCTTTTGCTGACTGTCACGGTGTGCGCCGCGGCTATCACGGCGGTCGTGTCGCAGAGCACCACGCTCCTTGCACAAGGGGTACAGTATCAGTATGAAGATGTGGAAACGGGCGACGGTCCGCAGAAAATACATACCGTTTCCTTCTCCCTTGCGGAAGAGCTGGTGGGCATGCGGGCAGCGCTGCCGAACGGTCACGTGAAGGGAACCCAAAAGGTGATCGACATGGCCAAGGCGGCCGACGAGGATGATACCGTGATCGCCGCCATCAACGGGGGGTATTTTTCGGGGTCCACGGTGCATGGACTCATGATAACGGACGGCGAACTGTATAACAGCCCGCCCGTCACGAACAGCCCGCTTAACCCTTGGGAAGCGGTGGCGCTTGCAGTGGATAAAAACAACCAGCCCTTTATGGACGACACGCCCGCCTTTTCTGCAACCTATACCATCGGCGAAGAAACGGTGGCCTTTCAGCATATCAACCGGGTCCGCGCGGCGGGAAATGCGGATAACCTGGTGGATTCGTTTGTCCTGTATACCGACTGGTATGCTGCCTCCACCGGCACCGACAACACGGGCGGTCTGGAGGTCAGCCTGCAGGTGGAGGACGATACCATTCGGCACGGGACTTCCATGACCGGCAAGGTGGTGGCGATAAACCCGGAAGGGAACTCACCGCTGGAGCCAGGGGTAGTGGTGCTGTCCGCGACCGCGCTGGCTAAGGCGCCGCTGGAAAAGCTGAAACTGGGGGATACGGTACAGCTGGATTTTGCCTTTGAAGATGCCCGGTGGGCGGATGTCACCTTTGCCATCGGCGGCGGACGTATCCTGGTAAAGGACGGGGAAATTCAGCAGCTGCCCGACAACAGCCTGCATAACAACCGCAATCCCCGCACGGCGGTCGGTATCAAGCCGGACGGCACCGTTGTGTGGATGACGGTGGATGGCCGCCAGAGCGGCGTAAGCGCGGGGGTCAGGGCCACCACGCTCGCGCAGCTTCTGATCGACAAGGGCTGTACATGGGTCATCAACCTCGACGGCGGCGGTTCCACCACCATGGCGGTGAAAATGCCGGGCGAGGAGCTTGCGGTGCGCAACGTTCCCAGCAATGCGGGTGCAGAGGAACGCCGGGTGGCCAACGGCATCCTGCTTGTCCTCAAGGATAAAGAAGCGGCACTGCCGACGACGACCACGACGACCACGGTGCCGACGACGACCACGACAACGGCCGCGCCGACGACGACTACGGTGCCGCCGACGGTTACCACAACCACAGCGCCGACGACGACCACGACGACGACCACGGTGCCGCCGGCCACGACGACGACCGTTTCACCATCAACTACGCAGGCAGCCACGACTGTCGTGGAACCTACGGTTACCGGTGTGCAGGGACAGCCGATCACGGAGGATTCGCCAGCCGTGCGCTGGTGGTCCGGCGTGGTACTGGGCGCTGCGGCCCTGCTCATTGCGGGCGGCATCTTCTTGTTGCTCTGGAAACGCGGGACACTGCCCGGGCCATGATGCCAAAGCGGCGCGGAAAAAATCGTACAAAGACGGTCTGCATCGCGGCAAGATGCAGAATCGGCATCCGTTCTGTTTTGCACCGGCCCATGGGGCAGTACCTCCGGTGCGCGGTCATAGCGCCAATGCCGGAGCGGCTGCCGTTCTGCTGATGCGGGATGCGTTTATCCATACAACCGGCGCCTGTGCGCCAGGCTTTTGGCTGCCTATGCTGCCTTTAGAATAAACAAGCTGCCGGGGAATCCCGTTCCCCGGCAGCTTGTTTTTTAGATCGATGGTTCCGATCGCTTTTTAACTGTGCGGCTATTTCGTCTGCATGCCGCGTGCTTTGCGGTATTGCAGCGGGGTGAGCCCGAAATGCCTCTTGAACACCGCAATAAAGCGGGAACAGTCGGGAAAACCGCTTTGGGTGCAGGCCTCCAGCACGGTGCAGCCGCCGGCGAGACAGCGGGCCGCGTGGGCCAGCCGCAGGTTTTCCAGATAACCCCGGGGCGAGATGGCCAGATGGCGGCGGAAATAGCGTTCCAGCGTATTGACGCTGATATGGAACCGGGCGGCCAGATCGCGTACCGTTTCCGGTTCGGTGCAATGCGCGTGCATATGGGCCACGACCCCCGCCAGTTCCGTCGGAAGCGTATTGGCCGGCACGGGGCTTTCGTCCGGTTCGGCGTCTTCGAGCAGGTGGAGTAGATCGAAAAACATCCGCAGCCCTTCCGCCGGCGTGCTGCCGGGCTCCTCCTGCGCCAGACGGCGGCAGATCTGCAGGCAGCGGATCTTTTCGGCGGGCGGCAGAACCAGCCGGTTTTTCTCGCCGCGTTCCCGGTCGAAGAAGGGGCGCAGCAGTGCCTCATTCCCGTTGACCGAGAAAAGGATCCAGAAATGCTCGTGCGGTTTGTCGCTGTTATACACGCAATGGTGGTATTCGTACGGGCGGCTGAGGATGATATCGCCCCATCCCACCGGATACAGATGGTTTTCCACCATAAAGGAAACGTCACCCGACACGTTGACATAAATCTCGCATTCCTCATGGATGTGGGAAGGCGTGTGCTGGTTGGTCGTGTGCCAGGCGGCGCGCAGGGTAAAGGGATTCACCTGCGGTACGGAGACAACATGCAGCAACCGATCACCCCTCTCTTTATATGATGAATATAGCATATTTTTTGGTGAAAAAGCAATTGAAATATTCGAAAAAATCGTTTATACTAAGCCCTGCTTATTGAAAGGGGCGTTTTGTTTGCATTATGTCATGGTTTTGCTGTCGGTCGTGGGCCTGGCCGCACAGTTTTCGCTCACTAAGGTCTGGCAGCAGCGCATGGGCACCGGCATGCGCATGGGAATGGTGTACAACATGCTGCTCGGGCTGTTCGGGGCGGTGATTATGTTCGCCATCGGCGGGTTCCGGTGGGAATTCACCCTGTATTCCTTCCTTATGGCGGCGCTGACCTCCCTGGCGACGGGCGCCTACACACTGGCGGGCATTCCGCTCATTTCCCGCCGCGGGGTCTCGATATATACCCTGTTTCTCATGCTGGGCGGTATGGTGCCGCCCTATCTGTACGGTCTGCTTTTTCTGAATGAAACCTTTTCGGTGTGGCGGACGATTGGCCTGCTGCTGATTGCCGCGGCGCTGGTTCTCGTGAGCGGCGGCACCAACGGCCGGATGGAAAAAACCGATATCGTGCTGTGCCTGCTCGTCTTCCTGCTCAACGGCGTTGTCAGCATCGTGTCTAAGGTACATCAGGTGGAGACGGTGCATGCCGTCGTCTCGGCGGGCAGCTTTGTGCTGCTCGGCAATCTGGCCAAGGTGCTGGTTACGGGCGCCGCCGTCCCCTTTATACGCCGGGACGGGGAGCCGGCCGGGGAACGCACCGCGCGGCGGTCCGCCATCCTGCCCATGCTGGTGCTGGCGGCGGTCACGGCGGCGATCAGCGCGCTGGCCTATATGCTGCAGCTCATGGGAGCGTCGGCGCTGCCGGCGACGGTGCTGTATCCGTTGGTGACGGGTGGGACCATTGTGCTGACCGCCCTGGCGGGACGGGTGTTCTTCCGGGAAAAGCTTACGCCGCGGCTGCTGACGGCCATCGGCCTGTGCTGTGCCGCGACGCTGTTGTTTTTGTAACAATATGAGAAGGCGGACTCCATAAGGAGGCGGGCCTGCGGCCCGGAGAGGATGCACAATAGGGCCGCCCGCTGCAGGCTAAAAACCTGCAGCGGGCGGCCTTGCTGTTGTTCCCTATCGCCTCTTATTGTATGGGTTCATCGGCCGTCATCAGCGCATACAGCGAAGGGCTGGCGGATTGGATGGCTTCCACATTGGCTGCATATTCCTGCTGCGCCTGTTCAAACGGCAGCCGATCGTATGTTTCATACAGAGCGGTCATGTCTTCCATACACTGCTTGAGTGCGGTCATGTTTATGCGGTTCTTGTGGATATAGGCCTCCCCATACGTTTCGCAGCAATACAGCTTGGCTTTCAGCCGGGCCAATGCCAGCTTCATATCCATTTGAAACTGTTCGAACGCATTCGGTTCAGGCTCAGGGTCGGCCATGGCGGCATAGGTGGACGGGCAGGCCGTTTTGATAGTCTCCAGGCATGCGGCATATTCCTGCTGCGCCTGTTCAAACGGCAGCTGACGGGCACGGTATTTTTCCTGCAGAGAGGTTATGTCCTGAATCGACTGTTTTAACTCCTCCACATGAATTCTAAGGCCTTTTATATAGTATTCCCCGTACACTTCGCATTCATACAATTTATCCTCCAAATGCATCAATGTCAGCCGCAAATCCGTTTCCAGCTGTTCCTGCGGCGTGGGTTCGGCGTCTAATGGGATCATTTCCTGAACCATATGCATCAGGTGTTCGTAATGCGCATCATATTCTTCGAGCGTCATGACCCGCATATACAAGCTGTTGACATAGTCCTTGTATTCCTGTATCAAGGCATTTTTGTAGGTAATGCGTTCGGCTTCCTCCGTACTCTCTCCGCCGGCAACCGTTTCTTTCTTAAAAGAATTTAAATATCCAAGACAAAAGGCCTTTTCTTTCGCATCAAACAGCTTGTGCCCGTTTTCGGCATACGGATCCAGTACGACCCGGGGCGGCTCATTATCGACCCGCATAACCGGAGGCGCCACCCGCACGCCTTTACCGGAGAGCTGCGCCGCTGCGACGGTGATCACCGGAATAAGAATGAGGAGCGAAGTAACCACCGATATCATCAGGATGGTTTTTTTGTTTTTTTTCATAAGGCTTCCTCCATTCGCCCGTACAGGTGTCTGTCATGAGGCCCCGCATCGTATCCCGGTCAATTCCATTATACGCGGTGTATCCGATCGCCGTCAATGGACAGCGTACATAAGGGCAACAAAATAGTTTAACATATAAAACAGATACTCCCGGTAAACCGCGGCATGGCTGCGGTTTACCGGGGTTCACCTGACGGCTTACCCGCAGAGGCTCTTTTAAAGCGGTATTTTTTTAAAGGACAGGGCCTTGATAAACGCTTCATAGGAAGCGAGTGCCGGGCCCTCATATGGCATGCGGAAGGGATATCCATCCTCCTTCCATGTGAAATACCCGCCTTCTGTTCCCGGCATATTGTCATAAACAATGTGCTCATGTATGACAGACAGGCCGCGCGTATTTGTTAAGGTAGTCCGCTCCGTATATTCCACAACGCCAAATTCCCGCTTTTTATGGCAGTAAGAGAAAAAGACATCTTCTCCGCTGGCCAGCTTTACGGTAAATTCGGACATGCCGCCGCCGCTCCAGTCTCCGGCTATGTAAAATGAAGCACTTGTCACCGTACAGCCATCTGGCAGCACGGGCAGCAGAAAATACCGGTCTTGCAGCAGCATCTCAAATTCTTCGTCTTTCGGAACCACCTCAGGAGATTCTGCCGCCTCTTGAAGCGCCTGTATAAGCGCCTCCCTGGTAGAGAAGGTACGCAGCTTTTGTTCATAGGCCTCCAGCGTGGAAAAATTCATGACCGCGGGTATACGCGTGACGTAGATCTTCGTTGACCCCGTCGTCGTAGACGCTGGATGCTCTATTTCGGTGGTGAGGGAATTGGACGCCGTCGTGGTCGGCTTTTTTTCCGCCGCCGAAGCGGAGGAGGCCGGGGAGGTCGGTGCATCGATCGGCACGGCCGGCGCCGCAGTGATCGGGGAGGTGGTTGAACCCGGGCCGGCCGCGCCGCTCTCGGCCGGAGGCGGCGTGCCGCAGGAGGAAAGCCAGAAAACCTGCCACAAGGCCAGCAGCAGACCCGCCGCGCGGGCCGTCGTTTTGTTTCGCATACTATCCGCCTCTCGTTTCTTTTATAGCGGTTACCCGTCTCTTATCCGTATAGACAGGGCGGGCACAGAGAGCGCCAATTTGCAGGGGCCGTTGGCGCTCTCCCGGGCCGCCCACAATGCGGCGGCCCGGGTTCGTTCCTTACGTCAGATAGGCGTTGGCATAGCTTAGTATCTTTCCGCGGCATGCTGAACAATACGCCTCGGGGTTAAAGCTTTTCAGATTGGCCAGCTTGGTATCGTCGCTGGTGCCGCTTCGCATGATACATGGTATCCCCGGCGTGCACGTATTACTAAGATCCCCCTCGCAGCCCAGAGAATGTCCGAGTTCATGCGCTATGGAGCCGACACTGGTCTTTTCCCGCGTTGCGGTAGTTAAGTAGTTGCCCCAATGGACCAGGATCTGCGGGCCGCCCGAAACCGCTCCTGCGTTAAGGTTGTGCCCCCCGACCGCGCAGTATTCGCAGCTGAGATGGCCGGTCCATTTCAGGACAAAAGTATTCTGGGGTATGGTGCTGATCCCGCTCGGCTTGGTAAACAGCAGGTTCGCCGTATTGGTGCAGTGACAGCGATTGCTGTAATAGTCGCACGTCCCCGTCAGCGTTCTCGAACAGAACGCGTTGTAGCTGGATTTGTGCGTACACGTGTCTGCCGGCGACGAATAGGTTGACACCGTGCTGTGAATTTGTATGCCGAATACCTTCAGGTAGTAGTCCGAAACAATTTTGGTATAGGCGGCGATGGTGCTTGACGGCGTGCCGCCGTATCGCGCCGTATACCCGGCGTCATAAAACTGCTTCAGGTAAAGGGTATAGGCATTGTAATAAATATGGATGATTGGCCGCAGCGAGGTGTTGGCGGTGTAATCGCTGCTGATATAGCACACCCGGTTGAGGGAACCGGCCACCGTGCGGGGCTGCAGCCGGATGCCGTGGTTCGTGGAAGGGCTGCTGTACCGTGCCTTCACCCAGGCGGTCACATCGATGGCGTCGCTCCCGCTGGTCTTGCCCCGGTTGTCGCCGATGTATTTGGCGCTGATCCGCCCGCCGGTAACACCCGGCTGCCCATTCCAGGTAATATTCTGGGAATCCCAGTGGGAAGCAACCCGGTAGGTATCAATGTACATGTTGTTGCCCGTCTGATAGCTGGCCGTCGGATAGTAATTGAGATAAAGCTGGGCGCTGGTTATCGTATTGGCGTTCAGCCCGGAGGCGGACGGCCACTGCGACAGGTCGAAATACATGCGGCCTTCGGTCGAGCTGGGGCCGGAGCCCACATATATGCGGTTGTACTTATAATAGTTGAGGGTGGGGTCGCTCTCCTGGACGCCGGCGTCGAGAACATATTTGGCGTTCTGGGTGGTTTTTTCCAGGGAAGGATCCAGCGTGACGGGATAGATCCGCGCCTCGTCCTCCAGCCAGGCGCGATCCGGCGTCAGTGTATAGCGGCAGCCTGTATCGGTTTGTTCCAGATGTACGGCAATGTCGGTGCTGTATCCTTCGCCCGCATCATACATGAAGGGGGCGGCGATCCGGAAGACCGGCTTTCCCTCTTCGTTGCGGAAGGTGACGCTTTTGTCGTCTTCCAATACGGCCTGCAGCCCGGTGTAGGTAAAGAGGAAAGAAAACGTACGGGCCGCGGGCAAAGCGTTCAGAACGATATCCTCCTTCAGACTCTGTCCGCAGATAGAATAGTGGAGGTTCATATTGCTTTGAACGGAAGCATAAGAAACCGCCGACCGATTCTTTTGCACGGTGACGGCATGCTCCTTCTGGAGATGGGCACGCGCCGCCGGATCCGTGACGCCGCGCAGCTTTTGCTGCAGCCGTTGCGCGCTCTCCGCCGCGTCTAACGGCTGGGTCACCTGAGCGGCGGCATCGGCAATGTTTTCCATACGGAACCGCACCGTGTATCCGCCGTAACGGACCACAACCGGGATGTTGTTGTTGATCCCCTTGGGAAGCTGCACTTTAAAATCGTTATCCTTATTTTCAAAATAACCGATATATGACAGGTTGTCAAGGCCTTGCGCATTCTGCACCGCCTGACTTTCTTCCGCCGTCAGCTCGGTATTGCGTTTTATTGTGCCTGTCAGCGGCTCTCCCAGGAGGGTGGCGGGGACCAGGGTGTTGTCAATTTCGATCCATTCCCCCTCCTGCCTATAGTGAACCGGTTCATCGTATACGACGGCGCTGTAGGAACCGTCTGACAAGCGGAAATGCTTGATGTTTTCTTCACGCTGGGAGGTTTCTTCGTTCACGACGGTAGGCGCTGCAGTGGATGCTGGAAATGCGGCGGGGTCTTTTACCGGGACGGCTGCATCAACCGGAGATACGGATGCGGCGGATACAGAAGCACTGGTCAGGACGGCGGCAGACACACAGGCCAGCCACTTTTTGATCCTCTTCCCATTTTACACCCTTTCTTCATTTCACTATCCGCGTGTTTGGCCCGCTGCAGAAACGAAAGCGGTCTGTTTTTAAAAACCCATGGGGTTCACCTCCACATTGTATCATTGTAAATCCAATTATACGTTGTATACCCAATAATTGTCAATTATTATAATTAACAATTATAATAAAAATATTTCAACATTTATACCATATATAAGGTTATATATTTAAATTTATTAAAAAAA
>CABSLQ010000057.1 GCA_902478605.1 uncultured Oscillospiraceae bacterium
TGGTGTCCATAACCGCCTGGCTGGTTTTCAGGCTGTTGTTCATGCGGCGGGTGGAAGCGATGCTGGAGATGATCACACCGGCCAGCGACAGCCCGCCGGTGATAATAGCCACGAGGATGGTATCCGTCATGCTACACCTCCGGAATCACGAGCACCTGGCCCGGCCGGATAATCCACGGGGCGGCGATGCCGTTGGCCTCGGCGATCTTCCGCCACGGCACGCCCAGCTTGCTGCCGATCTTGGACAGGTTGTCCCCTGCCTTGACAGTATATGTCGCCGTCTGCGGCGGCGTACCGGCTTCGCCGTCCGCCTTTAACGCCCCGCGGGTGTCGGGGCCCACGATGCCGTCCACCTGGATACCCGCTGCGGTCTGCACCGCCCGCACCCCGGCGTCCGTCTTGTCCCCGAAGATACCGTCCACGCCGCCGGAACCGAGATCGTATCCCCGCCGTTCCAGCTCCCACTGCACCCATTTGACCCCGTCGCCCCGGCTGCCCTTTTTCAGCAGCGCCGTGGGCTGGGCGTAGGGGTTGCCCGATGGGGCGTTGGGGTTCGGCAGACCGAAATAGGTGTACCAGCTGTCGCCGATGCTGCGGTTGCCGTCCGCCTCGTCGAAAAAGTACCGGCTTTCCCGGGTGTCCAGGTGCACCGCCGCCCGGCTCTGCTCGCTGCCGGGGATCCACCCGATGCCACGGAAGCCCACGTCCTCCGCCGCCAGCAGGATTTCCCTGCCCTGGTAGCGCACCTCCCTGCCGTTCTCCATGTGCCAGCAGTTCACGTCCGCCGCCTTGCCCCTGGCGTGCTGGCTGGTGGCGCTGTCGGTGCGGAAGCCGCAGGTTATAATGATTTTGGAGCAATCGAGCCGCTCCCGCAGCGCTTCCAGCCGCTCCACCAGTTCCTCGTCCACCAGCACCCGGTCGGTGCCGTCCTCCGCAAATTCCCGCACCCGGAAGTGTTCCGACAGCTTGGTCGCGCCGTCCTTTTTCAATGAGTATGTCTTGACCATATGATTTCCTCCTTTTTGGTTTACGGCGTCATATACGCGGTGCCGCACAGGAACCCGCAATATTGCACGCTGGTATCCGAGTTGGTTGAAACGTTGCCGTTGGCCAGGAATTTTATGGTGGCATTGTGCAGCGGGTCTACAAACGCCCCGTAGGTGTCCGCCGCCGGCCTCCAGCCCGACGGCAGCGTGCCGATGACGGTGTTGGCCGCTATCGTGCCGAAATCCATCCAGGCCGCGGCGTTGACGATGACCAACCGCCCGATTTTGTACAGCGTGAGCGTATAGCTGTTGCTGGTGCTTCCCCCGCTGATGGTGACCGGCTGCGACGTGATCTCCGCGTTCGACCACACGTCTTCGCCGTCCACCGAAACATTGTTGCTGAATGTCCCAGAGACACCGCGAATGGTTTGGAAATACAAAAGGCCGACCGGATTGTTTACGGTGCCGATTGTCAAAGACCCGGACGGTTTTGGCGTGATGGAGGTAAACTCGCCGATTCTCCCGTGCACCGTGTCCGCGTATACGTCTTGGAACGGGTTTGACGATGTACCGATTCTGACTAACTCGCCTGATGGATAAATGCTCCCTTTCAGCTGCCCGCCGCCTACCGACAGGAACTGGTCAAGCAAAATCCATCTCCCGTTGCCGTAGTCGGTATACATAACAGGGTGAGGCCCAGCCGAAACGCTGCCGGCAAAGCTCGAATTTGTAAAATAAATGGGCTTTGCGCCCAGGCCGTTCACGTCCAGCGTGCAGAATTCACCGCCAATGAGCGCCCCCGGGAAAAATTCCGCATGAAAATTGACGACCAGTAGCATGCCCGGCACATAGGCGGTCAGCGGCGGATCCAGTGTCAGCAAGAACGCCTCTGCCGTCCCCGTGGTCAGCGGCGTGGACAAATGGGCGTAATTGTTTGCGTCCAGTTTGCCGCCCGTTGTTGTGTCTATCTTGGAAAAGGCGGTGTTGAAATCGGCCATCTGCGGCTTGTCCGTGTATACCCATTGCGGCAGTCCGATATTTGGCGTTGTGGTTTCATAGCTCATATAAAATCCCTCCTAAACGATGGCGTGCCGCACCGATATGGTCATGGCAAACTCGCCCTCTGGATTGCCCGGTGCGCGGTTAATATTCACAGCAGCGTCCAGCAGCCTGTTATTAACGGCGCTGTAAACGGCCAGATAGTCTATCTGGGTCTGGGCCTGGTCGGGCAGCAAATAATAGGTGGCGGTGACACTGGTAGGGGAGGTTTCCACAATACCGGAGGGTTCCAGCACCGCCACCGCTTCTGCCTGCGAGCTTGTTTGCAGGGACAAATCCCCTGTAAGATTAAGCCCTGTCAGGTCATAGCTGTTTCCCTTACCCTGCAATATCTGCATCAGCCGCTCCTTGGCGTAGCTTGTCAGGTAGTTGTTCAAATAGCTCCACTCCAATCCGGGCCGTTCCATCGCTTTCCACGTGGGAAACTGCGCTTCCCACGCTGTCCAGTCGGGAACGGTATTTTCAATTTCCTGCCAGGTCATGAAATTCGCCGCCCAGGCGGTGATGTAGGTTTCCACCTGCATGCGGTTGTTGATGTACTGACCGTCTGCCGCCGGGTAGTCGCCGTCCATCTGGAAGGTCACCCGCTTGGGAGTGAAAAACAGCGCCTTGGATTTGTCCCGGTAGGGAATGGTGGAGGCTTCTACCGTGTACTCCCACAGGGAATGGCTTTCCCTTGGCAGCAGGATCGAGCCGGACACGCTGGTCACCTGGAACAATCCGAACAGCCCATAATAAGGCAAGTCCACTGTCAGTTCCTGCCCGACCTCCCAGCCGTTCACATGGGTCTTAAAGGCTAAGGTATAGGCTCTCTGCGCATTTTGACGCAGGAACGCTTCAGCGGCCAGGGCGGCGTCTGAAAAGTCGGTAATAGAATCATCCTCGATGACGTATTCGATGATGCCGGTGCCGCCTCGCTGTTCCCGGATCTGCGCGGCAATGTCGCTGTCTACCAGACGGGAATACACCTGGATCAGCAGATTCCCGTTGACCTGTATATAACTTGCATCTGATGTGATGTTCAGCCAGGCGTATCCATCCTTAAGGGTGATTTCGTATCCGCCGTAATTTATCAGCGCCTGGTATTCCGGATTGTTGTTGTCGATTCCTTCAAATCCAACGTTCACCACATAAGGAACATTATCCGGTCGATCGCTTCCAATGTTATATACGGTGTTAATACTGAACAACGGGTATTTGCTCCGGATAACCGTATCGGAAATGCGCTCAAACCGCAGCCCGGTCACGCCGTTCTTTTTGATTCGGTATTCCTCATATTGTCCTTTGCCGTCGCCGCCCACCACCCGAACCGCCGAATACATGGTATACGCGTCTCGGGTAACCTGCACATCATAGGCAGCCGCGCTTTCGGTCAGGGCCATGGGGGCCGTTTTGCGGGAGGTGGTCAGCCGCATGTTAAACACCTTGTCGGGCGTCACCTCCCACCAGCCTCCCGCCACCTCGGCCAGTTGGTCAAGCACGCTGGACACCGGCTGCCCCCACAGATAGGCGGGATCGGAAAGCACCACATTGGAAAAATCGTCGATGGTGCCGATAGCAATGCCTTCATTTACCACCCGTACCGGCACTATCCCGAAAAACTCCCCAAGCGCGCCGTCGTACCAGGCATCTCCCTGGTGATTTCCCATAAGGATTTGTGTAACGCTAGCCCCGGACGGGAAGGACATATCCACAAAGATGTTGGCCAGATAGTCCGCGTTGCTGGCCAGCACCAGGTCATATACCTTGTATAGAAGCGTGGGATTGCCAAAATCCCGTTGGGCAATGGATAGGATGGTTCCGGCAAATATGGTGGCGTTGTTTTCCGTAAAGCGAATATAATCGTATTCGCGCAAATCGGCGGCACCGATATCCAGAGCAATCGATACAGACGAAGAGGTCACATGCGCTTCCGTCTGTTCGAGGCTGCCGCCGGTTATCACACGGAGGTCGGGGCGCTGCTCACCGTTTATATAGACGTTTATCATTTGTATCGCCTCGCCATTACGTCGGTATATTGGTGCTGGGTGACCGTGCGGGAGATTTCCCGCCCATCCAGATAGACGGGCGTGTTGATAACCACCGTCTGTGCCCCGCCGCCGGAATCCGCGCCATTTGCCAGGGCGAACAGCTGGGCCTGCTGCGCCTGGGTAAGGACCATTTCCCCGTCCTTGAGCAGCGCCGGGCCCTCGCCCGTTTCAAAATCCACGACGCCGCCCGCGTGGAAGCGGGGAATCTTTACGTCCGGGATTAGGGGGATTTCCGGAATGCCGATAAGGCCGGTCACGGAGTTTATGCCCTTTAGGATTCCGTTGATAATGCTGATGGCGCCGTTGATGACGCCCTCTACTATCGAAGGGATGAGGTTGAAAATGCCTTTAAAAATACTGACAACGCCATCCCAGGCCTGCTCCCAGTTGCCGGTGAATACGCCGGTTATAAAATCGATAATGCCACCCAGTACGTCCATCAGGGTTTCCAGAACAGGCGATAGCTGTTTAATAGCCGATCCGAGAACGCCGCCTAAAACTTCGGCCAGTGCTTTTATAATCGGGGTAAGCGCATCGAATAGCGGCATCAGCCCGTCCAGCAGCTCCGTCAGAGGCGGCAGCAGCTGCTCGATTAGTTCCACGATAGGTTCCAGCAGGACGTTCAGTACCTCAATGAGAGGCGGCAGAATGGCCCCGAGGATTTCCGCCAGCGGTTCAATCAGCGCGCCGAACAGCTCGATAAGAGGAGGCAGGAGGGTTTCCACCAACTCCATGATGGGGGGAAGCAGCTGTTGAATAAGCTCGATAATAGGCGGGAGGATTTCGTCAATGGCCTGGATGAATAGCGGCATCAGTTCCCCGACTAAATCCAGAAGAGGCGGCAGGAGCTCCTGGATCACCGGCATGAGAGACTGCGCCAGGCTGCCTATTAAATCGGTCAGCATGGGCAGGCTTTCCTGAATAACCGGCATAATATCCTCGGCGATTTCCTGAATGAGCGGTATTAGTTCTTCTCCGAGGGGGATAAGAAGGGTTTCCAGCGTGCGGCCGAGGCCCTGAAGCATGGAGCCGAGGTCGTCGTACTTAACCGCCTTCATCTCTTCCAGCGCGTCACCGCTGGCATAGGCGCCGTCCTCAATATCGGCCAGCGCCGTGACCACCTCCGGCCCCAGATCCTCCCACATGGTGCCGAACAGGTTGACGCCTGCAATGTTCTGCTGCAGCGGGTCGTCCATCTTGGCCAGGGCCTGGACGGTCTGATTAAAGGCTTTTTTTGCGCTGTCCCCGCCCTTGGCAAAGGCGGCGGACATCTTGGCCGCGTCCAGCCCGATAGCCTCGAATCCGGCGGTTGTCGTATCGGAACCGTCCACCACCCGGATGGACATTTCCTTAATGGCGTCGCCGACCTTGTCCAGATTAAAGGCACCGGTTTGGGCGCCCTTCTCCATAATCTTGAACATGTCATCGGCGTCCAGGCCGACCTTGGCGAACTGCACCGAGTATTCGCTGATGCTGTCCAGCAGCTCGCCGGAGAAGTCCAGCCCATTCTGTGCGCCGGAAGCGATCAGCCCCATGGCCTTGTCGCCGTCGATGCCGAACTGCTTCATAAGCGTGCTGGCCGCACGGGTGGATTCCGCCACGTCATAGCCAAAGGTGTCCCGCAGAGTAAAGGCCGATTCCGTTATATTCTGCAGGCTGGCCTGATCCAGCTCGCCCATTTGCTGGGTGACTTTCGCCATAGCGTCGGCGATATCCTCATAGGATTCGCCGTAGTTGTTTGTGTAAATACTTTTGAGGGTGTCCTCGTAGGCGGCCAGCTCGCTTTCCGCCGTCCCGGTGGAGGCGGCAAATTGGTTCATCGCCTTGTCAAACTCGACCGCTCCGGTGACCGCTTTGGTGCCCACAGCCAGCGCGGCGCTGCCGATGGCGGCAAAGGCCGCGCCGGTCACCTTGGCGGCTTTACTTGCCGCGCCTCCTATTTTGGACAGCTTGGACGATGCAGTTTTTTCCGCTTGATTCAAATCTCCGTCCAACTGGCTGTCGTCCGCCCGGACTTCATAGGTTACTTGCCCTTCCGCCAATGCTCTCACCTCACTGTGTGACAGTCATCGGCACATGATGGCACTACTTGACCGGCAGTTTAATCTCAAATTCCTTTTTGCAGCCACGCCCCTTGCACCGCACCCACACGCCCTTGCACAGCGCGTCCTTGTCGGCGCGGATGGGCATTTCATAGCCGCAGTAGGGGCATTTAATTTTTTTCACGGGCCATTCCCTCCAGCAGCACGGCCATTTTCCGCAGCCCGTCCTGCAGCCGGCGGCGCTTGTCTTCTTCGGTTTCCTCCAGGCGGTAAAGCCCCTTGAGCCGCAGCAGGTTCTGCCGCTCCGCCGCGTTGTATTTGGTGGGCTTCGGCAGGGGGCGGGTGCGGATGGTAACCACCTGCATCAGCCGGGTATCCTCCGGCAGACCGCCCAGCAGCTGCGCGAATTTCCACCAGTGCAGATCCCTGTCCCGTCCCAGCAAGTCCAGCCTGTAACACTGGAAAAAGGCCGCGTAAATCAGCCCGGCGTCCTGGTCGAAATCAAGGGCCTTTTCGCCCCCGGCCTTTTTCCCGCCGGTGTCCACGTATTCCCGGAAAACGGCCTCAAACAGACGGATCCTTTTCGCCGCCGGCAGGCGCGCCGCCCGCAGACGGGAAACCGGCCGGAGCAGCAGCCTAAGGCACAGCCCGATTTTATCCCCGTCGTCCAGCAAATCGTCCTCCATAACCCGGAAGCACTGGAGCACCCGGCGAAAAGCGGTGCGCAGCCGGTAAGGCTTTCCCTCGTACACCACGCGGGAAACCGGCGGATCCCACAGGGTGCGCCTCATTTAAACCGCCGCTTGAGCTGCTCCCGCCTTGACTTGGCCAGCCCGGTGAGCTTCGGCGCGATGACCTCCCGGATATACGGGAATACATCGGCCAGCATGGTGACAAAATCTCCGGCATAGAACGCCGCCATTCTTTCGAGGTTTTCCGCCCCGAACAGCAGGGTTAACACATCGGCCACCGCCTGCCCTGTCTGCTCGACGGTTTCCGGATCCCCCGGCTTGCTCTCGGCCCGCTTTTGCAAATCCATCAGGCGTATCTGCAGCGCCCGGTATTCCCTGACGGTCTGCGGCGTGATGCTTAGCCGGATATCCAGCACAAGGCTGTCCCCGGCTGCATTTTGGATTTCCAGCTTATCGGAAAAGTCCTCGGATTTTTGGATGGTGTACATGGTTGCCTCCTTTCCGCGTAACGGAAGAGGCCGGGGACGCCTTATGCCCCCGGCCGCCGCGTTACGCCGCCGGCGTGATAACCGGCTTGCCGTCAAAGCGGATTTCAAAGGAAATCGCGCTGTCATCTGTGGTGGCGCCCGACCATTCCTGAATGTTGCAGATGGTGCAGTCGCAGGTGATGGTCTTCTCGGCGTTCTCACCATCGGTGTATTTGAGCTGGAAAGATGACTGCCGCGCGGTGTCCAGGCTGTACTTCTGGCTGAAAATGAAATCCTGCGCCGCGTCGCCAATCACCCGTTTTCCGGTCAGCGTGAAAGCCGGGGCCATGCCGGTGACGTGGTTGCGGGCAAAGCCGTCGTCCGACAGGAAGAAATACTGCTGCACCACTTCGTTGAGGGCTTCCGCGATGTTGTCGATGCCGTCCGCCAGTTCGGCATAGGTCCAGCTGGCGGACGGTTCGCCGGTTTTCTTGGTGCCGATGGAGGCGGTAAGGTTGTACATGGTAAGCAAGCCGTAAGCTGCCATTGCTTTAATCCCCTTTCAGAAAAAATTTGACCTCCAGGCTCGAACCGTAAAGCCATTGCTGGTTTTGCTCCCGGCCCAAATAGCAGGGCGCCCCAATGGTTTCGATGTTCGTGATCTGGAAGTCGCTTGTTTGCGGGTATGTCTTGGTCATGTTCAGAGCTGTGTGGATTTTTCCGAGTGCGTCCGCCGCTCTCTGCTGGTCCCGGTGCTTGGCGTTAAGCACCGCCGACATGGAAACAGCCGCCTTTTTATCCATGAAGGTGTTGAGATTCCCGGCGCTCCACGCGATGGAAATGCCGTTATTTGGAGGAAGCGGCCCGATGGTGACCTTGGCATAGGGGGTTGTCCGGTTGGCCAATTCCACCACCGCCGCCAGCACGTCGTCGTATACGCTCATTTGTCTCCCATTCCCTTCGTAAAGGCGTTCTGCGCTATCCTGTCCAGTTCCTTCTTGTAGGTCTTAACGCCCTTTTCCGCCCATTGGAGGGAGGCGTCCTGGTTGACGTCGGTGGACGGCGTGCCGGTGTAATAGACCCGCCTGGCGTAGGGCGTGTCCCAGATGGCAAGGCCCTCCTTCGGGCGGCTGGCAATCAGGGCGCTGTCCTTCAGCGTCCCCTGATCCTCCCGGACAAACCGGTTGCCGTATTCGATAACCGCCTCGGTGACAGCCGTTACCACGGCGTCGCTGCCCGCCTGCACCTTGAGGCGGATGGCCGGCATATTGCGCTTGATTTTGACGCTCGCCATGCTACACCAGCCCCAGTTCCGTGTGATGCACCCGCCCGGCCGGTACGTCCGGCACCGGGTCGGTAGTGACCACCTCAAATTCCCCGTATTTCTGTCCGGCGGCGTTCCAGACGGTGCACCGCATGGGCTTCCCCGCCGCCTGGGACTGCTCCGCCAGGGTGTCATAGTCCAGGGAGGGCCGGGAGCGCACGCCGTCGATAAACAGCACGGAGCGCAGCACCACCTCGGTGTTTTCCTTGCTTTTGCGCACCTCGTTGGTGTTTTGCAGGTGCACGTTTTTCACCGTATATTCCTGCCACGTCGGGCTTTGCCAGGCGTCCACACCGGTACACACCCGTATCACCGCTATATCCCCCAGAAGGGACCGAGGAATCGGTCGGAGCATACGGGAATCCCCCTTTCCATCAGCGGCGTTTGTTCCAGCATGGCCAGCGCCAGCGGGCTTATCATCAGCGCCCCGGCTTTGACATTGGAAAGAGCGCCACCAGACACCGACACCTTGCCGACGGTGAACGACTGCCCGGCCTGCCCGGTGAGCACGGCGTCCAGACCGACTTGTGTGAAATAGAATACCTGCGCTGCCGCGGCCTTCTGTACCTGCTTCTGCAGGGAGGCCGGCAGGGCGGAGAAGCCCCCGCCCTGCGCTATCCTGTACCGCGTCGCGCTGTCTATCAGGTCGGACGCCAGCCCGGCGTACACGGGGAATTCCGCCTCATCCATGGGCGGCTCGCCATATATGGCCACATACTGGTCATACGTGATGTACGCCATGCCGCCCCCTCCTTAGCCGCCGACAACCGCCGCAGCCGAACCGCCGGCGGTGGCGGTGTTGCCCTTGGTGGTGTTGACCAGCGCCACGGTGATGGTCTGGCCGCTGGCGGTGGTGAAGCTGTCGCCGTTGTGCACCGGCGTCCAGCCGCTCGTGCAGGCCTCGCCATAATCGGGCAGATCGGCGGACGCGCCAGACTTGGCCACATACGCCATGCCATAGGGGGCGGGAGCCAGACCGTTTATGATGGTGTGGGTGCTGTCCGCGCCCGCGCTGGCGGTGAAGGTCAGGCTTCCCAGCGTTGCCGCGCTGGCCAGGTGGGCGAAGATGCCCGGCAGCCGCTGGTTGAGCGCGAACACGTCGTAATAGTACCGCTCGTAGTACAGCCATTTGCCCTTGCTCTGGGCGGTGGGGGCGGACATCATGGAGGTTTCGTACACCACCGGGGCCGCAATGGCCAGCGGGTCGAACATCAGCATGTTAATCTGCTTGGCGCCGTCGGCGGCGGCCCAGCCGTCGGTGAAGTCGTAGGCCGACATCATGACGTCCTTGGGCACCTCCGTGATGACCACGCCGTCCAGCTTGCCCGCGTTGCGGTCGATATTGCGGATACCGGTGTCAGCCTCCACAAACCGAGTGATACCTGCTGCCTCCTTGAGCAGCTTATAGGTGTCGGGGGTCATTTTGCAGCGGATTCGGTCCCGGGGAATGCGTTGGTCCACCATGTAGGCCAGATAGGTGTCCCACTGGGCCAGAATGTTGTCCGCCGTCAGGGCGGTGCTGTCCACCGCACCAAAGCCGGAGGCCGCCGCAGCCAGCGTCGAGGCAGCGTAGGCGTCTTGCTCTGGCACCTTCTGAAACTGGTTGAAGGTCTTGGTGATGTTGGCGATGTTGACGATGGGGTCCTCCTGAATGTCCATGGGGTCGGCCAGTGTATCCCACTCGCGGTCCATCCGCATGGTGAGTACCTGCTCCTGGGTGTTGAAGTTTCGGTTGAAGGTGCCGGTGATCTGGTCGCGGTTCACGGCCCTGGCCCCGCTGACGGTCATGCTCTGCACTGCCACCGCCTTGCCGGACAGCGGCTTATAGGTGGCGCTGTTTGGGCTGCCGTACAGGTCGGAGAAGTAGGAGAGATAGGGGTAGGCGTTGGCCATGGCCTTGGAGTATTCGGTGGCGTAGTTCAGCTCGAATTGGGTAAATGCCATTGTTCAATCATCCTTTCCTGTCATACCCCCACACGTCCATAAAGGACGATCCGGTTTTCCCGGTGGGCATCTGCCCCCGCACCTCCGCGCCGAACTGGGGCGCGGGCGGGGAAGCCGGCTGATCCGTGGGGTTGAAATATTCTTCATACTGTTCGCGGATAGCGGCGAGCTGTTCGGCGGCGGGCTTCCCCTCTTCCAGCAGCGCATACACGTTGTCCAGAAACTTGTCCTTGACCCCGCCCTTTTTCAGCTCGGCGGAGGTTTCCACCTTCCGTTTGAAGCCTTCAAACTCCCGCTGGAGCGCCTTGTAGTCGTCGCTTTCCTTGATGTTTGGCGCGGGCGCGTTTTTCTGCGCGTCCGCCACGGCTGCATGGATTCGTTCCTGCAGCTCGGATTTGGGGATATAGTCGGCCAGGCTTGTGGCGTACAGGGTCATGACCTTTTCGAGCTGTTCGTCTGTCAAGCCGTACCCGGCTACCGTCCTTCGCGTGAATGCCATATGGATTCCTCCCGTTTACGCCCGGCGGCGGATTGCCCACAGTTTGCGCCCTGCGGACTTCGGCGGATTGCCGCGCAGTTTAACGCCGTGCGACGGGGGCGAAATGGGCATAAAAACAGCGCCTTACCCTTCGGCAAGACGCTGCTTCTATCCGGTTTTACTCGTCGTCGTATTCCGCGGGAAGCGCCGGCTGGCGGCCGTGTCCGCCTCCGTGCTCGCCCAGCACGCGGGCCAGCTTGTAGTCGGCCAGCTTGTTCCACTGGTACTCCATCTCCTGAAGCCGGCTCTGCACGCTGGCGGGCACGTCCTTCTGAGCCGCTTGCAGCATGCCGGATATGGCGCGCATAATCCCCTGGGCGATGCGGAGGGTTTCCCGCAAGCCCCGGAATTCCGGGGTGATTTCCTCGCCCCCGAAGGCCAGCAGCGCGTCCTTGAGCCCCGGCTCGGGGAATCCCAGCGCCTGCGCTTCCTCGCACAGCTCGTCGAGCTGCTTTGTCACGCAGTCCTTCCATTCGTCGAGCTCCTCGTGGTTCTCAAACCATCCCGGATCGCCGTCCAGGTGGCGGTGCAGAATCCCGAAATTGTGCTGCTGGATTTTGAGAAACATAAGCAGCCGCTGAAACTCATTCATTCGTCGTCACCCTCTTTCCGGCCCGCACGGGCTTTTTGACCTCCGGCTTGGGCGTGTTTACCATATCGGCATATTCCGCCGGGCTCAGCTTCAGCCCGCAGCGGGTACAGTGCACGCCGTCGGATTTTCCGATAAATACATGGTTGCAGTCTGTCATTTGGTTCCCCTCTTTCGGTAAAATGGGTATAAAAAAACCACCCTTTTGTAAAAGGATGGTTCTGTCAATAATCTCGAAACGGGCATTGCTCGCAAATATCTTTCCAGTTCGGCTTTTTCTTGAACCGCTCCGGGATGGCCGCGTCGGCAATGCCCTGGTTTTCCATGCAGTCGATATCGCCGATCCAATCGTCAACCAACGGGCATTTTACGCGCACAGCCGTACCGGATTCATCCGCGATATATTCCACGTTACCGTGCCTTGGCATTTTCAAACGCCTCCATCAATGCTTTGGTTTTTTCGTCGTATTCGGAAGAAGAAAAAGCGGTGCGCACAAGCTGTTCCTTCACATCAACATAAGCCGTCCCGTCCCGGCTGTAATATCTCTCAAACTTCCCGTCCCAAACCGTCGCGGAAAACAGCGCGTTTTGAATAAAGGATTTTGCCTGTGCTTCTGTTACGCCATGTCCCCGCTCCGCGTTAATATGGGCATCGTCAAAAGACAGGGAAGAAATATCGATGGATTTTGGCTTGAGGTGGATTTTAGCTTTTGACGGGAGCGCGCCTGTGGCCAGCATTTCCTTTTTCAGCCGTTCGTCTGCCTGCTCCCGCTTTACCGCCGCCGTCGCTTTACCGGATACACTTTTATTATACTCGAAAACCTGTGTTCTGTCCAGCCGTTTGGTGCGTCCTGTCTTCTTGCAGAAGGCGTTGTAGTCCGCCTGCTTCTGCTTGACCCTCGCCGCCTCTTTGGCAAAGCCCTCTTTGTCCCCGGCGGCGTCCAGCATGGCGGCCTTCTGCTTGGCGTACCGCACTTCCCGCTCCAGCCGCCGCTGCTCCTGGGATTCCTGGTATACGCGGTCATTTTCTTCCTTGTCCTGCTCGGTGCGGTCCCGCGGGATGGATACCCCGGGAATCACCGTGATCGGGTGGTGGCCGCAGTTGATGCCGAACAGCCCGGCGGGCCTGCCGTAGCTGGTGGAGGACAAGGGGGAATACCGGTGCCGCTTCCCCTCGCCGTCGGTGAAGGTGCCGCTTGTATTGTCCCAGGAAAAATACCGCCCCTGATACGGGTAGCAGAGAGGCCGCGCGCCGCTGTGCCGGGATACCCGGAAAATCTCTACGCCGTAATCCTCCTGCCGCAGTTTCACCGCCTCAATGGCCGTGTTGTGCACCGTGGTGCGGATATCCATATTCACATAGGCTTCCGGCGACCATTTGCGGCCCGCCCGGTCAATGAACCCGGTAATGCCCTCTCCATGTATCTGCGCCAGCGCCTGCCGCAGCGCCCCGGTACGGCCGGCGGTTCCCGTCACCACCCGCCCGGTCTGGGTGTTGAGGATATCCTGCGCCGCCTGCATCTGCCGTTCAATGTTGGCCGTGTTGACAATCACCTTGCGGTACTGCTCCAGCGTGCTTTCCAGCATGGTGGTGTTGACCAGGTTGAGCTTATCCAGCGCCTGCGCGTCATAGGCCTTCAACGCCTGGGAAATGCTTTTGCTTGCGATCACGTTGTCGGCGTCCGGCGGGGCGATATGGCCATCTTGGACGGCCCGTTTCAATTCCGGCTCGGTGTCCCGCGTCGCAGCATATACGGCGTTTTCCAGAGCCGCCAGCACCAGCTCCGGGTTTTGGCCGGTGAGGCTGGCAATGATTTCCGCGCTTTCCCGGTTAAGCTGCCCAAGCTCGGCCAGCTTGCGGATTTCCCATTCCTGCGTGGAGAGGGAATGGCCGGAGTTGAAATGCTTCGCCATGTTGACCAGCAGCGCGTCCACCGTGTCGCTGTATACCTTTTCGATGGGCTCCGACAACCGGAGGATTTCTTCCGGGGTGAGTTTTGCCATGCCCTCACCACCTTATCGGCTTTCATCCTCTTCCGCTTCCCCGTCCCCGTCCTCTTCCCGGTTGGCGGGCTCGGCGTCCTGGCGGATTCCCCGCCCCTCCTGCGCCGCCTGGTCGGCCAGGTCGAAAGCGGAAGCGGACACGCTTCCCTCGTTTGCGATTTCCTCCAGCTCCTGCAGGGCCTCCTCTTCGGTATAGCCCAGCTTTTCGATCAGGAACCGCTTCTTGCTCATCAGCCCGTTGGTGGTCAGCAGGATTCCCTCGTTTATATTGGTCTGCCGATCCTGCAGGATGGAATCGTCGAATACCACCTTGGTTTCCCAGCCGCCTGCCGCCAGAGACCGGACGCTCTGCCCGTTCCACTGCAAATCGTACAGGCTGGCAATCTGGATAATGGCGTCCACCATTTTGGAAATGGCCAGCTTGATTTGCAGCTGCTGGGCCTTGATGGTTTTGTAGGTCTTGGAATTTTCGCTGATAACCTCGGTGGCGGTTTTGAGACCCTGCGCCCGGTCAAACGTGAAGGTCCCGGCGGAGAAGCCCACCTGCAGACACAGGATGGACAGAAACGCGTTGATAGCCCGCTCGTGCTCGTCGATGCGCAGCTCCACCGAGTTGTCCTGAATTTTCAGCGCGTCTGGGTTGTCGGTGGACAGCGCCTCGTATGCTTCGTCGGACGCGTCGAAATACCGCCGCATTTCGCCGGTGTCCGGATCCGCAATCGTACGGATACACTGCGCCGGCACGATAATCCGCTTTTTCCCCAGCCGGAATTCCCGGATAAAGCTGTCGTAGCAGATGTCCAGCGCCTTGAGGGTCGACATGGCATTGGCGTATATGGACACGCCCAGCGGTGAATTGTCGTCGATATTGTTGGCGACGGCTGTCCGATAGTAGGCGAACAGGGAAGTGGTCAGCCCCTGCAGCGCCGTTTCCTCGTTCAGAAAAGGGTAAATCTCATTGAGCGGATACCGGAAGCCGAGAATGTCCTGGCTTTCGGTCATGCCGGGATCCGGCTGCTTGTATTCGGTGCGGAACGCCTCGTTGCTGATATAGTAGGTCAGGCCGTCCCACTTGTGCCATTCCAGGCGGGTGTAATAATACCCGTCCTTGGCCTCGCGGCTGATGAAAACGCCGTCGGTTACCTGTGCGTTGTCCCAGGCCGTCGGGACAAACTGATCCGCCATACAGAAGCCCAGGCGGATTTGCCCGCCGCCCGGTATCACGTTCCCCTGGCTGTCCCGCTTTTCCTCGTACCATGCCTTGACGGCTCCGCCGCCCAGCGCCAGCACCTGCTCAATATGCTCCTGCATCTTGGTCCAGAACCCGTTTCTTACCAGCACATCGTGAACGAATTCCTCCAGTGGCTGCGTTTCGCCTTCCTGCGAGACGTGTACCTCGCACTGCTCGCTCCAGACAAGCCCCGCCAGCTCTGCGCAGATAGCCTTGGCCGTGTCCATTCGTTCCAAATCCCGCCGGTTGCGCGGGTTGGCAATGGTGGGGGACAGAATCCGGTGCCACGGGCTGTAAAAGCCCTTGTACAGGTATTTCCAAATGAAGATGCCGAAATAATAAAACTGGTTGAAAGAGGGAACGCCCCCCACTTCAAAAATATCCTTGAACTCTTTAGAGAGCCCTGTTTCTGCTCCCGCCTTTTTCATCCAGTTTTTCACCCTCTCCCTGAGTTTGTCAAACATCGGCTCACCGCCTTATACAACGTGGTTTTTGTTACACTTCCATATCAATCCCGTCCAGGACGCTCTGCGGTACGTCGTAGCCGCGAATAGAATATAAAAGCCTTACCCATTCCTGCTCGGACAATATCGCCCTCTGCGGAAGGAAGCGTTTGGCAGGCCCGTTTAAAGGCGTTACTTTCCATGTCTGGAAATCGTCCGAATACCGACAGGCAATCACCGGGATCTGCGCCCTGTTGCCCAGGTCAATCATGGCCTGATACGTTGGGTGGGAGGCGTATTGCGGCGCTGCGTGTTCGTTTTTGTATTCCACAATCGCGGACGCTTTCCCACGGTCGTATTCCAAAAACAGAAAATCCAAATCTACAGCCGGGCAATCCCAGCCCCATCGCCGATGCCGGCGAGATAGCGCTTCATCCCGCCAGCCCGTCCTCTCCGGCCTTACTTCCGGCATAGGCTTCCTGCACCCGCCTTTCTGTGGTTTCTATGTTGCTTTCATCAACGTCAACGCCTATGAACCGCCTACCCATCGAAACGGCGGCGACGCCCGTTGTCCCGCCACCGGAAAACGGGTCAAGGATAACATGGCCCGGGTCGGTGAACCGCTCCACAATATCCTTCATGCCGCCAACGGACTGTCCCCATTCGTGGAACCGCTTGTCGTTATCATTCGGAGGGCTTTTCAGCACGTCGCCGATATAGTCACCGGTGTATTCTCCCTTGGTGTACCACAGCACAGGCTTCCAGAAGGTATTCGTGCGCTTGTGCCACAGTTGCGGAGACTGCCCGCCAGGCGTCAGGTAGGCGAGACACCAGTGATACTCCATGCAGCTGCCAAGCAGCCTCACAACCTCCGGCAGATAGGACTGTCCGACCATTACGACGAGTGAGCCGCCCGGCTTTAATACGCGCTTCGCCACTTTTGACAGGTCCTCATACAGCGGTATGTACTCCTTCGGGTAAGGCGGATCGGTGATGATGATATCCACGCTTTCGTCTTCCACCATCGGCAGCCCGTCCCGGATATCCGCCGCATACAGCCTGCACATATCCTCCGGCATTTTCTCCGGAAGCGAAAACCGCTTGCGTTCCGCCTTTTCCTCCCGCGCTAGCTGCTTGGCAACACCCATCGCACTGCCGCCCTCCGCCATGCGCTCGACCACGGCCGGGTTCTGGACGGCGCGCTCTTCGCGCTTGGTGGGATTGAAGATGGAAACCGGTTTGCGGGCGACTTGGCGCGGGCGCTCTTTCCCGTCTGCGCCGATGTTAGTTTCCAACTGGGCAATCTGCCCAGTTCGTTCAAGCTCATTTCTTCTTGCTGACACAGTATGGTGACTTATGCCCAGACCCGCCGCGATCTGCCGATCGCTTTTCTCCGGCGTCTCCTTCAGCTGTTGGCGAATCAGCTCCCGCCGCTGTTCCTGCGACAGCTGCCGCCGCGCCATGTTCAGCTTCCTCGCATGCGTCCGTTTTTCTTCCTCCGTCATACCGGCACGGATAACCTTTGGATAATCCTTGATCCCCAACTCCTCGCAGATTTGCAGACGGTGGTGCCCATCCAGCACATTCCCGTGCTCGTCGAACTCCACTGGCACCATCACGCCGCGCCGGGCAATGTCCTCCTTCAGCTCTCTGTACTCGTCTTCGCCCAATGCGGGCATAACCTGATAATCCATTTGGCTGCCAACCCTTTCTCCTGTATTGTCCAACCCTTTTGTTTATGGGCATAGAAAAGGGGACAGGCGATTGGCGTTCCTGTCCCCGTCGGGTAGCTAACCCGTCTATGCCGGTAAAAGCCGAAGCTTATACCCGTATTTAAAGAATGCCCATCATCTGCCGCATATACGGCTCCACGGCGTATTCCTGGGCGTCTAAACTGTCCACATTGTACGTCCCGTCGTCCAGGCGCACGTCCTTAGTCATGTATTTGGAATCCCACACGGCTGTCTGAAACGCTTCCAGCGTTCTGGTACACCTGGCCAGCAGCTTATGCCTCCCTGTGGCCTGCAGGCGGCAGAAGAAACGGATCCGGTCGTTTATCTCGCCTTTACGTGCGTTGTGTATATTGATGCCTACCCGTTCGGTGGCGCAGGCGGTGCGCAGCCCTTGGATCAGCGTTTGTTCCGCGCTGTCGCAGTAAGCGTCGGCCACTGTATAAGCCGCTTTGCACTCCCGCACGAAATCTACAAAATCCCGCTCCAATTCGGCGGGTGACATAACGCCCTTGCGATAATACTCACGCAATGTGATGATTTCCCGCAGGCCTGGCGTAAAGCCCGTGCAGTTGAAGGCGGTTGCCGAACCGTTGCCTCCAAAATCCACGCCGATGGTGGCAAACAGCACCGGCGGCGCTTGCTGCAGAATGAAATCCTGCGGCCGGTCGGCGACGTGGCGGTATATCGCGCCTTCCGCCGCCTTCCACAGCCCAAGAATGTAGCGGTCATAATACACCGTGCCCGCGTACTCCCGCTTGAGGTTTTCCACAAAGAGCGGGTCCAGCGTAGGGTTGTCATCAATGGTGTAGCTTTGGCGGTAGATATCCGCGTCTGAATCCAGAAATTTTTTCACCCAGTGGTGCGGATTCTCTGGGTTCAGCGTCCCATCAAACCGACTGTATGGCTTGTCGAGGCGGCTTTTCAGCATGGTGAATACATCTTCATGCCATGTAGCCATCTCGTCGCCGTAACAGTATTTGATGGAGGAACCGCGAATCCGGTTGACCTGGTTTACTTTGTCGGCACCCAGACAATACGCCTTTTCACCAAACAGCATGGCGGTATTGTCGCTGCGGATACTGCTTACCAGTTCGGTGCTATACATGTCCTGCAACGGCTCAATAATATTGCGCTGAAGTGTTCCCTTGGTGTTGCCAAGAATTACAATCAGCCCGGGCAGACCCGCAACCCGGCGTATGCGCCTCGGGATCACAAAATAATCCAGATAGGTTTTGCCGGATCGCGTTGCGCCTTCCTTGATATTCCACCGATGGTTAGCGTTATCCAAAAACTCCCGTTGCTTCGGCGTGAAGCCCATTAAATCACCCCGCCGACCTTATCCATCAGTTCATCAAGCTTTTTAATGGCCTGCTCGTTTTGCGCTGTTACGGCATATTTGTCGATGACAATAGCCATGGCCGTCGCCAACTGCTGTATACCGGCGCGTTCGATCTTTTGTCGGTCACCCATGGCGTCCAGATATTTATCCAGCAGGCTGCATACCTTGTCTTTTTGCCCGTCCATATAAGCCAGAACGTCGGCGGCGTTTTCTGCTTTTTTCTGTTCGGCCTTTCTCTGCGTATCGCCGTCTTTCATCACAACCCGTTTGACCGTGCTGTCCGCGATGTGATGCTTTTTCGCCACGGCGTTGTAGCTCCCCAGCTCCACATAATCCGCAATAATCCGCTTTTTCTGTTTGTCTGTAAGCCGCTTTGCCACGCACACCAACCCCGCTAATACGTATACTTGAAACTGAAGTTTACAAGAGTACCATCAGGCGGTATCTGAATGGTCCTCGCCGACCCTAACGTTGATGCAACCATGCCTTGTTGTGGATCATAAACCGAGTATATTGTAGTATCGTATATTGCCAAACCGCCTGGTAATGTTATTGTAATTTGGTTAGGGCTTCTATTTACAAATCCCGGAACAAATGCAATACAAGCGTCATCACTCTCTATAGATGTTATTGTCCTCCTCCACCTCGGTGGCCGTGTCCACGGTCAGCTTACCGTCCACAAT
>CABSLQ010000058.1 GCA_902478605.1 uncultured Oscillospiraceae bacterium
ACCACGAGCGCATCCAGTTAAAGACTGGAGAGGCGCCGCTTGCGCGACGCCTCTCAACTTAAAACTTCGGCCTTTTTGTGCTGTCCGCACAATTTGGGGCGGTTCATTTTGGCAGCGGCTTTAAAATAGCAAGTATGGGAGGGCCCTTCTTTGAGTTCACGGGACGATATTTTATCGTCCGTTGTAGATGCGCTTGAGCAGATCCACCATCTGCTTTTTGCTCACGGCGCGGGGATTGGTGGCGGTGCATTTGTCCTTAAGTGCGATTTCGGCCAGCTCCTCGACGCTTTCCATGAAGGCCTGCTGATCCACGCCCGCTTTCCGCAGAGAGCCGGGGATTTCAAAATCGGCCAGCATACGCTCAATGGTGATGATGAGGTTGCGTATCGCCTGCGGCCCGGTATAGGAGCCGCCGCCGATGAGCACGCCCAGCTGGCTGTATTTCATGGCGGCCTGGCTGGTGGTCGAATGGTTGCGATCGCCGAGGTAGGAGTTGAACTCGATGACATAGGGCAGCACGATGGCGTTGGCCCGCCCGTGCGGCAGGCCGAACCGCCCGCCGACGATGTGGGCGATGGAATGGTTGATGCCCAGCGAGGCGTGATTGAAGGCGATGCCCGCCATGTTGGAGGCGTTGTGCATATGCTCGCGCGCGCTCATATCCTCCCCGTGCTTGTACACCCAGGGCAGATATTCCACCACCAGGCGCACCGCCTTTTCCGCCAGCGCGTCGGAGAAATCGTTTGCATCGGTCGACACATACGCTTCCACCGCGTGGGTGAGCACATCCATGCCGGTATCGGCCGTGATCCGGGGCGGCACGCTGCGCACCAGGGTGGGGTCGAGGATGGCGATGTTGGGCAGCAGCTTGTCGTCGAGCAGGGGGTATTTGATATGGGTTTCGGCGTCGGTGATGACCGCAAAGCTGGTCGCCTCGCTGCCGGTGCCGCTCGTGGTGGGCACCGCAATGCACAGCGGCTTTTCCGCGCCGGTGGTTTTCTGATACATATAGCTGATCGCCTTGGCCGCGTCAATGGCGGAACCGCCGCCCATGGCAAGCACCGCGTCCGGCTTGTGCGCCACGATACGAGACAGCCCCTGCACCACGATTTCGGTGTTGGGATCGGGGGCGATATCGGAAAAAATCCGGTATTCCACCTGCATCTCGTCGAGCACGCGCAGCAGCTTCTTGATCATGCCCGACTGCTCCACAAAGGGATCGCATATGATGCACATATGGCGGATCGGATACTGCTTCAGATTTTCAAAGGCGGCCTCGCCGGTGTAGATTTTTGTCGGCACATAAAATGCATTCATCGTATTCGCCTCATTTTCATTTCCCACAATTCCCTTTTAGTATAACACAGTGGGCCAAAAAAGTCAGCCTCCCGTCCTGCACAGCGCTGTACGAATTCCCCGCCGATTTTCGGCGGCATTTCACAAAAGGCGATTGTGTTTTCCTTTCGCCCGTGCTATACTGAAAGCCGATTCGGATACAAAGGAAGGAACAGAATGGGACGAAAAGGGGAAGAGGCGAAGGCGCTGTTTGAGCAGGGCTACAACTGTGCCCAGGCGGTGGTCTGCGCCTTTGCGCCGGAGATGGGGCTCACGCGGGAGACGGCCGCCCGGCTGGCTTCCGCCTTTGGCGGCGGCTTGGGCCGCCTGCGGGAAACATGCGGCACCGTGTCGGGCATGGCGTTTGTCATCGGCATGCTCCGCGGGTATCAGGACCCCCAGGATATCGCGGGGAAAAAGGAGACCTATGCGCTCATGCAGAAGCTGGCGGGGCGCTTCCGGGAGAAAAACGGCTCCCTTATCTGCCGCGAGCTGCTGGGGCTGGACAAGGCAGAAGGCTCGCCGGAGCCTTCGCCCCGCACGCCGGAATACTATCGCAAGCGGCCGTGCGGCGAGCTGGCGCGCTGTGCCGCCGCTATATTGGAAGAGGAATTAAACATATAGTATTAAAATAACGGATTATACAAAAGCTGCCTCCGGATGGCTTCCGGAGGCAGCTGTATTTATAAGGAAAATAAGCGGCGGGCGTTTTGCTCGGCGGCGGCGAGCAGATCCGCCGCCGCCATGCCGCGGATTTCCGCAATGCGGGCGGCGGTGTGGGCAATGAGGGAGGAGTCGCACCGCTTGCCGCGGAAGGGGACGGGCGCCATATAGGGGGCATCCGTCTCGAGCAGCAGCCGGTCGAGCGGCACCGCCGCGGCCACCTCCACCGGACGGCGGGCATTTTTAAAGGTGACCGCACCGCCCAGGCCGATGTACATGCCGAGACCCACCACCTCGCGCATCATGTCCACGCTGCCCGAGAAGCAGTGAACCACGCCGGCCGGCCGGTAGGTCTGCAGGGCGGACAGGACGTCCTGGTGGGCCTCCCGGTCATGCACAATGACCGGCGCGTGCAATTGGACGGCCAGCTCCAGCTGCCGGCGGAACCAGTCCTGCTGTACCGCGCGGGGGCAGGCGTCCTCATAGTGGTAGTCCAGGCCGATCTCCCCGATGGCCACCACCCGGGGATGGGCGTACAGCCGTCGGAACTCCTCCAGCTGGTCAAGGGGGGCGTGTGCCGCCTCCTCCGGGTGCAGGCCGACCGCCGCCCAGATGAAGGGATACCGCTGCGCCAGCTCGATGCCGGTACGCGAGGAGGGCAGATCGCTTGCCGCGTTGATAATGCCGCAGACGCCGCGCTCCGGGAGCGAAGCGAGCAGCTCGTCGCGGTCCCCGTCAAAGGCGGAGGCGTCGTAATGGGCATGGGAATCGAAAATCATGGGGTTCTCCTTTGACAGCCGCGGCGAAAACCGCGGACGTGAAATGAACGGCAGGAGGCCGGCGGATCGCGGCGGCGGCGCGCTTTATCGGATTTTGCTGCCGGGCGCGATGCCGTCCACGAACACCACCCGCACATTCTCGCCCTCGTCGGCGGCGAGAATCATCCCCTGGCTTTCCACCCCGCAGAGGACCGCGGGCTTGAGATTGGCGACCAGGATGACCCGCCGGCCTTTCAGGTCCGCCGGCGTGTACCATTTGGCGATGCCGGAGCAAACGGTGCGCGGGGTGCCCGATCCGTCGTTCAGCGTCAGCTTGAGCAGCTTTTTCGCCTTCTTCACCGGCTCGCAGTCGGTGACCTCCGCCACGCGCAGATCCACCTTGGCAAAATCCTCGATGCCGATCGGCGGCAGGAAGGCCACCGCCTCGGGCGCCTCTTCCTCCTGGGCGGCGGGCTGCTGTGCGGCCGCTTCTTCGCGCAGGGCGGCCAGCTCCTTTTCCGGATCGAGCCGGGCAAAGAGGGGGGTGGGCTCGCCCGTCTGATAGGCGGGCGCCGCGCCGAACACGCAGGCTTCCATCGTGCGCAGCGACTCGTCGGCGCGGATCTGATCCAGAATGCTCGCCGCGGTGGCGGGCAGAGCAGGCTGCAGCAGGATGCCAAGCAGCCGAATGCATTCGATCAGGTTGTACAGCACCGCCTGCAGCCGGGGATGGGACGCCTCCTCCTTGGCCAGCACCCAGGGCGCCGTTTCATCGATGTATTTGTTGCAGCGGCGCGCCAGGTTCATCACCTGCTCGAGCGCCTCGGCGTTGTGATACGCGTCCATGAGCCGCCCATACTGCTCGCGCACCGCGGCGGCCGTCGCGATCAGATCCGCGTCCTCGGCCGCCGGCGCGGCGGGCTTTTGCAGCGTGCCGCCGAAATATTTGTTGGCCATGGCGATGCTGCGGTTGACGAGGTTGCCCAGCGTGTTGGCCAGGTCGGCGTTGTACTTGGTCAGAAAACTTTCATAGGTGATGGAGCCGTCCTGCGCAAAGGGGATCTCGGACAGCAGGTAATACCGCACGGCATCCGCGCCGTAGCGCCGGACGAGATCGTCGGCGTACAGGACGTTGCCCTTGGATTTGCTCATCTTGTCCTCGCCGAAGAGCAGCCACGGATGCCCGAGCACCTGCTTGGGCAGGGGCTCGCCGAGCGCCATGAGGATGATGGGCCAGTAAATGGTGTGGAAGCGCACAATATCCTTGCCGATGACGTGCAGATCGGCCGGCCAGTACTTCTTGTAATGCTCCGAGCTGCCGTCCGGGTCGTAGCCGCAGCCGGTGATATAGTTGGTCAGCGCGTCCAGCCACACGTAGATCACGTGTCCGGGATCGAATTCCACCGGAATACCCCAGCTGAAGGAGGAGCGCGACACGCACAGGTCGGCCAGGCCGGGCTTCAGAAAGTTGTTGATCATCTCGTTGCGGCGGGAGTCCGGCTTGATGAAATCGGGGTTTTCCTCGTAATACTGCAGAAGCCGATCCTGGTACTTGCTCAGCCGGAGGAAGTACGCCTCCTCCTTGGCGTCCACGACCTCCCGGCCGCAGTCGGGGCATTTGCCGTCCTTGAGCTGGGAGGCGGTGAAGAAGGATTCGCACGGCACGCAGTATTTGCCCTCGTACTGGCTCTTGTAAATGTCGCCCTGATCGTAGAGCTTTTTGAATATCTTCTGCACCGCCTTCTCGTGATAGTCGTCGGTGGTGCGGATAAATTTGTCGTAGGAGGTGTTCAGGCAGTCCCAGACGGCACGGATTTCAGCCGAAACGCCGTCGACATACGCCTTGGGCGTGACGCCCTGCTCGCGGGCGCACTGCTCGATTTTCTGCCCATGCTCGTCCGAGCCGGTGAGAAAATACACATCGAACCCCATCATGCGCTTATACCGGGCGATCATATCGGCCAGCACGATGTCGTAGGTGTTGCCGATATGGGGCTTGCGCGACGTGTACGCAATGGCGGTGGTCAGATAGAATTTTTCCTTACTCATGACATGACAGCATCCTTTCGCCGGGACCGAAATCCGCCCGGCCTTGCGGGCGCGACTTCGACGTGAAGGTTCCCTTTCACGCGGATCCCCTCTCCTGCGGCGGGAAGCACCCGCCGTCTTATTGTTTTATATTGTACCATATCCTTCCGAAAATACAAGGATCGATTGCGTGACGCGCCCGCGGCCGGCGCCGCCGGGCGCAAGCCGCCGCGGGAGGCCGGCGGAAAACGGGGAAGGGGAGGGAAGCGCCGCACCGGAGGGCCGCGTCACTGGAAATGTACGGTGCTGTCTTGCATTTTTTACGCGGCAGGCTTATAATAGGGATATTCATAGGAATAGGAAGTGTTTACCGTGCAGGAAATCCGCATCGAGCGCACGACGGCGCCCAAGGAAAAGCCCGCCGATTCCTCCAAGCTGGGCTTTGGCAATATTTTCACCGATCATATGTTTATCATGAACTACGACGAGGGGCAGGGGTGGCATTCGCCGCGCATCGTCCCCTATGGCCCGATTGCGCTGGAACCGTCCGCCATGTGCCTGCATTACGGCCAGGAGGTTTTCGAGGGCATGAAGGCCTATCGCACGCCGGAAGGCCGCGTGGTGCTGTTCCGCCCGGACAAAAACATGGCCCGGCTCAACCTGTCCAACGACCGGCTGTGCATTCCCAAAATTGATGAGCCCTTCGCCGTGGAGGCGGTTAAGAAGCTGGTGGCCATCGATCAGGACTGGATCCCCTCGGGCGAGGGGACGGCGCTGTACATACGGCCCTTCATCATCGCGGTGGATCCGCATGTGGGCGTGCATCCGGCGCACCATCTGCTCTTTATCATTATCCTGTCGCCGGTGGGCCCCTATTACCCCGAAGGCCTTGACCCGGTGAAGATCTATGTGGAGCGCCAGTACGTCCGTGCGGTAAAGGGCGGCATGGGCTTCACCAAGACGGCGGGCAACTATGCCGCGTCCCTCAAGGCGCAGGCGGTTGCCGAAGAAAAGGGCTATACCCAGGTGCTGTGGCTCGACGGCGTGGAACGCAAGTATATCGAAGAAGTCGGCACCATGAATGTTTTCTTCAAAATTAACGGGGAGATCATCACCCCCTCGCTGGAAGGCAGCATCCTCGGCGGCATCACCCGCATGTCCTGCATCGAGATGCTGCGTTCGTGGGGCTATACCGTCACCGAACGCCGCCTCGCTCTCGCCGAGGTGATGCAGGCCGCGGCGGACGGCACGCTGGAAGAGGCGTTCGGCACCGGCACGGCTGCCGTGATTTCGCCCATTGGGGAGCTCATCGTGGACGATCAGGTCATCTGCATCCACGACAACCGCATCGGCGAGGTGGCCCAGCGGCTGTATGACAGCCTGACGGCCATCCAGAACGGCCGGTGCCCGGATCCGTACGGCTGGGTGGTGCCGGTCGACTGATCGCCTAAAGCCGCGTTTGTTTTTCGGGGGGGTTCGCTGCAGAATGCAACATTTTGCAGCGAACCCTTTTTGGACGATCGCCGCGGCTTACGCCCTGCGCGGGGCCTGACCGCGCGCCGGGAGAAAAGCAGGCCGGGGCGGCGAATGCCGCGGGCCTCCGGCGGCCGCCGCGCGGATGTTTGGATTGAACGGATAATAAGGAGACTCTATGGAAAACTGTCTTATCGAATGCGTCTTTGACGGCGCCTGGGTTCTGCAGGAAAGCAAAAAGAACGTCCTGCCGGTGGAGGTGCTTATCCGCGAACTGACCGAGCGGCTGGGTGCCGAAGCGGTGACGACGCTCAACAAGCATTACAGCGATTGCCGCCTGCTGGTTTGCGCACCGGAGCAGCCGCTGCGCGGCCAGGTGCAGGAGATCCTGCGCGCCCATTGGGGAGACGAGGGGCAGAAGGTCTGCGCCTGTTCCGTGAGGGCGCTGTCGCCCGCCGAAGCGGGCGAGCTGGCCGACACGGAACGGCAGCGCCGGGAGGAGAAGGCCGCGCGGCAGCTCTCCCGCGCCGAAGCCAGCGCCGTGCAGGCGCCGGACAGGGCGGAGGCCCCGCACCAGGCGGAAGCGATCCGCGAACAAAACAGCGCCCCCCAAAAGGAGCCGGCGCTGGCTGCCATCCGCGCGCTGGTGGGCGCACAGGAGTTTAAGGCGCTGGCGGAGGAGCTGGCCGCTGTCGCCCCCCGTATCCGGCAGACACAGGCGAAGCGCGCGTTTTCGTTCCAGCACTATCTGTTCGCCATCAACGACGGCTGCGGGCTGACCACCGCGCTGGAACGCTTTGCCGATTTGGTGGAGGAGCTCGGCCTTTTTTCCTTCCCGGCCAAAAAGCGGGTGCTGGAATGGTCGCTGGAGCCGCCCGCCGGGGATGAGGCGGAGCCGCTTCAGAAGGTGCAGGAGTTCCTGCACAGCCGCAACCGCTTCAAGGGGATCCTCTGCCTGGATATCAGCCACTGGATTTCCCGCGTGCGCGATCCCAAGTTCCAGCGGATGCTGCGCGCCGTGGGGGAAGCGGATACGGACACGCTGTTCGTTTTCCGCGTGCCCTATATCCAGGCAGATGTGCTCGAATCGGTGCGGCGGGGGCTGGCCGATGTGCTGTATACCCGTGCGGTGACCTTTGTGCCCTTTTCCAACGAGGAATACGCCGATTGTGCCCGCCGGCTGCTGCGGGATAACCGCTTTACGGCGCGGGAGGATGTCTGGCCGGTATTCCACCGGCGGCTCGCCGAGGAGAAAAGCGGCGGCCGGTTTTACGGGCTGGACACGGTGGACAAGATGGTCAACGAAATGATCTACCGCAAGCTGCTGCACAGCGACGGCACGGATACCGCCATCACGGGGGCGGATATACGGGACTTGGTACAGGAGGACAGCGAATCCTCCGGCCTGGCGGAGCTGGACGCGATGGTGGGCATGGAGCCGGTGCGCGATCGCATTCTCGAGATGGTCGCCCAGGTGCAGATGCAGAGAGAAATGGCCGAGCGGGGGCAGGCGCCGGAGCCTCCCTGCCTGCACATGCGGTTTGTGGGGAGCCCGGGAACGGGCAAAACCACCGTGGCCCGCATTGTGGGCAAGATTCTCCGGGAAAAGGGCATTCTTGAGATAGGGAATTTCTACGAGGTGTCGGGGCGCAGCCTGTGCGGGCGCTATGTGGGGGAAACCGCCCCCAAGACGAGCGAGATCTGCCGCAGCGCCTATGGCTCGGTGCTGTTCATCGACGAGGCGTACTCGCTGTATGCCGGCGACGACAACACCCGCGATTACGGCAAGGAGGCCATCGACACCCTGATCGCCGAGATGGAAAACAACCGGGATAAGCTGGTGGTGATTTTGTCGGGGTATCCCGACGAGATGGAGACGCTTATGCGGGCGAACCCCGGGCTGGCGGGCCGTATTCCCCACGAAATCCGCTTCCCCAACTATTCCCGGGAGCAGCTCACCCGCATTTTCCTCCAGATGGCGGGCAAGGCCTTCCCCGTGGACGCGGCCTTTGAAGAGGAGGCCGCCGCGTTTTTCGGCGCGGTCAAGGCCTATAAGCAGAAGGATTTCGGCAACGCCCGGCTTGCGCGCAATCTGTACGAGCGGGTGTGGGCCAAGGCGGCGGTGCGGCATCAGCTCAACCGGGAGGAGCCGGTGCGCCTGATGCCGGAGGACCTGCGCAGCGCCGTGGCCGACCGGGAATTTCAGCAGCTGCTGCGCAGCCGGGAGACGGGCATCGGCTTCACGGCCGCCATCAGAAGCCAGGAAAAACAGTCCGGCTGACACGGTCATACAAGCGGAAAGGATGGGAGAAGCCATGGGAAACCTGAGCGAAAAGGACGAACGCTGCGCGGCGCAGATCTATGACCTGCTGCTGCAGACGCTGGACGATATCGGGTATCATTATCAGCGCAATGACGAGGAACGCCAGGTGCATTTTGAGGTGCACGGCGACGGCCTGCCGATGGAGCTGACCATTACGGTGGACGGGGAGCGGGATCTGATCCGCCTGCTCTCCTTCCTGCCCTTTAAGGTGCCGGAGAACCGGTTGCAGGATATGGCGCTGGGCGTGTGCCGCATCAACGACGTGCTCATCAACGGCAACTTCGATCTGAGCGCGGAGAGGGGCCGGTTGTCCTTCCGCATGGTGCAGTGCTATCGGGACAGCCTCATCGACATGGAGGTGCTCAAATACATGGTGTTCGTGTCCCTCAACACCATCGACGAGTACAGCGAAAAGCTTTTTCTGCTCAGCCGGCGGCACATCACCCTCGACGAGCTGGAGGACGACGGCGGGGACGAGAAGCCGGCGGCCGCTGAGGCGGAGGACGGCGGCGAGTAAAAGCGGGAGGAATGGGCATGCAGACGCTCACCTATGCGGTGGGGGAGGCGTATGACGGCGACACGCTGCAGAATTTTCTGCGGCGCTCCTGCGGGCTGTCGTGGCGCATGGTGGTGCGGCTCAAGCAGGTGCCGGGGGGCATGCTGCTCGACGGGATGCCGGCCCGGTCGATCGACCGGGTGCGCGCGGGCCAGCAGGTGACGCTCCGGCTGCCCGCGGATACCGTGCGCATCGAGGGGGCGGATCTGCCCCTGGCGGTGGTGTATGAGGACGAGTCGATTCTGGTGGTGGACAAGCCGCCCTTCCTGGCCGTGCACCCGTCCGCCGGCAAGCCGGAGCCAACCCTGGCCAACGCCGTGGTGGCGCATTATGCCCGGCAGGGCACGCCGCTGTCCTTCCGGCCGACCAACCGGCTGGACCGCAACACGAGCGGGCTGCTGCTCGCGGCGAAGAACGCCCATGTGGCCTATGCCCTGACCAACAAGGCGCATAAGGAGTACCTGGCCATCGTGCTGGGCCGCCTGGAGGGGGAGGGCCTCATCGATCAGCCCATCCGCGTGCGGGAGGGCAGCTGCATCACCCGCGAGGTGGGGGAGGGCGGCAAGGAAAGCCGCACGCACTGGCGCGCCCTGGGCACGGACGGGGAAGTTTCCCTCGTCCATCTGGTGCTCGAGACGGGGCGCACCCATCAGATACGGGTGCACATGGCCTGGCTCGGGCATCCGCTCGCGGGGGACACGATGTACGGCCCGGGGGACGGCCTGCTGCCCCGGCATGGGCTGCACTGCGCGGTGCTGCAGGTGGGACACCCGCTGACAGGGGAACCGCTGCGGTTCGTAAGCCCGCTGCCCGCCGATATGGCGGCGCTTGTGCGGGCGCGGGGCCTGCAGGTCCCGGCGCTGGGGCAGGGAATGGATGGATGCGGCCCACAGCGCCCGGCGGATATGGTATACTGAGAGCGGACGCCGCAGGCGGCGTACTTTTGCATCGAATAAAAGGAGGGCTGGATATGCCGGCTCTTATCACCCATTATGTATTGGCGGAACGGGTCTTTTCGGCGCTCAAGCGGGAAGGCGCGCCCGTACCGGACCGGGAAGCCGCCCTGTGGGGCGCGCAGGGCCCGGATCTTTTCTTCTTCCACCGCATCCTGCCCTGGGAACCGGGGCGGAGCCTCGCCCGGGAGGGCTCCCGCATGCACAAGATAAGCCCCGCCCGGCTGTTTGAAGGGTTCCGCGCGGTGCTCGCTTCGGCGCGGGGCGCGGAATATGACCGCATGCGCGGGTACATCGAGGGCTTTTTCTGCCACTATGCGCTGGACCGCACGGCCCATCCCTATGTGCTCTATTGGCAGGAGGTGCTGGCCCGGGAGCAGCCCGCCTACGGACGCAGCGGGCACACCTACCACTTCCGTATCGAGAGCGCGCTCGACACCATCATGCTGCGCCGGGAAACGGGGCGTTCCATCCGCGATTTTCGCCTGTCCGGCGTGCTGCCGGGCGAAAACCCGGCGGTGGACATGGCCATCGGCCACCTGTTTGAGCCGCTGCTGCCCCGCCTGTTCGGGACGCAGGGGGTGGACGCCGCGGCCATTGCCAAGGCGCCCGCCGATATGCGCCGGGTCGCCCGCCTCATGACCGATCGCCGGCAGCTGCGCCGCCGCTTTCTTGTGCGGCCGATCGAAGTGGTGAGCCGGCAGGGGCATTTTGCCTCCTCCCTGCTGCGGCCGGACCGCACCGACGACTGGGACTATGCCAATGAGGCGCACAAAGCCTGGCACAACCCGGCCGACCCCGCCCTTGTCAGCCGGGACAGCTTTTTTGATCTGTATGCTCTCGCCGCGGCCGAGGCGCGGGATATGATCGTGGCCTTCCGTGCCGCCCTTCCCACCGGGCAGCCCATGAAGGAAATCACGCAGGACCGCGGATTTTCAAGCGACCTGCCCGGCGTGTACGAAGAAACGGCAATATAGCAGGACGGAGGATAAGAATGGAAAAAATTGCGAGCTTTCAGGTGGATCACACCCGCCTGGTTCCGGGCATGTATCTTTCCCGCGAGGACGGCGATGTCATCACCTATGATGTGCGGTTTATCCGGCCCAATGTGCCGCCCTATCTTGAAACGGCCGCCATACATACCATTGAGCACCTGGTCGCCACGTATGTGCGCAACAGCGTGTATAAGGACAACATTGTGTATTTCGGGCCCATGGGGTGCCGCACCGGCTTTTATTTTTTGACCCGGGGCCTGCCGCACGACAAGGCGATTCGCCTCATGGGCGACGCGCTGGAATTCACCGCCGGCTTTGAGGGGGACATCCCCGGCGCCTCGGCGGTGGAATGCGGCAATTACCGCGAGCATGATCTGGCCGGCGCCCGCCGCGCGGCCGCTTCCATGGTGCCGGTGCTGCGCAGCTGGACACCGGACAAGCTGGCCTATGCGACGGCGTGACTTATCGTTTATTAGTAAATTTTGTTGTTAAATTCACCAAAAGACGAAAGATATTATGACCAATAGTAATGAACTTCCTTCTTTCCCATTGCCAGAATGGAAAAAATGAGTATAATAAGACAAAGAAGTTACAGTTTTGTAACTTCTGCGTTTTCTTTAAAACACTTGTAAGGAGAAAGGAAGTGGTCCGGTTGTTTAGGAACGGGAACGAAGAGGAACCGCAGAAGCGTCCCGTCACCCCTGCGTCCGGGAAGGGCTTGTCTTTTTTGAAGTCTGCGCTGCATGCGTGCTATACATGGTGCTATATCACGGGGATTCAGACCATCCGGCTTTCCCGCTTCGCGGGCAAGCGGCTGGGGCGGGCCTTGGCCCCGGCAGGACGTTTCTTTTACAAAGTGGCGGATGCGGTGCTGCTGCGGCATCTGCGCACCCTGGGCGCCGAATGCAAACGGTTCGGCCGCGGCTTTCCGCTGGCGGCCCGCCGGCTGCGGGCGGCCTGGAAACGCCACCCGCTTCTTGTTATCCCGCAGGCGGCCAAGCTGCCGTATCTGGCGTTCCGCCGGCACCGCAAGGCGGCGGTCAGCCTTTTGAATTTGGCCATGCCGGTGGCGGCGGCCTTTGTGCTGCTGTTCACCATCCAATATTACAGCAACCAGACCTTCGGTCTCGTATTGGAATATGACGGGGAGCAGCTTGGCTGCATTTCGGATGAGGCGGTCTTTGAGCAGGCGGCCAACCTGGCCACCGAACGCATCAACGACCCGGAAAATTCCTTTAAGCTGGAGCGGACCCCCAAGCTGACCATTGCGATGGTCAATCAGGAGGACATGCTCGACGAAAACGCCCTGTGCGATCAGATCCTCCGCACTTCGAGCGATTCCATCGCCGAGGTCAGCGGCCTGTATATCGACGATAAGTTTGAGGGCGCCGTGGAGTCCCGCGAGGAACTGGACGCGCTGCTCAACGGCATACTGGATTCCTACCGGAGCGGCAGCGAGAATGAACGCGCCGAATTCATCCAGGATGTGCAGGTGGTGGACGGGCTGTACCCCATTTCTTCCATCGTGTCGGTGGAGGAAATGGAAGAGTATCTGACCCATGAGACGGTGGTGGCCAAAACCTACACCGTGCAGCAGGGCGATACGCTGGGCGCCATCGCGCGCAGCCAGGATATGACCCTCAGCGAGCTGCGTTCCATGAATGCGGCCATTCAGGATACCGACATGGTGCATATCGGGGACGAGCTGCTCGTGCAGCGGCCGCAGCCCTATCTGCGTGTCCAGGTTGTCCGCACCATCCAGTACACCGAGGAAATTCCCTTCACGGTGGAAAAGCAGCAGGACAACAAGCAGCCGGTGTCCTATGAGAAGGTTAAGAAGAAGGGCTCCAACGGCAGCAAGGACATCACCGCCGAGGTGATTCTCGTGGACGGCGTGGAGCAGTCCCGCACGATTCTCACCGAGACGGTCACCAAGGAGCCGGTCACCCAGGTCGTGGTGGTAGGCACCAAGAAGCAGACCTCCGCTTCCGGCTATACGGTCCGGGTGGGCGACGGCATCACCACGGGCAAATTCGTCTGGCCGGTGCCGATCTGTCACAACACCTCCCGCGGTTTTTATACCAACGGGCACAAGGCGCTCGACATCTGCAACGGACCGGTAACCGTGAAGAACAAGCCTTTTATTGCGGCGGACGGCGGTGTGGTCGTGGAAGCGGGCACCGGCTGGAACGGCGGCTATGGCAACATGATCCGTATCCAGCACAGCGGCGGCTATGAGACGCTGTATGCGCACTGCAACAAGCTGTATGTCGTCAAGGGGCAGAAGGTCACCAAGGGACAGGAGCTCGGCCTTATCGGGTCCACCGGCAATTCGAGCGGACCGCATCTGCACTTTGAAGTGCGCAAGAACGGCGTGCGCATCGACCCGATGCAGTTCTTCCGTTGATCAGTGGAATAAACGACAACATGAAAAGCGGCAGGCAATTTGTGCCTGCCGCTTTTGTTTGTTTTCCGGCTTTGCTGCAGCATAACACCCCGGGGTGGGAATACGGTGTTCCGTCCTGTGCAGGGGTGTTGCAGGGGGAGTGCGGGCGAAATGCCCGTATGGTATCGCGTTTGCGCACACGGCGGTCATGACCGAGCCAGGGGGAGCATATGCCACCGGGCCCGAAAAAGCGGCCGCCGGCCGTTATCGCGGCTGGCGGGCGCTTCTTTGACAAAGGGGGCGCTGCCGCGGCAGCGCCCCCTTTTCTCCCGTCCGACGGTACCCCGCCGGTCGATGCCATCCCGAACAGCGGGATGACCGCCTTTATTTTTCGTATCCCTGCGGATTCTTCGACTGCCAGCGCCACGAATCGCGGCACATATCCTCGATGCCGTATTCCGCCTTCCAGCCCAGCTTCTCCGCCGCCTTGGAAGGGTCGGAGAAGCAGGTGGCCACGTCGCCCGGCCGGCGGGGCTTAATGACATAGGGGACGGTCACGTTGTTGGCCGCCTCAAAGGCCTTGACGAGATCCAGCACGCTGTAGCCCACGCCGGTGCCGAGATTGAATACCTCCGCACCGGTGTTTTTCAAGGCGAAGTCCACCGCCTTGACATGGCCGCGCGCGAGGTCCACCACATGGATATAATCGCGCACGCCGGTGCCGTCGTGGGTATCGTAATCGTTGCCGAAAATGTTGAGCATGGGCAGGCGGCCGATTGCCACCTGCGAGATATAGGGCATCAGGTTGTTGGGGATACCGTTGGGGTCTTCGCCGATGCGCCCGCTTTCGTGGGCGCCGATGGGATTGAAATACCGCAGCAGCACGACGCTCCATTCCGGATCCGATTTGGCGACGTCCTGCAGGATTTCTTCAATAATATACTTGGTGCGGCCGTAGGGATTGGTCACCGCGCCGGTGGGCATATCCTCTTTGAGAGGGGAGGGGTTGTTCATGCCGTACACCGTGGCGGACGAGCTGAATACCATGCGCTTGCAGCCCGCCTCGGCCATCACTTGGCAAAGGGTCACCGTGCCGGCGACGTTGTTGTCGTAATAGGTCAGCGGCTTACTCACCGATTCGCCGACCGCCTTGAGCCCGGCAAAATGGATGACGGCATCGATTTTGTGCGCGGCGAAAACGCGGCGCAGCCCCTCCGCGTCGCGGATATCGCACTCGTAAAAGGGAAATTCCACACCGGCCAGCTCCCGTACCCGGCGCAGCGCTTCGGGCTTGGCGTTGTAATAATTGTCGATCACCACAACGTCATAACCCGCCTTAATCATTTCGATGCAGGTATGGCTGCCGATATAGCCGCAGCCGCCCGTGATCAATATGGACATATGGGTTCCTCCTCACAATCCGCTGATGCGGAAAATCGGGTTTACAGGGCCTTTTTCTTTCATTATAGCTGGAAAAATGGGTTTTGCAATGGACGATTGTTGTATCCGACCTTTTTGACAAATGTTCTGACGGAAACTGCATGGTTTACAGCAGGGAATTGCGGTATATTTAAAAAAACCAAGGCATCCCGCCTGCCGGCGGAGCGGCATGCCGTCCCCAATATACTACAGCCGCCGGAGAAATGGAGTTGTCCCATGGCAAGCGTACAAAAGCCTACCCTTATCATTATGGCCGCCGGTATGGGCAGCCGTTTCGGCGGACTCAAGCAGGTCACGCCCGTCGGGCCGAACGGTGAACTCATCATCGACTATTCCATCTACGACGCGATTGCCGCCGGCTTCGGCAAGGTGGTGTTCGTCATCAAGCACGCCATCGAGGAAACCTTTAAGGAGCATATCGGCGACCGGATTGCCCGTCAGATCCCGGTGGAATATGTGTACCAGGAGCTGGACAGGCTGCCCGCAGGCTATACCGTGCCCGAAGGCCGCACCAAGCCGTGGGGGACCGGCCATGCCGTGCTGTGCTGCCGCGACGTGGTGCATGAGCCCTTTGCGGTGCTCAACGCGGACGATTACTACGGCCGCGAATGCTTCCAGCTGCTGGCCGATTTTCTCAGCCGGCCGCAGACGGACGGCAAAAAGCATATCGCCATGGCGGGGTATATCCTCGAGAATACGCTGACCGAGAACGGCTACGTCTCCCGCGGGATATGCACCGTGGACGGGGACGGCACCCTCACCGATCTGGTGGAGCGCACCCACATCGAGATTGTGGACGGCAAAGCGCAGTTCACCGAGGATGACGGCGCCACCTGGGAGGTGCTTCCGGCGGGCTGCTATGTGTCGATGAACTGCTGGGCCTTCCCCGACGGGTCGCTTGCCTGCTTTGAGGACAAATTCCGCGCCTTCCTCGACGAAAACGGCGGCAAGCTGAAAGCCGAGTTTTATCTGCCCTTTGTGGTCAACGCGATGGTGGCCGCCGGCGAGGCGGACGTCAAGGTGCTGCCGACCCGGGATAAATGGTACGGCATGACCTATGCCGAGGATCATCAGAAGGTTATCGACGCCATCGCCGGTATGATTCGGCAGGGTATATATCCGGAAAGGTTGTGGAGCAAGTGAGCACGGCAATGGAAGCGGCGGGCGTTTTCCAATTTGAGGGTACGCCGGTCGATGCAAAGCCTTACGGCTGCGGGCATATCAACGACACCTACTGCGTGTGCTGCGAGCGGGAGAACAAGCCCCAGCGCCGGTACATTCTGCAGCGTGTCAACCATCATGTTTTCCAGGACGTGCCCGCCCTGATGGAAAACATGATCGCGGTGACCGCCTTCCTGCGCAAAGCGGTCATCGCCGAGGGCGGCGACCCCGACCGGGAGTGCCTGACCCTCATCGACACCAAGGACGGCGCGAAATATTACCGGGATCCGGACGGCAACTACTGGCGCGCCTTCATCTTCATTGAAAACGCCATCACCTATCAGACGGTGGGCAAGCCGGAGCATTTCTATTATTCCGGCTGCGCCTTCGGAAAATTCCAGCGGCTGCTTGCCGATTACCCGTCGGCCACGCTGCACGAGACCATCCCGCATTTCCACGATACAGCCTCGCGGTACCGCGATTTTGAAAAGGCGGTGGAGGAAAACGTCACCGGCCGCGCCGCCGACGTCGCGGAGGAGATCGCCTTTATCCGTGCGCGCAAGGCGGACTGCTCCATTCTGGTGGATATGCTGGAACGGGGCGAGCTGCCGCTGCGCGTGACCCATAACGATACCAAGCTGAACAACGTCATGCTGGACGACGTGACCGGCCGTCCCGTGTGTGTCATTGACCTTGACACCGTGATGCCCGGCCTGTCGCTGTACGACTTCGGCGACAGCATGCGGTTCGGTACCAACCCGGCCGCCGAGGACGAAAAGGATCTGTCCAAGGTCTACTGCGATCTGAACCTGTTTGAGCAGTATACCAAGGGCTTTCTCGAGGAATGCGGTTCCATGCTGACCGATAACGAGATCGCCATGCTGCCCCTGTCGGCTAAGCTGATGACCCTCGAATGCGGCATGCGCTTCCTGGCCGACCATATTGCGGGCGATACCTATTTCAAAATCCATCGCGAAGGGCATAACCTCGACCGCTGCCGCACCCAGCTCAAGCTGGTCGCGGACATGGAAAGCAAGATGGATGCCATGAAACAAATCGTTGAGAAATACAGATGATATACTCATAGTTTATAAAAACGCCGTTTCCCTTTGACGAGACGGCGTTTTTATCGCCATAAAAAGGAGGACAGGCATGGGCGTTTTAACGGTACAGGGTCATGATTTTTATCTGGACGGGGAAAAAACCGTCCTGATTTCGGGGGCGATCCACTATTTCCGCGTGGTGCCGGAATACTGGGAGGACCGGCTGAAAAAGCTGCGGGCCTGCGGCTTCAACACGGTGGAAACCTATACCTGCTGGAACCTGCACGAGAGACGGGAAGGGGAATTTGACTTTTCGGGCCGGCTGGACATCGCCCGGTTCCTCGACACGGCGGCCGCGCTGGGGCTGAACGTGATTCTGCGTCCGGGTCCGTATATCTGTTCCGAATGGGATATGGGCGGGCTGCCCTCCTGGCTGCTTACCTATCCCAACATGCGGCTGCGGTGCAACGACCCGGTCTATCTCGAAAAGGTGCGGCGGTATCTTGCCGAGCTGTTCCGCCTTGTGCGGCCGCGGCTGAGCACCAACGGCGGCAATGTCATAGCCGTGCAGATCGAAAACGAATACGGCAGCTACGGCGACGATAAGGATTACCTGCGGGCCATCGAAGCGATTTACCGGGAGAACGGGGTGGACTGTCTGCTGTTCACCTCGGACGGTCCGGAAAGCTTCATGCTCAGCGGCGGCACCCTGGACGGCGTGGTGGCCACCGCCAACTTCGGCAGCGATCCGGCGGGCAACTTCGAGAAGTTCCACCGGTTCCGCCCCGACGGCCCTTCCATGTGCACCGAGTTCTGGAACGGCTGGTTTGACCACTGGTATGAGGAGCATCACACCCGCCCCGCCGCCGATACGGCGCAGGTGTTCGGCGAGATGCTCGACATGGGGGCGTCGGTCAACTTCTATATGTTCCACGGCGGGACCAACTTCGGCTTTACCAACGGCGCCAACTATGCGGATCAGTACCAGCCCACCGTGACCAGCTATGATTTTGACTGCCCGGTGAGCGAATGCGGCGACCTGACCCCCAAATATTTTGCGGTCAAGGAGGTCATTGAAAAGCGGTTCGGCAAGGCGCCCGATCTGGCGGTGGGCAACCTGCCCAAAGCGGCGTACGGCGAGGTGACGCTGTCCGAAGCGGCGCCGCTCTTTGCCAACGTGCCGCGGCTGGCCGCACCGGTGCGGGCCGCCGCCCCCCTGACCATGGAAGAATTGGGACAGGATTTCGGCTTTGTGCTCTATTCCACCGAGCTGCACGGTCCCTTTGAGGAGCTGCCCCTGGTTCTGGAGGGGGTGCACGATCGGGCGCTCATCTATGTGAACGGCGCATACCGCGGCGTCCGGGAGCGGGACGGCCGCCATAACGACGAAATCCTGCTGGGCCTGGCGGCGGGCGAGAGCCTCCGCCTGGACATTCTGGTGGAAAACATGGGCCGGGTGAATTACGGCTGGAGGCTGCGGGACCAAAAGGGCATTACCGGCGGGGTGCGGCTGGGTCAGCGGCATCATTTCGGCTGGGAAATGACCTCCCTGCCCTGCGACGATTTGTCGGGCCTGCAGTATGCCCCCCAGACGGCCGGGGTGGAAGCGCCCACCTTCCTGCGGGGAAGCTTCACGGTGGACACGCCGGCGGACACCTTCCTGCGTCTGGACGGCTTCACCAAGGGTGTGGCCTTTATCAACGGGTTCAATCTCGGCCGGTACTGGAACCCGGCCGGGCCGCAGAAGACCCTGTATGTGCCGGCGCCGCTCCTGAAGGCCGGGAAAAACGAGCTGGTGGTTTTCGAGCTGGAGCACAGCGAGAGCAACCGGGTCCTTCTCACCGATACGCCCGATTTGGGTTAAGCAGAAGAGAAAAGAAGCCCGCCGGTATTTGAACCGGTCCAGTAAAAATGGACAATGGACAAAACGCCCCCTGTGTAGGA
>CABSLQ010000059.1 GCA_902478605.1 uncultured Oscillospiraceae bacterium
AGCTCGCCGAAGGTGAAGCGGCGTTCCTCGCCCGCCACATTGCACCAGACGAGCGCCTCGCGCTGCGGCTCGGCGTCCGCCATAGCGTCCACCACGTCGTAGGCAAAATTGAAATTGTCCGGATGATGCAGGGAAAACCCCACCAGGGTGCCGTGCTCGTTAAACTCTTCGCGGCAGAATTGTTTGTACAGTGCCATAGTGCTTTGCCTTTCCGGACGCGATACCCTGCGGGTATCAGGCGTCCTCACACGCGCCGATCCGGCGAAACCGGTCATACCGATTCCGGAGCAGCTCCTCTACGGGAATGGTTTGCGACTGCTGCAGATGCTGCCGGAGATCCTTTTCCAGACCGGCGTATATCTCGGGGAATTCCCGGTTTTTTTCCGGAATCACCCGTTCCACAACGCCAAGCTGCCGGAGGTCCTCCGCCGTCATTTTGAGGCATTCCGCCGCTTCCTTCACCTTTTTGGGATCCTTCCAGAGAATGCTGGCGCACCCTTCAGGCGAGATGACCGAATACACCGCGTTTTCGAGCATCCACACCTCGTCCGCCACCGCGAGGGCCAGGGCGCCGCCGCTGCCCCCCTCGCCGATGAAAATCGAAATCACCGGCGTGCGCAGGGTCATCATCTCCATCAGGTTTTCGGCGATGGCCTGCCCCTGCCCGCGCTCCTCTGCCCCGATGCCGCAGTAGGCACCGGCCGTGTCCACAAAGCAGATCACCGGCCGGCCGAATTTCTCCGCCTGCTTCATCAGGCGCAGCGCCTTGCGGTAGCCCTCCGGGCTCGGCGCGCCGAAGTTGCGGCGGATGCGTTCCTTGGTGGACATGCCCTTTTCAATGGCGATGACCGTCACCGGCCGGCCGCCCAGCCGCGCCACGCCGCCGACCACCGCGCCGTCATCGCTGAAGCGCCGGTCGCCGTGCAGCTCGATAAAATCGGTGAAGATATTCTCAATATACCGCAGGCCGGTGGGCCGCCCCTTAGCCCGTGCGGCCATCACCTTATCGTATGCGCTCATGTGTCCGCCCGCCTTTCATGAAGACTCAAAAGCTGGGCGATGGTGCGCTTCTGCTCCCGCCGCGGCACGATGCAGTCGATGAACCCGTGCTCGAGCAGGAACTCCGCCCGCTGGAACCCCTCGGGCAGCTTTTTGTTGGTCGTCTGCTCGATGACCCGCTGTCCCGCGAAGCCGACCATCGCGCCCGGCTCGGCCATGATGATGTCGCCCTCCATCGCGAAGCTGGCGGTCACGCCGCCCGTCGTCGGATCGGTGAGCACCGTTAGATAAAAGAGGCCCGCGTCGCTGTGCCTTTTGACGGCACCGCTGACCTTGGCCATCTGCATCAGGGAGAGGATCCCCTCCTGCATGCGCGCGCCGCCCGACACGGTATAGCCCACCACGGGCAGCCGCCGTGCGGTGGCGTATTCGAACAGGCGGGTGATCTTTTCACCCACCACCGTGCCCATCGAGCCTATCATGAACTGCGGTTCCATCACAAACAGGGCACACCGCTGGCCCCCGATGCGGACGGTGCCGCACACGACGGCCTCCTTCTCCCGGCAGGCCAGCCGGGCGTTTTCCAGCTTTTTGGTATACCCGGGAAAGGAAAGCAAATCCCGGCTTTCCAGCGCGCCGTCCCGTTCCTTAAAGGAATCCGGATCGGCCAGCAGGTGTATGCGCTGCCGCGCGTTCATGCGGAAATGATACCCGCAGGGGCAGACGCTCTGGTTGTTCCACAAATCGCTCACCGGGATATGCCGCGCGCAGGCCGGACAGGTCTTGGTCTGCACCACCGTTTCCTCGGTGGGCGGCGCGGGCACCCGCCCGCCCTTTTCCAGCTCGATATGCGGCGTTTTGAACAAGCCCAACAGCTGCATATATCATATCCCCCGCTTTGTCATAAAATCGGTGTGATAGGTGCCCGCCTTAAACGCCGGGTCACCCAGAATGTCCAGCTGCTCCTCGGTGTTGACCGGCACGCCGTTGATGATGAGCTCGCACATGGCGGATTCCATTTTGCGGATGGTTTCCTCCCTGGTGCCGGCGTGCACGATCATTTTGCCCAGCATGGGATCGTAGTAAGGCGGAACGGTGCAGCCCTGATACAGCGCGGTGTCAAAGCGCACCCATGGCCCGCCCGGCACATGCAGGAATTCCACCGTACCGCAGCCCGTCGCGTTGATGCGGCACTCGATGGCCGCCCCCTGCAGCCGGATATCCTCCTGCGTAAAATCGAGCGGAATGCCCGCCGCAATGCGGATCTGCCATTTGACGATATCCACGCCGGTGACAAATTCGGTCACCGGATGCTCCACCTGCAGGCGGGTATTCATCTCGATGAAATAGAAGTGATTCTCCTCGTCGAGCAGGAATTCCACCGTGCCGGCGTTGACATAGCCGGCCGCCTTCGCCGCCTTGGCGGCGGCCTCCATCATCGCGGCACGCAGTTCCGGCGTGATGGCGGCGCAGGGGGTTTCCTCAATGAGCTTCTGGTTGTTTTTCTGTATGGAGCATTCCCGCTCGCCCAGGCAGACCACATGCCCCTGCTCGTCGGCGAGCAGCTGCACCTCGATGTGCTTGACGGGGGACAGATATTTTTCCATATACACCCGGCCGTCGCCGAAGGCCTTGGCCGCCTCGGACGACGCGGTGAGAAAGGCATTTTCCAGCTCCTCCTCCGACCGGACGAGGCGGATGCCCTTCCCGCCGCCGCCCGCGCTCGCCTTGATGAGCACGGGATAGCCGATGCGCGCCGCCTCGGCACGCGCCTGCTCCGCCGATTCGAGCAAATCGCTGCCCGGCACGGTGGGCACGCCCGCTTCCTTCATCAAACGGCGGGCCGCGTCTTTGTCTCCCATTTTGGAGATGATCGCCGCATCGGGCCCGATGAAGGCGATATTCTGCTCCCGGCACCGCGCGGCAAAGGCGGCGTTCTCGGACAGAAAGCCGTAGCCCGGGTGGATCGCCTGCGCCCCGGTGGACAGGGCGGCGCTGAGAATATTCTGCTGATTGAGATAGCTGTCGGCCGACGCGGGCCCGCCCACGCACACCCGTTCGTCCGCAAGCGCCGTGTGGAGCGCCTCCACATCCGCCTCGGAATACACCGCGACGGTGGCGATGCCCATCTCCTTGCAGGCGCGGATAATGCGCACGGCGATTTCGCCGCGGTTGGCAATCAGAATCTTGGAGAACACGGGCGCTTTACCCCCTTACCAGCGCAAAGGAGAAATCCGCCGAAACGCAGAGCTTGCCGTCCACATACCCTTTGCCGCTGCAGAAATAAAACATCGCTTTGGATTTGGTCACCACGCACTCGGTTTCAAACAGGTCGCCCGGGCGCACGGGATTTTTGAAGCGCACCTTGTCGAGACTGGAAAAGAAGGGGGTCGCCCCCTCGGCCGCCCCCTCGGCGAGCAGCACGCAGGCCGACTGGGCCATGATTTCGCAGAGAATCACGCCCGGCACCACCGGATTGCCCGGGAAATGGCCCTTCAAAAACCATTCGTCGCCCTGGATGCGCTTGCGTCCGTGGGCGACCCCGTCGATCACCTCGGCCTCGTCGATGAGCAGCATATTGTCCCGATGGGGCAGAATGCCCATGATTTGCTCTTTATTCATGGTTTCCTCCTACTTCAGCCGGAACAGCGGCTGTCCGAACTCCACGACCTGCCCGTTCTGGACACAGACGGCGGCGATTTCGCCGTCCTCCTCCGCCGTGATTTCGTTCATCAGCTTCATGGCCTCGATGATGCAGACCACGTCGCCCTTTTTGACCGTGTCCCCTACCGCCACATACGGCTTCGCCTCGGGAGAGGGGGCCAGGTACAGCATGCCCACCATCGGCGCGTCTATCGTTTTGCCGGCCGGTTTCGTCTCCAGGACGGGCGCAATCTCGGCCGCCGTTTCGGCCTGCGCCTCCTGTCGGAGAACCGCTGCCGGCGCCGGGGCGGCCGCTGTGCCGCCCATGACGAGCCGGAGCGTTTCCCCGTCCTTTGTCCATTCGAGGCTGGTAAGCCCGCTCGCTTTCATAATGCCGGCGAGTTGTTCAATTTCCTGAATCTCCATGTGGTGAAAGCCCCTTTCTGTATGCAGAAACGCCGCGGCTGTTATTCCGCTTTGGTGAAGGCCAGGCAGGCGTTGTGCCCGCCGAAGCCGAGCGACACGGACAGCGCCATATCGAGCGCCGCCTGCCGCGCCGTGTTGGGCACGTAATCGAGATCGCATTCCGGATCCGGTTCCACATACCCGATGGTGGGCGGCACAATGCCTTCGTGCAGGGCGAGCACCGCCGCGATGGCCTCCACCGCCCCGGCGGCGCCGAGCATGTGCCCGGTCATCGATTTGGTGGAACTGATGAGCACCCGGCCGGCGTCTTCGCCGAACACCCGCTTGACGGCGAGCGTTTCGGCTTTGTCGTTGAGCGGTGTACTCGTGCCGTGGGCGTTGAGATAGATGCGCGCCGCATCGGGCCGCACGCCCGCTTCCTCCATCGCGTCCCGGATGGCGCGTGCGCCGCCCTCGGCATCGGGGTGGGGCGCCGTCACGTGATAGGCGTCGCAGGTGCAGCCGTAGCCGCCAAGCTCCGCATACATTACGGCGCCGCGCGCCTTGGCGTGTTCGTATTCCTCGAGCACGAGCGCCCCCGCGCCCTCGCCCATGACGAAGCCGCTGCGCCGTTTGTCAAAGGGAATAGAGGCGGCCGCCGGATCGGCGCTGGTCGTCAGGGCCATGCAGTTGATGAAGCCCGCAAAGCCGAGCGGCGTAATCGCCGCTTCCGAGCCGCCCGCGATGATGGCGTCGGCATACCCGTACCGAATCGCGCGGAACGCCTCGCCGATTTCGTTGGTTCCCGTGGCGCAGGCGGTCACCACCGGCAGGCAGGGGCCCGTCGCACCGAAGCGGATGGCGATGTTGCCCGCGGCGATGTTGGCGATCATCATGGGGATAAAGTGGGGGGACACCCGCCGCGGCCCCTTTTCGAGCAGCTTCTCGTGCTCGGCGGCCAGCGTCTGGAAGCCGCCGATGCCCGACCCGACATACACGCCGAGCCGCTCGGGCGCTATTTTGCCCGCCAGGCCGCTGTCCTCCATTGCCTGGCAGGCGGCCGCCATCGCGTACTGCACGAAGGGGTCCGTTTTGCGGATTTCCGTCTTTTCCATGTACAGCGCCGGGTCGAAGTCCTTGACCTCGGCCGCCAGCGTGGCTTTATATTCCGATGCATCGAACCGGGTGACCGGTGCGATGCCGTTTTTTCCCGATTTTAGACCCTCCCAAAAGGCGGGTACGTCGTTGCCGATGGGGGTAACGGCCCCCATGCCGGTTACTACTACGCGTCTCATGGTACACATTCCTTTCCAAGCCGGTTATATCGCCAGTCCGCCGTCCACGCGGATAACCTCGCCGGTGATGTAGTCGCCGCCCGGTCCCGCGAGAAAAACCGCCAGCGCCGCCACGTCCTCCGGCCGGCCGGGCCGGCCCAGCGGGATCTGCGCAAGCAGGCCGTTTTCCTTATCGAGATCGGCGGTCATATCGGTGTCGATGAAACCGGGCGCAATGGCGTTGCAGCAGATGCCGCGCCCCGCCAGCTCGCGGGCCGTTGCTTTGGTCAGGCCGATGATGCCCGCCTTGGAAGCGGAATAGTTCGCCTGTCCTGCGTTGCCCATGATGCCTGAAACCGAGCTGATATTGATAATTTTACCCGCGCGTTTGCGCACAAAGCCGGGATAGCAGTGCTTGATAAAGTTAAAGCAGCCCTTCAGGTTGGTATCCACCACCCGATCGAAATCCTCTTCCTTCATGGAAAAGATCAGCCCGTCCTTGGTGATGCCCGCATTGTTGACGAGAATATCCACACCGCCGCATTCTTTGGTCACGGCGGCCACCGTCTGCTTCACCTGGTCAAAGTCCGCCGCGTCGCACTGATAGGCAGCGGCGCGCACACCGAGAGCCTCCGCCTCGCGGCAGACCTCCTCCGCCTTATCCTGCCGGCCGGCGTATACCACCGCGATGTCGGCGCCTGCCCCGGCGAGTCCGAGCGCAATGGCCCGGCCGATCCCGCGGGATCCGCCCGTAACCAGCGCCACCTTACCCTTCAGCATGTCCGTTTCCTCCTTATTAACCGGCAAGCGCCGTCACCGCGGCACGCAGGCTCTCCTCGTCCTCCACCTGGAGGACCGCCGCCTCGGGCGCAATCTTGCGGATGAGACCGCACAGCGTTTTGCCCGGGCCCACCTCCACAAAGGTGTCAATGCCCGCCGCGCACATATTCTCCACTGTCTCCTGCCAGCGCACCGGGCTTTTCACCTGCCGCTCGAGCAGCGCCGGGATATCCCCGTCATAGGGGCGGCCCGTCACGTTGGCGTACAGCGCCAGCTGCGGTGCGCCGACGGCGAAACCGCGCAGCGCCTCGCCGAATTCAGCCGCCGCCCCCTCCATGAAGGGAGAGTGGAAGCCGCCGCCGACCGCCAGCGGGATCGCCTTGCCGCCCGCTTCCTTTACGTCGGCCTTGAACCGTTCCAGCTCCGCTTTATCCCCCGCCACGACCAGCTGGCCGGGGCAGTTGTAGTTGACCGGATACACGGCGGTATACCGGGCGCACAGCCCTTCCACCGCCGCGTTGTCCAGCTTGACCACCGCGGCCATCGCCGCATCGGTGTGTTCCGCCGCCTTTTGCATGGCGGCGGCGCGGGCGCATACGAGGCGGAAGCCCTCTTCCGCGCTCACCGCCCCCGAAAAGGCCAGCGCCGCGATTTCGCCAAGCGAAAAGCCCGCCGCGGCCGCCGGCGTGATGCCCGCTTCCCGCAGGGCCTCCGCCGCCGCGAGATCCACGCAGTACAGGCAGGGCTGGGTGTTGACCGTAACGGTCAGCTCCTCCTTGGTGCCCGCAAAGCACTGCGGCAGGGTGCCGGGGCGGATGCCTTCCGCCATGTCGAACACCGCCCGCGCCGCCGCGCTCGTGTCATAGAGGGACTTGCCCATGCCGGGATACTGCGCCCCCTGGCCGGCAAATACAAACGCTATTTTACCCATTTTGTCGCTCCGTTCAGCACCGTCTCGGCCTCTTCAAAGATCTCCTTGATGATGTCGGCCGCCGGCTGTTCCTTTTTGACGATGGCGGCGATTTGCCCCGCGAGGAAGGAGCCGGTCTTTTCGTCCCCTTCCACCGCCGCGCGGTAGAGGGAGCCGTTGCCCATCGCTTCGAGCTCCTCGTCCGAGATGGACGAATACTCCGCCTTGAAATACGCCCGCGAAAAGGGGTTTTTCAGGCTGCGCACCGGGTGGCCGAGCCGCTTGCCCGTGGTGATGGTGGCGATGTCGTTGGCCGCGAGCACCTTGTTTTTGTAGTTCTGGTGGACCGAGCATTCCTCCGCCACCAGGAACCGGGTGCCCAGCTGCACCCCCACGGCGCCGAGCATGAAGGCCGCGGCCACGCCGCGCCCGTCGCCGATGCCCCCCGCCGCGATAACGGGCACATCCACCGCGTCCACAATCTGCGGCGTGAGCACCATGGTGGTCAGCTCGCCGATGTGGCCGCCCGATTCGCCGCCTTCCGCGATGACCGCCGCGGCGCCCGACCGGGTCACCAGCTTGGCCACCGCGACCGAGGCGACCACGGGGATCACCTTGATGCCCGCCGCCAGCCACGCCTTCATGTATTTGGAGGGATTGCCCGCGCCGGTGGTGATCACCGGCACCTTTTCCTCGGCCAGCAGGGCCGCCACCTCTTCCACATGGGGGCTCATCAGCATGACGTTGACGCCGAAGGGCTTATCGGTCAGCTCACGGCAGAGGCGGATCTGCTCGCGCAGATAGTCGCTGCCCGCGTTCATGGCCGAAATGATGCCCAGCCCGCCGCCGTTCGACACGGCGGCGGCCAGCTTGGCGTCGGCAATCCACGCCATGCCGCCCTGAAAAATGGGATACTGTATCCCGAGCAGTTCACAAATCGGAGTGTGTATCATAGCTCAGCCCATCTTTTCTTCAATAATCGAGACCAGTTCGCCGACCGTCTCCACCTTTTTCTCCAGCTCCAGCTCAATGCCGAGGCTTTCCTCGAGCTCCATGACCATTTCCACCGTGTCGAGCGAATCCACGCCGAGCGATTCAAAGGTGCTGTCCATCGTGATGGTGGACGCCTCCACGCCGAGATGTTCCGCGAGCATTTGCTGTACCTTTTCGAATACCATACCGATTTCCTCCTGAAAAAGTCGATTTATTGCAGAAATCCGTGAGGATTTACCACCGCAGGATACAGGCGGCACTGGACAAGCCGCCGCCAAAGGCGCAGAGCACCACGATGTCGCCCCGCGTGAGCTCGCCCGCACGGTTGAGCTCGTCAAGGGCAAGCGGGATGCACGCCGCCGACATGTTGCCGTAGCGGTCGATGTTGACATAAAACCGCTCGTCGGGGATATCCAGCTTTTTGCGCGCCATGTTGATGATGCGCAGGTTGGCCTGATGCGGGACAACCCATTTGACCTCTTCCCCTGTCAGGCCGGTCTCGGCCATCACGTCGCGCACGTCGGTGCACATGGCGTTGACCGCGAAGCGGAAGGTTTCCTGCCCCTTCATATGGATATACGGCTTATCCGCCTCCCGCTCGTAAAAGGGAGACTTGCCGATAAACTGCGGGATCTTGATGACGTCGTCGCCGCCCTGGGTGTACAGCTTGGAGGCGAGATAGCCCTCCCCTTCGCCGAGCACCACGGCCCCCGCGCCGTCGCCGAAGATGACACAGGTGCTGCGATCCTCCCAGTCCATGATGCGGCTCATGCGCTCCGCCCCGATGAGCAGCACCTTCTTCACCTTTTTGCGCGCAAAATAGCCGGCCGCCGTTTCAAGCAGATAGATAAAAGCCGGGCAGGCCGCGTTGATGTCATAGGCGGGGCAGGTGGCGCCGATATCGCGCTGCACCAGTGCGGCCACGCCGGGACACACATATTCCCCGCTGACCGTGGCGGCGAGAATGAGATCCAGTTCCTCCGCCTTCACGCCGCTGTTCTCCAGTGCGCGGCGCGCTGCCTCGGTGCCGAGATCGGCGGCCGTTTCGGTGGTGCACACCCGCCGCTCCCGCACGCCCACCCGCTGGGTGATCCATTCATCCGACGTGTCCACAAAGGCGGACAGCTCTTCGTTCGTCACCACCCGCGGCGGCACGTAGCTTCCTGTACCCAATACCGAAAAACTCATAAAGGGCAGACCCTTCCTTTCCTACAATTCGTCCCCGATGGACTTGGCAAAATACTCGTTGAGCCGCTTAATAACCAGCAGGACGTACTTCTTTTCCTCATCCGACAGGCCGCGGCTGATTTCATCCACCATCTCCCGCCGGCAGATGCGGTGGTAGGTGTCCACGCTTTTCCCCTTCTCGGTCAGATACACGCGTACGATGCGGCTGTCCTTCTGGCTGCGCACCTTGTGCACGAAGCCCTTTTGGATCAGCTTGCTGAGCGCAATGGTGGCCGAGGACACCGTGATGCCCAGCGATTTGGCCAGCGCCGAGACGGTGCAGCCCTCTCCCTTGTGATCGCCCAGGCAGAGAATCAGATGGACCTCGCTGACCGACAGGGTGGTCTGCCGGCTGCGTTTGAGCATCTGCTTTTCCAGGCGCAGCACGTTGCTGTAAATGCTTCCGAGGATATCGTCCAGCGCGCCGTTGAACCCCTCCGTTGCCACCGCGTTCTCCTCCCCCCTGATTTGTTTGACAATCAATTTATTTGATATTCAATTATTTTGAACTTCAAATTATTTGATAGTTTAACCTATTGCTTAGTATTTGTCAAGTCCTTCCGGAAAATTCATCCGAAAGACGGGGCAGGCAGCGAAAAAGGGTCCCGCGGCCGTACGATTATGGCCAAGGTCCTGTTTTAAAGAGGAGATGCGGGCAAGAGTGCAAGACGGGCCTCCCCCGCCGCGCCGCTAAACGCAAAGGAGCGCGCCGTCCATACGGACAGCGCGCTCCTTTTGTATGCAGCTTACCAGCGGCGTTTTTTCTTTTTGCTTGTGTTTTTATACACGAGTTTTTCCATGACCGAAATCTGATGGTACCCGAGGGTATACGCCACATGACAGACGAGCGGCACAAAGAGGACCGCCACCAGCATCACGGCAATCCCGCTCCAGGGCACCTGAGCCGTAGCCTGCACCCCTGCGGGCGCCAGCGCGTCAAACAGCGGCATAAAGGGCACGTTGAGAAACCGGTACAGCAGGAAATACCCCGACCAGAAAACGCCCAGCTTGCTGAGCAGCAGCAAAATGTACCCCGCAAAGGAGGGGATCGCCGCCATGAGCCCCACCTTCAGGCCGCGCAGCTTGTCCTCCTGCATATGCCCGAAGTTAACGGCGTTTTTGTCGCGGTCGCCACGGGGCCAGACAATGGAATACGGAAAAGCCGCGAGCAGCATCAGCATGAGAACGGACGAAATGATATCCTGCGCAACCAGCGCGCCCGCAGGCGGATCCGAGCGGATCGACTGTCTCTGCTGTCCCGGCGCCAGGGTGGTCTCGGTGGTGGTATCCGCCGGTTCAGCCTCTTCCCCCTGCGCCGCGCCGGGCAGGCCCGGTCCCTGCTGCACCGGGGGGGCGGAGGAAGGCGCGGAGGAATCGTCCGCGTAATAATGCCGTTCCACCTCCACCACGCTGCCGTCCGATGTGGACTCATACACAACGTAGCCGATCTCCTGCGTCGTAAAGCCGGTGATCAGCATCGTAATGGACATATACACGAAGAGGCAAAGCACCGCCGCCAGTATCGTGCGCAGATAGATGCCGACAGCCATTTTAAAATTCTGCTTGCGAATATCCGCTTTGGTCAGGTCGTTGTTGGCCATACGTTTCCCCCGCCGTTCCTGTTAGTTATGCCGATCAGTATAACACGAAACGCAGGGCGGGACAAGCCTTCCGCCCCGCCCGCGTGTGAACAGATCGTAAATTTTTATGCTTCAGCCGACCGTCTCGCCCCGTTCGACGGCGGAAATCATATCCACCCTTGTCTGATGCCGGCCGCCCTCAAAGGGCGTCTCCAGCCAGGTGCGCACAATCATCTTGGCCAGCTCGTCCCCCACAACCCGCGCCCCAAAAGCCAGGACATTGGTGTCGTTGTGCAGGCGGGACATCTGGGCGGAATAGGGCTCACTGCACACGACGCAGCGGATCCCCTTCACCTTATTCGCCACCAGCGACATGCCGATGCCGGTGCCGCAGATGAGGATCCCCCGGTCGCATTCGCCCGAGGCAACGGCCTGCGCGGCACGCTGGCCGAAAACCGGATAGTTGCAGCTTGCCCGCTCATAGGTGCCGAAATCCTTGTATGCGAGCCCCATCTCGTCGAGCAGGGACATAATCGCCTCTTTCATATCCAATGCGGCGTGATCACAGGCCAACGCAATCATCTTCAAAACCCTTCCCTTACACAAATAAAGCCCCCGCGGAAGCCCGCAGGGGCATGTTCCTTTTCCACTATAGCACAAACCCGGCCCAAATGCAAACCCCGCAGCACACCGGAAACGGGGTTCCGGCATATCCGGTCGGCAAGGCTTACATAAAGAGCGGCTGCAGCTGTACGCCCGACAGGGCCGCTTTCACCGTGTCCTCGATGCGGGTGAAATCCGCCACGAGCGAATTGGGCTTGTTCTGGGCGTCGTCCTGCCGCAGCGGGACGAAATAGATGTTTTTGGCATTTTTAAGCAGCGCAATGTTGCGCATGGACGCGCCCAGCGCGTCGTTGGTGGATACGGCCAGCACCACCGGCCGGCTGCGCCGCAGATGCGACTTGACCGCCAGCGACACCGCGTTGTCGCTCAGCCCGTTGGCCAGCCGTCCCAGCATGGTGCCGGTGCAGGGCGCCACCACGAGCACATCGAACAGTCCTTTCGGTCCGATCGGCTCCACCTCGACGAGCGTCTCAAGCGGCGCGCGGCCGGTCAGCGCGGTCAGCTGCGCCTTCCAGTCCGCCGCCGTGCCGAAGCGGGTATCCGTGTTGGCGGCATTGTACGAGAGGATCGGCGTCACATCGGCGCCCCCCTCGACCAGCTTTTTTACCTCCTCCATCACCCGGGAAAAGGTGCAGAAGGAACCGGACATGGCAAATCCCAGCCGCAGATCCATCACAGACCCTCCTTTATCATATTGAGGATGGCCGTCTTGATGATGGCGCCCGCGCTCTTGGGCGCGACGCGCCCGGGCAGCGACAGCGCCCAGATGGTCTTGAGCTGCAGCTCGGCCGCCGCGTTAAAATCCACGCCGCCCGGCTTGGAGGCCAGATCGATGAGCAGCGTGTTTTTGTCCATATTCTGCAGGATCTCCCGCGAGAAAAGCAGGACGGGCACCGTGTTGAAGATGACGTCGAAATCGCCCGCCCGCGGCAGATCCGCCAGCTCGATGGCCGCGCAGCCGTGCGTCTGCGCCCGCGCCAGATCGGAAAACCGGCGGGCCGCCACCGTTACGTCCGCCCCGAGCGCCACCAGCAGCCGGGACAGCGTGCCCGCTACCCGGCCGAATCCGGTGACGAGGCAGCGCGCGCCGCTTATTGTGATGGGCAGCTCCTCCATGGCGAGCTGAATCGCCCCTTCGGCCGTGGGCACCGCATTGGAAACGGCGAGTTCCTCCCGCTTTAAGTAATCGTGGATGGTCAGCCCGCGCCCTTCCACCTCATGCCGCACCGAATCGGACACCGCGCCGCCCACCAGGCCCTGTTCCGGTTTCAGAACATTGAGCACCTGGTCGAGCGTGATGCGCACGCGGGAAAAGGGCGCGTTGATGTTGGATCCGTCGGTCGTCACCGGCAGCGGCAGAATGACGCAGTCCGCAAGCGAGGCCGCCTGCGCCGGGTTGGTACAGCCTGTCACGCAGGGCGGCAGGTCGGTGCTGTCAAAGCCGGACGTGATCACTTTATATCCATCCGCGGCAAGCAAACCGGCCAGATACGCCGAGCGGAGATCGCCGCCGATGACGGCGAAGGTCTCTATGTTCCGCATTGTAAAACCCCCATAAGGGTCCATCCGGTCCGGCAGGCGTCCGGATGGACCATTTTTCTCTTTGTTGCATCCTATGAGGGTTGGGCGGGTTGTGTGTCAGTTCAGGCGAGAAGTTTCTCCAGTTCCTCCGCCATATGGGCAAACTCGTCCAGCGCATCCTGCACCGGGGCGGGCGTCGACATGTCCACCCCCGCTTTTTTGAGCGTCTCGGCGGGATACTCGCTGCCGCCCGCGCGCAGAAAATCGAGATAGCGGGACACGTCTGCGCCGCTGCGGATAGCGTGGGCAATGGCTGTTGCCGCGGAAAAGCCGGTGGCATACTTGAACACATAAAACGCGTTGTAAAAATGCGGTATGCGCGCCCATTCCCAATCCATATACGGGTCGATTTCCACATCCGGCCCGAAATAATCGGCCAGCAGCCCGTGGTATACCGCGCACAGGCTCTCCGCCGTGAGCGGCTCGCCCGCCTCCGCCATGGCGTGCACCTTCCATTCAAATTCGGCAAACATGGTCTGCCGGAAGACGGTGCCGCGGAACTCCTCCAGATACCGGTTGAGGAGGAAGGCCTTTTCCCGCCGCCCCTCCGGCGTGGATACGTCGCAGGCATCCATCATGCCGCGTACAAGCAGGTTTTCGTTGACGGTGGAGGCGATCTCCGCCAGAAAGATGGGGTAATCCTTGTTGATATAGGGCTGCTCATCGGCGTACCAGGTGTGCAGGCAATGCCCTGCCTCGTGCGCAAGGGTGAACACGTCGCCCAGCTGTCCCACAAAGTTGAGCAGCATATACGGGTGTACGCCGTATACGCCGGTGGCGTAGGCGCCGGTGGTCTTGCCCGGCGTCTCGTACACGTCCACCCAGCCGCCCGCCAGCAGCCGGTCATAATCCGCCCGGTAGGTCTCTCCCAGCGGCGCAAGGTGCTCCCGCACCAAATCCCGCGCCTGCTCGAAGGTATAGGTCTTCTCCGGCATATCCACAATCGGCACATAGCAGTCGTAAATGTGCAGCCTGTCCACCCCGAGCAGCCGGCGGCGCGTCTCCAGATAGCGGTAATACGCCGGCAAAGCGCCGCGCACCGTTTCAATGAGCCCCGTGTAAATCGACCGGGGCAGCGCATCGGAAAACAGCGCCGCCTCCAGGCAGTCCGTATAGCCCCGCGCCCGCGCGGAAAAGACGTCGGCCCGCACCTGCCCGGCGTACAGGGCGGCAATGGTATTGCCCATCTTCTGAAACGCGGTGTGCATGACCGCAAACGCCTGCGCGCGCACGCCGCGATCGCGGCTCTCACGCAGGCGGGCGAAGGTCCCGTCGGTCAGGCGCAGCGTCTCCCCCTTTTCATCGGTCACCTCGCCGCGCGGCAGATCGACGCTTTCCAGCATGGAAAAGGCGTTGTCCATCGCCTCAAGTGCCGGGGCGGCCATGGCCATGAGCTGTTCCTCCCTTGCGGGGAGCACATGGGCCCGGCTGCGGATCACGTCGTCCACCATATGACGGTAATCCGCCATCTCCGGGTCGCTCTCCACCGCGGCGCGCAGCGCCTCCGGCTCCATGGCGGTCATTTCCGGCACCAGAAAAGCCGCCGCCTCCTGCACGCGGAAAAGCGCCGCCATGGCCCGATCCTGCATCGACTGGGCGGCAGGAGAGGCGTTGTCCAGATCCTGCCCCATTTTGGCATAGCCGTACACCTTCTCCAGTATCATGGACAGGCGCACATACAGCTGCAGGCAGGCCTTCAGCTTGCCGTCCTCCTGCAGCCGGCCGGCATAGCCCGCCAGTTCCGCCGTCATGGCCTGCAGCGCGGCCAGATCCTTTTCCCACGCATCGTCGCTTTCATAGATATCGGTCAGCCGCCAGCGATAGGCCTCCGGAATCTCTTCCCGCTTCATGGTTTGCATGGCATGTCCCCCTTTTGGATTGATCGCTCTTTAGTATACCACGGAATGTCTTTTCTTTCCATTGGCAATCGTCCGCCTTATTCCCCCACATACTGCACCAATTCGACCGCGTTCCCATCCGGATCGCGAAAGCCGATGGCCCGCCATTGCCACGGATAGGTCACCGGGGGTGAGGGGATTTTCACGCCCGCCGCCACCAGCCGCGCATATTCCGCATCCACGTCCTCCACCTCAAATTCCAGCCCGCAGCTGTCCGGGTTCACCGGCGTCGGCGCGGCCGTGTGCGTTATCACGACAAAATGGTCCCCCACCGCCACCTCAAAACGGCCGGGCACAATTTCCGTGCAGGCGGCACGCAGCACCAGAGAGTAAAACCGGCTCAGCGCCGCCGGATCGGCGGATACCAGGTTGACACATCGGAGTTTCATAGCCTTCTCCCCTTTCTGCCGTCTAGTATAACACGCCCTGTCCTTTTCGTCACCTCCCGCCTGTCCCGGCGCATATAACGGAACAAACACCGGGAAAGGGGTCAGACGATGTACGACAGAAACAAGGCCATTGCCTACGCGCACAAATGGGCCTACGGCCGCAACCCGGCCTATGCCAACTTTGACGATATGGGCGGCGACTGCACCAATTTTCTCTCCCAATGCCTGCACGCGGGCGGACTGCCGATGGTGTACCGCCCCACCACCGGCTGGTTTTTTAACAGCCTGTCCTCCCGCGCCCCCGCCTGGACAGGGGTGCAGCCCTTTTACAGCTTCATGACCGGCCGGCAGAAGGACCGCCCCTACGCGGTGGAGTCCACCCTCGAGGAAGTGCTGCCCGGCGATATCCTGCAGCTGTCCTTTAACGGCGGCGCGCAGTTTCAGCACGGCTTTTTCATCGTGGAGATCGGCTCTCCCCGTTCACCGGAAACCATCCTCGGCGCCACCCATACGGAGGACAGCGACTACCGGCCGCTGTCCCACTGGTTCGGCGTGGTGTGGCGCTGTCTGCACATTGTGGGATAGCGGCAGACAAAATAAACCGCCCGATCGGTGATTTTAGTCCGATCGGGCGGCTATTCTGCGTTTTATGCCGTTTCTGCCGGTCCTGTTTCCTCCGCATTGGTTACAAGGGAAGCCTCTGTTTGAAAGGCGGTCCCCGTATCCGCCGCCGTGGACAGTGCGCGGGAATTCGTCGCAGCCGTACTTTCCTGCGCGGTTTCCGCCGCCGCGGAGGTCGTCGGGAACGAAGCGGTTGTTGTGGAAGGCCCCGTCGTGCCGCTGCCCGTTTTCACGGCCTCCCCGGTCGCCTCGCCCGTTGCTGCGGACGCCGTTGTGGTCGCCGGTGCTGTTGTAGTGGTGGCGGCGGTGGCTGTCGTTGAGCTTTCCGTCGCGCGGCTGCCGGCCGCCGGCGGCGTATCGGCGTTAGCCTCCTGGGTCACCGGGGTGGTCAAGGAGGGCAACGTGCCCGCCAGAAAGGCCGCATCAAACTCCAGATACAGCTGCTTCTCTCCTGTCAGCGTAACCGGGTATTCCTGCGATGCGCCCTCGCCGTTTGGCGTCAAAGTGAGCTTCTCCTCTGTTTGAGGCATTTGCAGCAGGAGTTTGCCGCCCGCCGTCAGGACCAGCTGGTACTGAAATGCCAGCGTGCTGTCCGCGCTGGTCAACCGTAACCGCGCCGGGCCGGTATACGGCGCGTCAAGCACAATGGTCAGCTTGTCGGAAACGATTGGCTCCCCGCAACTCCACAGAAGCTCGCCATTGCCGTCCACCAGTTCCAAACGCGCGGCGAAGTGCCCCGCCTGGATGGTGTTGCCGCTGTTCAAAAGCTCCGCCTGAAACCAGGCGGCAGCAGAGAAGGCATAACAAAGCACCGCCGCGGCCAGTACAGGTATCAGCGCCAGCATGCGCCGCGAAATCCGCGAACCAGCTTCTTTCTCATGTTTTGCCTGCATGGCGGCCTCACCTCCGGTTTACTACATAGTAAAGACAGCTTTCGGAACCTCAAGGGCACAAACTCAGCTTGTGCCCTTGAGGTTCCGCCCCCTCACACGAGGGGACGGAAACGCCGTCATGTCAGACGAGCACGTAAGAGCTAACCTCTATCGCTTCGCCGTCCAGCGTCGCGGTGCAGCTTTCGGTATCCACCGTGTTGCCCGTATACTGCGGCTTGTTGATTGTACCAACGCGGCCGGCGATCCAGCCAAAATAATTGTCACTTTCCTCTTCCGCGTCCTCTTCGGTGAGGGCGACCAGTTCAATGCCGGACATGGTCGCATCCGCAATCTTCACCGCATCCCGAGCGGAGCCGGCCACGCCGCCCAGCTTGTCCAGGCCGGTGATCACGCAGTCCGAAACCGTGACCCCTTCGATCGACCGAAGGGCATACAGATCGCCTACCACGGCGCCCGCATTCTGTCCGCTGTCGTTGACAAACTCATTCGGGTTCTCATACGCGGCATCGAATTTGGCCGTGGCCTTCACGCCAGAGACCGTCACGTCCTCCAGAGAGGTGTTGGCGTAACCGATGACGCCGCCGACATATTTCATGCCGCTGACCGTGGCATCCGTTACCGTGATGCCGGTGATGCGGGAGGGCAGATAGCCGCCGGGAGCCCAAGCGGTTCCGCCGGACACCGCGCCGGCCAGCACGCCCACATTGGCCGCTTTTTCCCCGTTGACGTAAGCGTTCTCAAACTTCACGTCCCGGATAAAGCCATCGTCCGACAGCACGATCATGCCGAACAGGCCCAGGTTCGCCGCACTGTCGGTATCCTCAATATACAGGTTGGAAATGGTGTGGCCGTTGCCGTCGATGGAGCCTTTGAAAGCATTGCCTTCCCAGATTCCCGCCCCGGCGGAGGAATTGCCGACGGGAGTCCAGGGCTTGTTGTTCAGGTTGATATCATCCGTCAACTCCAGGGTATAGCCCTCATAGGTGTTGCCGGCATTCACGGCCTGGGCCAGAGCGGCCAGCTGTTCCGGCTTGGAGACCGAAACCGTTTTGGCCTGCTCGTCGGTGATGGCGTCCAGCTCCGCGTCGGTGGCGACGGAGCCGTCCCACGCCGGGTACTCGGCATCTTCGTCATAATTCGGATTGCCGAAGCCATCCTCCTCATAGGTATACTGCGCCGCCTGGATCACGATGTCAAAGGTGACGCCGGCGCCCTGGTAATCGTTGTCCGCCTCTTCCTTCATCTTGACGACCACAGTAAAGGATTCGCTGCTCATGCCGTCGTCGCCGGTATAGCCCTTGGGCGCCAGAACATTGTTCTTCGCCGCGAAGGATCCCGCCGCCATCAGCTCCTTCATCGTACCGAGCGGTTCCGCATCCGTCAGATCCGCCGCATCCGCATCCACCAGGTACACGTCCAGCACCTCGGTGATGTTGGCGTCGCCCGTGGTCACCACGTTGTCAAAGCTCATGGTGTACTTGAGCCACAGCGTGCCCTCGTTGGTGATGTCGGCCGTGGCCTTCTGCGAACGGCCCGGCTCCCACCAGAAGTCGGTTCCTTCCCCGCTGCTGAACAGCGTCGTTTCGTCGCCGCCGTTCAGCGCAATCTCCAGAGTGCCCGCCTGGATCGTGTTGCCGGTGTTGGTCACGCTGTCGGTAAACCACGCAAAGGTGGTGCCTGCCAGCAAGGCCACGCTCGCCAGCAGCGCCGCGCCGCTGGCAATCAGGGATTTCTTCGTGCCTGCCATGTTGATTGTCCTCCTTGAATAGTATTGATAATCGTCTGCCCTTACGCAAACGCCTTATCCGGATTGTTGCGCGCCTGTACCGCGTCCGCCGTCAT